>WHTC01000393.1 GCA_009379795.1 Nitriliruptorales bacterium | reverse complement strand
GCTCAGTCGCCTGCTGCCCGGAGGGATCGCGGACAAACTGCGCGCCGAGGGCAGGCGGATCGGCGAGACCGAGGAACTGGAGGTCACCGTTCTGATGTCCGACATCCGCGGGTACTCCTCCATCGCCGAGCGTACGGATCTGAGCGTGCTCGCGCGGCAGCTCAACGCCCATCGGGCGGAGATGAATCACGCGCTGATCGACGCCGGTGGCACCGTGATGCAGTTCGTCGGTGACGCCGTGATGGGCGTGTTCGGCGCGCCGGTACCGCAGGCGGACCACCCGAACCGTGCGGTCGCGGCCGCGCGGGCCATGCACGATGCGCAGGCCGCGGTCAACCGGCGCTGGGAAGCTGAGGACCTGGAGCCGTTCGGCCTGGGCATCGGGCTGTCGACCGGCAAAGTCGCGGCCGCCCTGCTCGGCTCCGACGAGCGCCTGGAGTACTCGGTCGTTGGCGATACCGTGAACCTTACGCAGCGTATCCAACAGTGGGCTGAGAGTGGCGAAACCGTGCTGAGTGAGGCAACATATGCGGGTCTGTCCCTCCCTGTGGACGCCGTTCCGCTGGAGGCTCAACTGGTCAAGGGCCGCCGAGCCCCCGTCACCGCCTACCGGATCCCTCCCGCGACATGAGCGCCGAAAACGTGCAGGCGCTGGAGCTGCCATGAGCGCCCGTTTCTTCGCCTGGCTTACCCCGCCCGCGCATGGGGACTTGTCGCCCCAAGGAAGACGCCATGACCATCAAGCTGCTTGGCCTGCTCGGCTTCGTCGGACTCGCGCTGCTCGCGACCTCGTGCGCGGCGGACGATTCGGGCGCCGCGACCCGCGAGGTTCTCGTCGACTACGTCCACGACGAGGTCGCGAGTTCGTTCCTGCTGTATTTCCCGCGCGACATCACGGTCCGTGCGGGGGACACCATCGAGTTCCGCCAGCACTGGACCGGCGAGGCGCACTCGGTGACCATGGGCACGATGGTCGATGAGATGATGGGGGTCGTCGGCCCGCTGCTGGAAGAGTACGGCGAGGTGCCCGAGGAGGAGGTCCCGCCGGAGGTTTTCGAGCAGTTCGACGCCGCGCTACAGGACCTGCCGTGGATGCTGTCGGAGAATCCTGAGGAGTTCACGAACCAGAACGCCGCCCAGCCCTGTTACCTCGACGAGGGCGGGCCGCCGGAGGACCCCGCCACCCCGTGCGCTGACGCGGACCAGGCGCAGCCACCGTTCAACGGCCGCCAGAGCTACTACAACTCCGGCTTCATCCCCTACGAGGGACCCCAGGGCAATGAGTTCACCGTCCAACTCGCCAGCGACATCGAGCCGGGCGTCTACAACTACTGCTGCAACCTCCACGGCCCGTTCCAGGCGGGGACCATCAACGTCCTCGGCCAGGACGAGGAGATCCCGTCCGAGGCGGAGGTCGCGCGGCAGGCACAGGCCGAGATCGAGGAGGCCGCCCGCCCGCTGATCGAGGCCTATGAGGCGGCGAAGGCCGGACAGACAGAGTTCGAGGGCGAGACGTACGAGCCCCCGCTGGCGGGATGGATGGCCCCTGATGAGAGCGTTAACGCGATCGTCAGCGAGTTCATCCCTGAGACGATTCAGGTGAACGCCGGGGAGGCGATCACGTGGAGCTTCGTCGGGGGGCACACGGTCAGCTTCCAGGTCCCCAGCTATTTCTCGCAGATGACGGTGGAGGAGGACGGCACCGTCGTGTTCAACCCCGAGGCGATCCTCCCGGTGAACAGCCCTGGACATCCGGAGATGGAGGGTCCGCCGCCGGAGGGCGAGGGTCCGCCGCCGGAGGGCGAGGGTCCGCCGCCGGAGGGCGAGGGTCCGCCGCCGGAGGGCGAGGGTCCGCCGCCGGAGGGCGAGGGTCCGCCGCCGGAGGGCGAGGGTCCGCCGCCG
>WHTC01000098.1 GCA_009379795.1 Nitriliruptorales bacterium | reverse complement strand
CCTGCTTCTCCGTTGACCGGACGAAGTAGTAGATGTCGTTGAAGTCGATCTTCGACAGGTCCGAGCCCCAGGTGGGCATGGGCCGGCGTTCGAAGTGGCGGTAGGCCTTGAGCCGCATGTCTCGCATCCACTTCGGCTCGTCCTTGAGCGCGGAGATCTCCTCGACCACATCGACGGACAGGCCCTTCTTGGGCTCGAAGACGGGCTTGTGCTCGTCGTGCCAGCCGTACTTGTAGGTCCCGAGCTGGAGGTCCTCAGCCTTGGTGGACATTCCGTGCTCCTATGTCGGTTCGTTCGCTGGTGTCGTGGTCGGAATGCTGTCAGGGGGCGTGATGGTGCAGACACAGATGCCGTCGCCGCCGGCGATCGTGAGCCGGCGGGACAGGCGGCCGCCCAGCAGCCGCTGGAACAGCGCGGCCTCGTAGGCGCAGATCTCCGGGTGCTCGGCGGCGACGTCGGAGATCGCGCAGTGGCCCTGGTGCAACTTGAGCAGCGGGCGCCCGTCCGGTCCCACGGTCTCGCTGACATCGGCAAGGAACCCGTCGGCACTGAGCAGCTCGGCCAGGCGTGCGACACGCTCCCCAGGGTCGTGCACGTCCGCCAACTCCGCAGCGTACCGCGCCGCCTGGCGGCCCTGCCGCCAGCGCAGGAACTGCAGCAGCGAGTGCCGGCCGTGCTCGTTCTCGACGAAGTCGAGCAGTTCGTTGGCGAAGTCAGCCGAGTGGTCGGGGTACAGGCGGCGGGCCCGGTCCGACAGCGCATAGCGCGTCGTCGGCCGACCGGGGCCCTGGCGGCGTACGGTCTCAGCGACGACGAGCCCGTCACGCTCCAGGACCTGGAGGTGGCGGCGCACCGCCGGCTCCGAGAGCTCCAGGCGCGCGGCGACCTGCGCGACCGACGCGGGCGCCGGCCGCAGGGTGTCGACGACCTGTGCACGGGTCTCCCCGAGCAGGTCCACGAGCGAAGTACTGGGAGCGCGTCTCACACAATTAGTTGTAGCACATGTTGAGAAATTCGCACGGTGCGCTCAGAGGTCGATCTTCAGCACGTCGGTCGGCAGCGTCACGTCGTTCCACAGCCGCGCACGCAGGAGTTCGTTGCGGTCGCCCACGACCGAGCGGGCCCCCACGATCGAGTCCCGCAGGATGGCCCCGTTGCCTACCCGGGCCCCGGCGCAGACGATCGAGTTGACGATCTGCGCGTCCCGGCCGATCTCGACATCGTCGAAGATCACGCAGGTCTCCAGCGCGGCGCCGGCGCGGACGATGACATCATTGCCGAGGACGGTGCGCCCGAACAGCTTGGCCCCCGGCTCCAGGTGGACCCGGTCGCCCAATGCCGCGGGGTTGATCACGATCACCCCATCGCGCTTGACCGCCTCGCCTTCCCACAGGCCGTCCTCGGTGTGCTGGCCATAGGGCCACCAATCCACCCGGCCCTCGAGAACGTGCCGGTTGGCGCCGAGGTAGTGCCTCGGCCGGCCGGTGTCCAGCCAGTAACCGCCGTCGAGCACCCCGTACAGCCGGTCGCGTTCGCGCACCATCGCCGGGAGCAGTTGCTGCTCGAAGCTGAAGAACGTGTCCGGGGGGATGCGGTGCAGGACCGACGGGTCGAGCATCAGGATGCCGGCGTTGATCAGGTGCGAGTCGGTCTCCTCCGGGGCGGGCTTCTCCAGGAAGCGCTCGACCTGGCCGTCCTGGTCGAGTTCCAGGACGCCGAACTGGGTGACGTCACGCACCGAGGTCAGCCAGAACGTGACCAGCGCGTCGCGGTTGCTGTGCACGTCGAGGAGTCCGCGGACACTGGGAGTGGCGACGACATCACCGTTGAGCCACAGCAGCGGGCGGTCGTCGAAGGCTCCAGCATCGGCGCACCAGCGCAGCGCGCCGCCCGTCCCCAGCGGCGCCGGCTCGGTGATCAGATGCAGGTTGAGGTCGAGGCGGCTGGCCTCCTCCTTGACGCCACCAAAGCGCTCCGCGTTGTAGCCGAGCGCGAGGGTGACGTCACGGATACCGCTTGCGGCCAGGTGCGCCAGTTGGTGGACGACCAGCGGGCGGTTGGCGATCGGCACCAGCGGTTTGGGCAGGTCCACCGTGACCGGTCTCAGGCGCGTGCCCTTCCCACCGGCGAGGATCACAGCCTGGACATTCGGCAATGTTTCGGCCTTCCTGTCGAGGAATCCCTCGCTATGCCGGGAGTTCATCCCGTTGTTCCGCGTGCGCCGGGTCGCAGAAACCCCAAGCGGCGCCCTCGACCGCGCCGTGACCCCGTGGCTACGCGCTGCTCACCCACCGCAGTGACGAGCGCCAGGGACTCCCGCCGGCAGCGCTGCAGGGTGTTCATCGTGAGCCACAACAGCGCGACCAATGCGCTCACGAGCAGCGCACCGCCCATCAAGGCGGCGGTGGGACCGGCGCTCGCGGCTTCGCGCAGCGCGTCGAGGGAGACCACGCCGCCGGCTCCGGGCACCGGCAGCGCCGGCGCCTGGCCGTCCCGGCTCAGCAGGCCGAGCAGCCAGGGCCCCACGAAGAACACGATGAGGATCAGGATCAGCCGCAGCAGCCCGTTGCGCTCCACGATCGCCCGTACCGACGGCGCGAAGGCGGATTGCCACACACCGAAGACCGCAGCCGCGTAGGCGACCGCAACCGCGGCCAGCACGACGCCGGCGGTCGCCTGGACTGAGGGGACCGGGGCGCCGGGCGCGACGTTGGCGATCCGGAGCACCGCAGCGGACAGCAGCCACATCGCCAGGAACAGCCAGCCACGCAGCGAGCCGTACACGGTGGAGGCGACGACCTTGCCGACGGCGATGCCCCGGTCCGACAGCGGGGAGGCGAGCATGGACTCCAGCGTCCCCCGCTCCCGCTCCCCCGCGTAGGCGTCGATGGCGACCAACCGCGCCGGCAGGAACGCCATGAACACGGCGAAGAACATCGGCAGGTTGGCTGCGGTGTCGAAGCGCAGGGGCACCAGCACACCGAACACGGCGACCACGCCCAGCGTGCGGGTTAACGGCCGGCGGCCGAGGCGCCCGATCAGGTCGCCCAACTCCTTGCGGGCGACCACCAACCAGTCCGGTTCTGGAAGGTCACGGCTCCAGCTACGCTGCACGTCTTCGGTACTCATTTCACTCCAAGCGCCTGCACGTCTTCGGCGCTCACGTCACGATCAGGCGACTGGGCGCCGCATCCTCCACGGGCTGTCCCGTCTCCTGGACGCCGACGAGGCGCAGGAAAGCGGCTTCTAGCGTCTGTCCTTCGGGCTCGACGCGGTGCAGCGGCACGCCAGCGGCCACGAGCATGGCCACCAGGCGTGGAACGTCGTCGATGCTGTCAACGGTCAGGCGCACGGCGTCGGGCGCGAGGGCCGTCCAGTGAAAGGGCACATGCCGCAGCGCGGCGAGCCTGCCAGCCAGTCGCGGCCCCTCCAGGCGTACCCGCTCGACACGGGCACGGCGGCGCAGTTCGGCAGGCGTGCCGGAGGCCAGCACGCGCCCCTGCTTGACCACCGTGACCAGGTCGCAGAGCCGCTCGGCCTCGGCGAGCAGGTGAGTGGTGTAGAAGACGGTGGTGCCCGTCGAGGCGAGATCAGTGACCTCCGCCCGCAACCCGGCGGCGGCCTCGGCGTCGAGCCCGTTGGTGGGTTCGTCAAGGATCAGCAACTCGGGGTCGCCGAGGAGTGCCCGCGCCACGGACATGCGCTGGCGCATCCCGCGGGACAGCACCTGCGGCCGGTCGTCGAGGCGGTCGGCCAGCCCCAACCGGCCGACAACCCGCTCCACGCGCTCCGCGGCGGCGCGGCGGCTCAGGCGGTACGACGCGGCGGCGAACTCCAGGCTGCCCCGCACCGACAGCCCCTCGTACAGGCCGTGCTGCTCCAGGACCGTCCCGGTGCGCTCGCGCACCCGGCCGCCGCCCTCGGGCAGCGGCTCGCCAAGCACCCGCACGCTTCCCGCCGTTGGGGCGAGCAGACCCAGCAGGAGCCGGATGGTGGTGGTCTTGCCGGCGCCGTTCGGACCCAGGAAGCCGAAGACGACTCCGCGGGGGACGGCAAGATCGACGTCGCAGACCGCGGGGAGCGCTCCGAAGTGGCGGGTCATGCCCGCGCACTGGATCGCGAGGTCGGCGCTCATCCACCCCTGCCTGGCGTCCGGTCGCCCCGGTCGAAACGTCCGGGGCGATGACGAAAACGGGACCGGCCCAAGGTGGGCGGTCTCGGAAGAGCGAACTGGGCCCCGCACGACGAGCCACCCGCTCCGCCCAGGGTCCAGCGCCCGGGAGCTACTGGCGCGCGCGCTTCCGGCGCCGGACCTCTCCCTGAATCATGTCGGACTGGTGCATGAACTTGCGGAGGCGGGAGTTGAACTCCTTGTCCGGCTTGGTGGACTGCCGACGCTGGACCTCCTCCTCCCAGGTAGGGTCCGCGCGCTTGATGGAGAGGTCGATGCGCCCGTCGTCCTTGACGGCGAGCACCTTGACCGTCACGTCCTGGCCTTCGGTGAGGTAGGCGTGGATGTTCTCCACGAAATCCCGGTGGACCTCGCTGATGTGCACGAGACCGGTCGTGTCGGGCGCGATCTCGACGAACGCCCCGTAGTCATGCAGACGCACGACCCGGCCGGTAACGATGTTGCCGATCGAAACTGACACCATGCTCCTCTCGCGGCTGTAAGCCGCAACGTAAAATCGACCAATTGCCAGGGTCAGACTAGGCTAGCAGCCAGGGCCGCCGGCTCGCTGGCTCGCTGCCCGCTCGCGGCCACTTCCCTGAAGAAACCGCCTCACTTATAGCGGTAGGTGATCCGCCCGCGCGTCAGATCGTATGGCGAGAGTTCCACGGTGACCCGGTCGCCCGGGAGGATCCGGATGTAGTGCTTGCGCATCTTCCCGGAGATGTGCCCGAGCACGTCATGCCCGTTATCGAGTTTGACCCGGAACATCGTGTTCGGGAGCGCCTCCTCGACGACACCCTCGAGTTCGAGCGCCGCCTCCTTGACCGAACCGGCCCGGGCTTCGCGCTTCGCTCGAGTCTCGGCGTCCGCCTGTCGTCGGGAGGGTGGCCGTCTCGTGCGTCGTCGTGCCATACGGGATGTGCCTTCTTTCGCTGAATGAGGTGGTCGACGGACTGAGCCTCGATGAGGCTGCCGTTCAGTGCAACCGTACCAAGGCTGTGGACATTCCCCCTCACGGACGCAACCTGTGGAGATCAAGCGACCATGCTACAGCCCTCGGAGGGCTCCCAGGGCAACCAGCGCGAGGGTCTCCGCGATCAGGCCGCAGGAACCCACGGCATCCCCGGTCAGCGCGCCGAAGCGGCGCCGCCACCAGGCCGCGAAGGCCACCACCCAGACCAACCCGAGGAGCAGGGTGAACAGTCCACGGGGGTCGGCCAGCGCGATGAGCAACGCGCCCAACAGGCTTACGCCGACCACGACACCACCGGTCGGGCGGACCAGCGCCGCCGCGAGCGAGCCGTCAGCGCGTGGCGGCACGATCGCCATGACCAGCACCATCGCGACCCGGCCCACCACCGGCGCCACCATCAGCAGCGGCAGGAAGCTGACCAGGCCGATCAGCGCGGCGTGGCGCAGCAGCGTGACGAGCACGACGGCCAGCGCCCCGACCGCCCCGACCGCGCTGTCCCGCATGATCGGCACGGCTTCCTCGCGCCGGCGGCGGCTGGCGACCCCGTCGCTGACGTCGGCCAGGGCGTCCAGATGCAGCGCGCCCGTCAGCACCGCGTCGACCAGCAGCACCAGCGCCGCCGCGACGCCGGCGTTGGTGAACAGCCGATCGGTCGAGGCGGTGGCCGCCCAGGCCAGCCCGACGAGGAGTCCGACGACCGGGAAGGCGAGCAGGGCCCGCGCGTCGGGAGGCCGGTGGCGTCCCGGGAGGGGCAGGATCGTCAGGAATCGCAGCGCGGCGCGCATGGATCAGGCGAAGTCGGTCGTGGTCCCGGAGGGCGTCGCAAGATCCTCCAGGGTCCCCATCTCGGTCAGGACCCTCGCGGCGGCGATGACCACCGGGACAGCGAGCAACCCTCCCGTCCCTTCGCCCAACCGCAGCCCGAGATCCAGCACCGGTTCCAGGCCCAGCCGCTCCAGGGCCGCGCTCGCGCCCGGCTCGGTGGACCGGTGACCGGCGATCAGGTAGCCGAGCACGGCAGGCGCGAGACCCACGGCGACCAGGGCGGCGGCGCCGGCGCTCACCCCGTCGAGCACGACCGGGACGCCCTCGACGGCCCCGGCCAGCGACACACCCGCGGCGGCGGCGTGCTCCAGGCCTCCCATCGCGGCCAGCACCCCCAGCGGGTCGGTGGGGTCGGGCCGGTGCAGTGCGAGCGCCTTGGCGACGACCGCGGTCTTGCGCGCCAGCGTGTCGTCGTCGCTGCCCGCCCCGCGGCCGGTGACATCGGCGGGCCCTTGGCCCGTGAAGGCGGCCACCAGGCACGCCGCCGAGGTCGTGTTGGCGATCCCCATGTCGCCCAGGACGAGCAGGTCGGCGCCGCCGCCCAGCAATTCCTTGGCCATGCCCGCACCGGCCAGCAGCGCGGCCGCGGCCTCCTCCCGGGTCATCGCCGGGCCGGTGGACAGATCAGCCGTCCCCGCGCGCACAGGGGCGCGGGTCAGTGACCCCCTTTTCCTCACCGACCCATCAGCCAACCGCGGATGGTCACCGACTTCGGCGGCGATGCCGACGTCCAGCACGCTGACCCGGGCGCCCACGGCGCCGGCGATCGCGTTGACCGCGGCGGTACCGGCGCAGAACGAGGCGACCATCGCCGCGGTCACCGCCTGCGGCCACCGGGTGACCCCGCGGGCGTGCACGCCGTGGTCGGCGGCCGCCACGACGACGGCGGGATCAGCGGGGACCGGCGGTGGGCAGCGGCCGCCGATCGCGGCCAGGCGCGCCCCGAGCGCCTCCACCGCACCCAGGCTCCCGGGCGGCTTGAGCAGCCGGTCATGGCGCTGCCGGGCCTGCTCGGCGGCTGCACTGTCCACGGGCGTGATCTCGGCGGCCAACTCGTGAACGCGCGCTTCCAGGCTCATTCCCGTGGTCCCTTCGTTCCAGTGGCTGGCTCCGCCGGCCGGTCCGCGGCCGGCCGGTGGCGGGTCTCGGCGAGAGCGGCGGCCAAGGCCTCGACCAGCACCCGCTGGCGGTCGGCGCCGCGCACGGTGACGCGGAGGTGATCGCTGGACAGCGAGGGGAAGGTCGAGGGGCGCACCGCGACCCCGCGCCGGCGCAGCGCCGCGTCGATGGCGAGCCCGTCCGGCACGCGCAGCAGCAGGAAGTTGGCCGCCGACGGCCAGAGGCGGACGCCGGGCAGGCGGGCCAGGGCGGCAGCGAGGTGCGCTCGCTGGGCCGCCACCTCGCGCGCGACCTCCAGGCGGTGGGCCTCGTCCTCGCAGCACACCTCGAGGGCCGCCAGGGCGGGGCCGCTCACCGGCCAGGGCTGCTGCGCGGCGGCCAGGCGCCGCACCAGGCCGGGCGGCGCGAGCAGGTACCCGGCGCGGGCGCCGGGTACCGCCCACAGCTTGGTGATGCTGCGGACCACGACGAGGCCCGGAAGATCGTCCCGCCCGGCGAGGCTGGCCGCCGGATCCTCGACGAAGTCGGCGAAGGCCTCGTCCACCACCGTGATGCGCCCGGGCCGGCACAGCGCGGCGACCCGTTGTGGGTCATCCAGCGTGCCGGTCGGGTTATTGGGGTTGCCCAGCACGACCAGGTCGGCATCCTCGGGCACCGCCGTGGGGTCCAGCGCCCAGTCCCGATCAGGGTCCCGCAGGACCGGGATCACCGGAACCCCGGCGACGCGCAGCGCCGACTCCGGCTCGGTGAAGCAGGGGCGAACGATCGCGGCGCGGCGCACCCGCAGCGCGCCGGTCAGCAGCCGGAACGCCTCCGCCGCACCGGCCACGACCAGCGTCTGCTCCGGCGTACGGCCGTGACGGGCGGCGGCGACGGCCCGCGCAGCGCTGGCGTCGGGATAGCGCCCGACGTCGTCCAGCGCGTCCCGCAGCGCCCGGCGCACGTGCGGCGGCGGCCCGTCACCGTGGACGTTGACGGCGAAATCCAGCGCCCCGGCCGGCACCATGCGGTCCCCGTGCACGGCCAGGTCCGCACCGGAGGAGGTCGGTTCCTGATCCCCGACCGCGGGCGCCGGCAGGTCGAGGGGTCGACCGGCCACGGTGAACAGGACCCGGTCAGCGCGCGCGGCGACATGCTGAAGGATCCCCCCGACGAGATCCAGCCAGCGGCGCGACGACGGGTCAGCGGGCGTGAGGCCCAAGCCGGACTCGTCGGCGACCAGCACCACCGGCCCGCCGGGGTGAGCAGCAGCCACGTCCCAGAACGCCTCCGCTTCGGCGAGCACCGCCGCGGCCGCCGCCCGCCCCTGCTCCCCCAGCGGCGCGACCTCGACGCCGCGAGCGGCCCACAGGCCGTGGGCGGTCATACGGTCGGCCACCCAGGGGCCCAGGGCATCAATCAGGATCGCGCTGCCAGGAGACGACCGATGGATCCCGGCGACCAGGTCGCGGGTCTCCACCGTAGTCCACCCAGAGGGCCGCCTGGCCCGATGAGCGTCGACGCGCTCGTCCAGTTCGGCATCCCCGGCCGCGCCGGTGGCGAGGTAGACCACGTGCGGCGCTGCGGCGACCAGCGCCTCGGCGACCGCGCTCTTGCCCGAGCGCGCACCGCCCAGCACGACGAGCCGTTCAGCCATGGGCCTGCGAGTGCGGGGAGGAGTGGGTGGCGGCATCGTCGGGGTGATGGTGCAGCACCTGAGGTGCGCCGACACGGCCCGCAAAACCGGGCATCGCCACGCGGTGGATACAGGCATCGCAGTTGACGCGTACGTCGCCGCCCGCCGCCTCCGCGTAGCGCGCGAGCACCAGGCGGGCAACTCGGTCGTCGGGTCCGAGGTAGCGGGTCACCTGGACGTGGACGTCGGCGTGCGCCCCGGCGAACGCCTCGGACTGGGCCCGGATGCGCTCCTCCAGGACGCCGGTGAACAGGAAGTAGGGGACGACGGCGATGCGCCTGGCGCCGAGTCGCCGCAGCCGGTCGAGCCCTTCGGAGACGCGCGGGCTGGTGATGCCGACGAAGCAGGCCTCGACCAGCGGGTAGTCGCGACCCTCCCAATAGAGCCGCGCGGCCTTTGCGAGGTCGGCGTTGGCGTCAGGGTCCGAGGACCCGCGCCCGACGAGCAGCACGGCGGTGTCCACCCGCTCTCGGGCGTCGAGTGTCGCGTCCAGGCGCTCGTCCACGACCGCCAGCAGGTCGGGATGGACACCCAGGGCGCGGCCGTAGCGGAACCGCACGCCGGGGAAGTCGTGGCGGGCCGACTCGATCGACGCGGGCACGTCGGTCTTGGCGTGGCCCGCGTGGAACAGCACCAGCGGTACGACCACGACGTGGTCGAAGCCCTCGCCGATCAGGTCGCTGACCGCGACTGAGATCGGCGGCGGGGACAGTTCGATGAAGCCGGTGCCGACGGCCAGATTCGGGGCGAGGGCGCGGATCCGGTCAGCCAGGGCGAAGTACTCGGCCACCCCCGCAGCGCTGCGGCTGCCGTGGCCGACGAGCAGGAGGGCAGGATCGGTACCGGCGCGACCGGCGGCGGCAGTCACGCGACCTCCCGGGAGAGCAGGGCGTTCAGGGCGGCGGCCGCCACGGCGGAGCCGCCCTTGCGCCCGCGGTTGGACAGTGCCGGCAGGCCGGAGTCGCGCAGCGCCCGCTTGGCCTCGACGGCGCCGACCCAGCCGACCGGCAGGCCGATCACCAGGGCGGGTTCGGGGTACAGATCGATGAGGGCCTCGAGCGCGGTCGGGGCGTTGCCGATCACGTACACCGCCCCCGGTCCGGCGACCCCTGCGGCGATACGCAGCCCCTCGGCGCTGCGCGTGGTGCCGCGGCGGGCTGCCAGGTCGGCCGCGGCCTTGTCGCGGACCCGGCAGATCGTCTCGGCCCCGGTCACGCCCGCCGCCACCATCTCGGCGTCGACCACGATCGGGCGGTCGGCGCGCAGTGCCTCCCAGCCGCTCCCCAGCGTCTCCTCGTCGAGCACGAGATCGCCGGCGTAGTCGGTGTCGCCGCTGGCGTGGATGATCCGCTCGGCCACCGCGCGCGACAGCGGTGGCAGATGGCTGAGGTCGACCGCGGCGCTCAACCGCCGGTAGGACTCGGCCTCGATCGGGTGTACCGGCCGCATCATCGCCAGCCCCCGAGCGGGACACATGCCTCGACCGGGCAGACCTCCGCGCATTCCGCGCAACCGGTGCAGCGCGCGCCCAGGACGACCAACGGCGGCCGCGGCGACCCGACGGGGTCGGCGGGGCCGGCTGGTGGCACCACTCTCAAGGCCGCCTCCGGGCACGTGGCCAGGCAGGCGCCGCAGCCGACGCAGGCCGAGGTCACGGTGAAGACGCCGGCGCTCATCTCTGGGCCCAGCGCCTGCACGCCTTCGGCGCTCACATGTACCCCCTAGGGGTACACATGCGCCCGCCGATCATGCGGGTCTGGGAGTTGCCGACCAGCACGATCGTGAGCATGTCCACCACGGACGGGTCGAGGTCGCCGAGGGTGGTGGTGCGCACCCGCTGCCCCGGCCGGTAGGCATCGGTGACCACCCCGACCGGGGTCTCCGGCTTACGGTGCTCCGACAACAGCGCCCGGGCCTCGTCGAGTTGCCAGTGCCGACCCCGGCTGCGCGGGTTGTAGAAGCTGACGACGAAATCGCCCTCGGCGGCCGCCTTAATGCGGCGGCGGATCACCTGCCAGGGTGTCAGCAGGTCTGACAGCGAGATCGCGCAGTGGTCGTGGCCCAGCGGGCTGCCGAGCAGCGCCGCGGCGGCCGCCGCGGCCGTGACCCCGGGGACGACCACGACGTCGATGTCCTCGCCCGCGCGTTCCAGGGCTGGCGAGCCCATCGCGTAGATCCCGACGTCCCCACCTGACAGCAGCGCCACGCTGCGGCCCTCGCGAGCGGCGACGATGGCGGTCTCGGCGCGGGCGATCTCGTCACCGATCCGGCTGGGCAGGATCTCGGTCCCGGGACGCAGGAAGCCGCGCACCCGGTCCACGTACTGGTCGAGTCCCACCACGACTTCCGCCGAGGCCAGGGTGGACCGGGCCAGGTCGGGGAGCAGGCGATCGTCGCCCGGACCGGTGCTGACCAGGGCGAGGCGGCCGCGCACCGGGCGGCGGGCCACTGCCACCGTGGCCATGGACGGACGGCTACCGGAAAGAGTGCGCTTGGGCACCAGCAGGTCGCCACCGTCGACGAGGGCGGCGGCCTCGGCGACGCTCGGAGTGCCGACGGCGGCGTGCACGATCCGGGAGGGGTTCGGCACGTCGACGGTGGCCAGCACGTCGGTGGGATGGGTCACGACCGGCCAGCCCCGAGCTGCGGCGGCGTGGAGGATGCCCTGCTCCCCCGCCTTGGCCTCCCCGGTGGCGACATGGGCGACGCTGCGG
>WHTC01000400.1 GCA_009379795.1 Nitriliruptorales bacterium | reverse complement strand
GAGGAGCCCTCGGAGAAGCCGACTGAGGAGCCGACCGTCGCCCCGGTCGTCGACCAGCCGACCCCGCCCGCTGCCCAGCTCGCGGCGACCGGGATCTCCGGTGCGGGTATCGCCGGCGTCGCGCTGGCGCTGCTCATCCTCGGCGGCCTGACGGTCGCGGTCGCGAACCTTCGCCGCCAGCGGGCCGGGTAAGCGCCTAGCTCTACCTGCCTGGCAGCACGGAGCGGTCCGCCGATCGGCGGACCGCTCCGCTGTTGGGGCGAGGACCGATCATCCAGGGGTGATACTGATCGCCTCGACCGTGCGGACAACTGACAACGGCGAGCACGACGGGCGGCCAGTGACGGCCGGTGAACGGCCAGTGAAAGGAGTCGCGTGTGAGGTTGTTCCAATCGATGGGTCGGGGGCTGTCAGCGGTCTCGGCCCGGTACATGCCCGATCCGATGCTGTTCGCGTTGATGCTGTCGGTGCTCGTGTTCTTCCTCGGCGTCGTCCTGACCGACAGCGGGCCGCTGGACATGATCATCCACTGGTACGAGGGCTTCTGGAGCCTGCTCGAGTTCGCCATGCAGATGGTGCTCATTCTGCTGACCGGCTTTGCGCTGGCCACCGCACCCGGCCTGCGAGACGGCATCAGATGGCTCGCGCGCGTTCCCAACACGGGCCGTTCGGCGGTGTTCATCACGGCGCTCGTGTCGACCCTGTTCACCTGGTTCCACTGGGGACTGGGCCTGATCGTCGCGGCGATCTTCGCCCTGACACTGGCACGTGAGGCGGCCAAGCGGGGGGTCAAGGTCCACTATCCACTGCTCGGGGCGGCGGCCTATTCGGGGCAGATGGTCTGGCACGTGGGCCCGTCCACCTCGGCCGGGCTGCTGTCCGCGACCGAGGGTCACCTTCTTGAGGACCTGATCGGCATCGTCCCGATCACCGAGACCGCGTTCACACCCTACGCCCTGCTGCTCGGCGGCATGCTCGTGCTCTTCGTTGTGCCCATCACCATGTGGGCGATGACCCCGAGAGACGACGAGTCGGTGGGGCTTCAGGTCTACGCCCCGGACAAGCTGGACGCCGGCGACGGCGGCGGTGATGGGGGCGGCTCGCCTTCACGGGGAACGCCGGGCAACTCCGGCGACGCGACGCAGCCGGCCGCCGGGCCGGCGACCCGGACGGCGGTCGAGGAAGCCCAGGACGTCGAGGAGGTGGCAGCCACGCCCGCCGATCGGCTGGAGAACAGCCGCATCGCGGCGGCGCTGATCTGGGTGCCGGGGCTCGTCTACGTCGTGTACTGGTTCGCGACTCGCGGCTTCGACCTCAATCTGGACATCTTCAACTTCGCGTTCCTGTCCCTGGGCCTGGCGCTGCACGGCACGCCGATCCGCTACATCCGGGCGATCCAGGAGGCTGTCTCGGGCGCAGCCGGCATCATCCTGCAGTTCCCGTTCTACGGCGGGATCGCGGGCATGATCGGCGCTTCGGGTCTGGCGACGATCATGGCCGGTGGGTTGCTGGCCATCTCCACCCCTCAGAGCTTCCCGGTTGTGGCGTGGCTCACCGGCGGCTTCATCAACATCTTCGTGCCTTCGGGCGGCGGGGAGTGGGCCGTGGTAGGCGAGGTGATCAGCCGGACCGCGCTCGACCTCGACGTGCCGATCGGCAAGGCCATCCTGGCCTACGGCGTCGGCGACATGTGGACCAACATGCTGCAGCCGTTCTGGGCTATCCCACTGCTCGGGATCATGGGCCTGCGGGCGCGTGACATCATCGGCTACACGCTGGGCCTGATGCTGGTGGCGTTCCCATTCATCTTCCTCGGCCTGTGGTTCTTCCCCTACTAG
>WHTC01000269.1 GCA_009379795.1 Nitriliruptorales bacterium | reverse complement strand
GTCAACTCACACGCTCCCAGTCAGTGCGAAAGGGCTCCAAATGCGGTGGGCCGACTTCGGTACAGGTATCTTCTTCGTCCTGCTCGGGATCTTCGTCCTGTGGACTGGCCGGGATCTGCCGATCAGCGGCGAGGGGCGACCCGGACCCGGAATGCTGCCAGTCGCCACCGCCATCACCCTCATCGTGCTCGGCGGCGCGTTGGCCGTAAAGCAACTTGTCCGGCCGAGCACCGACGCGCTCCCCAGCCCCGGCCGGGGAGGCTTATCCAAGGTGGCGGCGGCGTTCGGTCTGCTCGCGTTCGGTGTCGTGCTGCTCGAGCCGCTCGGGTTCATCCTCGCCAGCGCGCTGATGCTCGCCGGCATCCTCTTAGGTGTGGAGCGCAAGTTCACGGTCGCCTCGGCCGCCGTGATCCTGGCGCTCCCGCCCGTGTTCTGGATCGTCTTTGAACGACTTCTGGGCCTTCGGCTCCCTGAAGGTCTCTTGTCGTTCTAACCCCGGCAGGAGCGGAGGAGTCTTTCTTGGAAGCCCTCACCAGTCTTGCTGGTGGCTTCGCAGCAGCGCTCACACCCGAGAATCTGCTGTGGGCGTTGATCGGCGTCTCGCTTGGCACGGTCGTCGGGGTGCTGCCGGGCCTTGGGCCCTCGGCCACTCTTGCGATCCTGCTGCCCATCACCTTCGGGGTCGCTCCGGCGAGTGCGCTGATCGCCTTTGCGGGCTTGTACTACGGCGCGAAGTACGGTGGGTCGACCACCGCGATCCTCATGAATATCCCAGGCGAGTCGGCGTCGATCATGACCACACTGGACGGCTACGCGCTCGCTAAACAGGGCCGGGCCGGGGCGGCCCTGGGCATCGCGGCCATCTCCTCGTTCATCGCGGGAACCGTCGGCGTGATCGGCCTCACGTTCCTTGCTCCGCTGATCGCTGACTTTGCGGTCAGCTTCGGGCCTCCGGAGTTCTTCGGACTGCTGGTCTTCGGGCTGACGACCGTCGTCTTGCTGGCGGGGACGTCGGTACTCAAAGGCATGCTGTCGGCCGCGCTCGGCCTGTTCCTGGCGATGGTGGGCTCCGACATCATCTCCGGTCAGCAGCGGTTCACGTTCGGTCAGATCGAGCTGCTCGACGGAATCGACTTTGTGATCGTGGCGATCGGCGTCTTCGCCATCGCAGAAGTCCTGGCCAACCTTGAGACGCCGGAGGGCTCGACGCCCTTCGAGGTACCCAAGAAGCTTCGGGAGCTCCTCCCGACCGTCCAGGACATCAGGGACTCCCAGTCGGCCATGGCGCAAAGCTCGGTCATCGGGTTTCTCATCGGTGCGTTGCCGGGGGCCGGCTCAACGGTGGCTTCGTTCATCTCCTACGGCGTGCAGAAGAAGATCTCCCGGCATCCGGAGAAGATTGGCCACGGCGCAATGGAGGGTGTGGCCGCGCCCGAGGGCGCCAACAACTCCGAGACCGGTGGGGCCATGGTGCCGTTGTTGACCCTGGGCATCCCTGGTTCGTCAGCGACCGCCGTGATGCTGGCCGCACTGATCATCTACGGGCTACAGCCGGGACCGCAGCTGTTCAGCGAACAGCCCGACCTGGTGTGGGCGATCATCGCGAGCATGTACATCGGCAACGTCATGTGCATCGTGTTGAACCTGCCGCTGGTGCCGGTGTTCGCCAGCATCCTGCGCATCCCGTACGTGTACCTGTATCCCGGGATCCTGGTGATCTCGATGATCGGCGTGTACGCCCTCAGCCAGAGTTTCTACGATCTGAACCTGCTGCTGTTCTTCTCTGTCCTGGGCTACATCATGCGCAAGGTAGACGTGCCGGCGGCGCCCCTGCTGCTGACCTTCGTCCTGGGAGGGCTCGCGGAGCGGGCCCTGGTGCAGTCACTGGTCATCTCCCTGGGAAGCCCCCTCATCTTCCTCCAGCGGCCGATCAGCCTGGTGCTGCTGATCCTGGCCGCGCTCCTGCTGATCTCGACGTTGTTCGGCCAAGTGAACCAAGTTCGACGAAAGGTGCTCGAGGAGGACATCTAGAGGGGGCTGGACGACGCGATTCCGTAGGGTGACCGACGGTGTCTGATGTTTGGAGGAGTGTCATGGACGTGAAATCACTCAATCGAAGCCTGGCCGTCTTGCTGCTGGCGCTCGGGCTGTTGGCCGCCGCCTGTGGCGGCGGAGAACCCGCGGCGGAGGGCGGCGACGGAGAACCGGGCGGCGCAGAGCAGGAGGAACAGGAGGAGGCGGAGGAGGAGGAGGAGGCGTTCGAGCCGCCGGACCAGGTTACCGTCGTGGTCCACACCGGACCCGGCGGGGGTGGCGACATCCTGGCGCGCGAGATCGTCGCCATGCTCGAGCAGGAGGAGCTGATCTCGCCCGGCGCCTGGACGGTGGAGAACCGTGAGGGTGGCGGAAGCGCGGTCGCGGTGAACTACATGCGAGAACAGGCGGGCCGCGACGACCTCATCGCATCCTCGACCAACGTGTGGCTGGTGAACGAGCTCACGACCGAGGGCGTCGACGTCGGCACCCTCGACCTCACGCCGATCGTGAGCGTGATCGACGACAACATGATGGCGGCGGTGGTCACAGACTCCCCGCACGAGACCATGGAGGACTTCGTCGACGCGGCGCTGGCCGCGCCGGGCGAACTCATCCAGGTCGGCGGCTCCCTGACCGCGACCGACGCGCTCGCCGGCGAGCTGATCCAGGACGAGGTTGGCGCCGAATGGCAGTTCCTGTCCTTCGCCAGTGGTGGCGACCGCAAGACGGCGCTGCTGCGCGGCGACGCCGACCTGTTCATGACCGAGCCGCTGGACCTGTCGGAGAACGTCGAGGCGGGCGAGATGCGCCCAATCGCGGTGATCGGCGACGAGCCTGTGGACCTGTTCCCCGACGTTCCGACGACCAACGAAATAGGCTACGACTTCACCTACCCGGTGCAGACCCGTGGATTCGTCGGACCCCCCGAGATGTCGGAGGGGGCGGTGCAGCACTACACCGACATCTTCCAGCAGCTGGTCGAATCGCCTACCTGGGACGACTTCATCGAGCGGAGTGCCGCGACGGCCGCCTTCAGGCCCGCCGATGAGTTCACGGAGTACCTCCAGACCCAAGAGGAGCAGCATGTCGAGCTATTGGGTCGGCTCGACATGCTGGTCGAGTAACCGTCGGTCCGGCGGAGGGCGGGGAGCGCTCAAGCGGCACCCCCGCCCTCCAAAGCCAAGCGCGCTGTTCACCTGAATGCAGCCGTTCTCCCGTTCTCTGCAACCGAAGGCTGGCCGATGAGCGCTACCGCCGAGCTTTCTGCGTTCGTCGCCGACTTGGACCTGTCCCGGGTGCCTGACGATGTGGTCCACCAAGCCAAGCGCTGCCTGATCGACTGGCTGGGGGTGACCCTGCACGGCGCGACCGATCCAGGCGTTCAGATCCTGCTCGACATGATCGACGAGGTCGGCGCGGCCGACGGCCAGGCGACCGTGTTGGGTCGCGGGCGCCGCGTGTCGCTACCGTTCGCCGCCCTGATCAACGGGTTTGCGTCGCATGTCGACGACTACGACGACACCTACAACCCCGCTGCTACCACTGTTCATGGCAGCGCCCCGGTGTGGCCGGTCGTGTTGGCGCTGGCCGAGCGCACCCCGACCAGCGGCGCATCCGCGCTGG
>WHTC01000436.1 GCA_009379795.1 Nitriliruptorales bacterium | reverse complement strand
TCGGGAGCGTTGATCATGATCTCCCAGACGTCGTCGTCGGCCAGCAGCGGCTCCAGCGGGCCGTAGCCGGCGAGGTTGCGGAAGGCGCGCTCGGCGACCGAGCCGGGATCGGCGAGGTCGAACGGGCGCATGCCGCGCTTGTAGTCCTCTGACCAGCGAGTCACCTCCTGGTCGATCAGCGCCCGGAGGCCGGCGCGGCCCTCGCCCTGATCGGCCTCCACCGCCAGGTTCTTCGCGCGGGCCTGGACGGTGCGCTCGATCTCTTCCAGCGGGGAGGCTGCGGGGACGTGATCGACGCTCATCAGCCGCCCGCCTCCTCCTGCAGGCTCCAGGCGCCGAGGCTGCCGGGCGTCACCGGCGGTCCGACGGGCAGCAATTCCTTCTCAAGCTCGCCGCTGCGGCGCAGCGCCGCGTGATAGGCCCCGACGATCAGGGCGGGCAGCGGGGCTGGCAGTGGCACGCCGTCACGCAGCGCCTCTTCCACGTTCCTGCGGGGCAGGAACACTGGGCTCGGCAACCGCCCGCCTCCGCTGAGCGAGCCAATCAATTGTGCGAACGTGGACGACAGCCCGGCGCGCAGGTGCGGTTGGCGTGGCGCCTGGTTCAGGACCGGGACGATGCGCTCGGGCGCGACGCCCAGCGCGAGCAGGTCGGCCAGCAGCCCGGTGAGGGTATGGAGTCCCTTCAGCCCGGCGGTGCCAACCACCAGGACGGCGTCGGCCTGCTGGGCGGCGAGGCGGCTGGCCAGGTTGCGTTCTTCGACATCGGCCGAGCCGCAGTCGTCCTCGCCCTCGAAGTCGGCGTCGATGTCGCAGACCACGACGCCGAAGGCGGCGCGCAGCGAGCGGAACGCGGTCTCCAGCGACCGGGGCCGCAGAGCCGACCAGAATCGGGGACGGCGCAGGCCGAGCAGCAGGTCGTAGCCGCGCTCGTAGACATGGAAGGTGGTGCGCAGCACCTCGCTGGGCTCTACCGGCCCCTTGCGGTGCCCCTCCACGAGTTCCTGGAGGCCGGGGAACAGTTCCCGCGCGTCGTGCAGCATCGCCTGCTCGGCGCGCCGGCACAGGTCAGCGAGCAGCACCTGGCCGGCGGTGCCCTCGGCGGCCAGACCCTGGGCCAGAGCGATGGCCACGGTCGAGCTTCCGGCCCCGCCAGCGCCGCAGACCGCCACGGCGCTGCCCTCCCAGACCACGGACAGGGGCAGGCTGGCGCCGCCAGGCGGGGCGATCTCGCTGCCGCCGACCATCGAGCAGTGCGTGACCAGGACGTCCAGCAGGTCCTCGCGGCGCAGGGCCGGCGGCAGCACCGCCGCCGCTCCCAGGCCCAGCCAGTCCTGCCGGCCAGTACCATCATCCATCACCAGCGGCACACAGCCCGCATCGTGCACGGCCGCGAGCAGGTCCCGGTCGACCGCGGGCAGAGCGCCGTCCAGCAGCGTCGCGGAGAACGGCCGGCCCGAGCCGAGCCGCCTCCGGACTTCCTCGGCCGACACGCACTTCACGAAATCCGCGGGCAAGGCCGCGCTGGTGGCCCACTGCGCCACCTGCCGGAACCATTCGGACCGGGCCCGGGCCAGACCCAGCAGCACAAACCGTTCTGCGGTCACCCTCAGCGCCCTCCGGGATCAGCAGAGGCC
>WHTC01000047.1 GCA_009379795.1 Nitriliruptorales bacterium | reverse complement strand
TCTACGAGTACCCGCGCACCAGGATGGTCGCCGACTTCATCGGCCAGACCAACCTGCTGCCGGCCGTGGTCAACCGCCCCGGCGAGGTCTCCCTGATCGACGGCCAGCGCATCTACGCCGACGCGCAAGCCCCACCGGGCTCCGAGGTCACCCTCACCCTGCGCCCCGAGAAGGTGCGGCTGGCTCCCGCCGATCACGAAGGGCCCTGCCGCGCGGTCAACGCGCTGATCGGTTGGGTCCAGCGGCGGGTCTACATGGGCAGCACGCTTTCCTACGAGGTCGAACTGGGCGAGGTCAAGCTCCGGGTGCGGCACGAGAACGCTCCCGGCGTGCCGACGTTCGCCGCCGGCGACGAGGTCTGCGTCGAGTTCGCGCCCGAGTCCTGCACGCCGCTGGACGACTAGATGGCCAGCGAGGTCGCCAGCCCCTCCGCGCCGAGCGGCCCGCCGGACATCGAGTCCCCGGTCACCCCCGAGCTTGAGCGGGCCGCCGAGCGCCGCGCCTCCCGCCGGGGAGCGTTGCTGGCCCTGCCGGGCGTGCTCTATCTCGTGCTGTTCTTTGCGATCCCGCTCGGGATCGTGCTCGTCTACTCGTTCGCCACCCGCAGCTCGACCGGCCGGGCCGTCCTGGGGGAGTGGAGCCTTGACTCCTACGCGCGGCTGGCGGACTCGCTGGTGCTCGAGATCGCCTGGCGGTCGCTGTGGCTGGCCCTGGTGACCACGGCGATCTGCCTGCTGGTCGGCTACCCGTTCGCCTACCACATCGCCACCCGCACTGCGGCCGTGCGCAACGCGCTGCTGGTGCTGGTGATGATCCCGTTCTGGTCCAACCTGTTGGTACGCACGTACGTGTGGCGGGTGCTGCTCGGATCGGGCGGGCCGGTGTCTCAGCTGACCGAGGCGCTCGGCCTCGGCGAGACCCGGTTACTGTTCACGCCCGCGGCCGTGCTGCTCGGCCTGGTCTACGGCTTCCTGCCGTTCATGATCCTCCCCCTGTACGCCGCGATCGAGCGCGTCGACTTCGGCCTGATCGAGGCCGCCCGTGACCTCTACGCCTCGGGCTGGGAGGCGTTCCGACGGGTCACGCTGCCGCTGAGCAGGCCCGGGATCGTGGCCGGGTCGATCCTGGTGTTCGCGCCGAGCCTCGGCGCCTACGTCACGCCCGAGCTGCTCGGCGGCTCCAAGACCACCATGCTCGGCAGCTATGTGGTGCGCCAGTTCCTGTCCGCCAGGGACTGGCCATTCGGCTCGTCGCTGTCGTTCGTGGTGATGACCGTGATGCTCGCCGCGGTCATCATCTACTTCCGGGTGGGAGGGCGGACGCTGTGAGCAGTACCGCCGGTGCCCCGCCGCGCGGCCTTGCCCAGCGCCTGCTGGGACTGCACTCGTGGCTGGTCTACGCCTTCTTCTACGTGCCGATCGTGCTGCTGATCGTGCTGTCGTTCAACGACAACCGCGTTGTGGACGCGTGGACGGGCGCGTCGCTGCGCTGGTACTCCGACATGGTCGGCAACCGCCCGATCATCGGCGCCGTGCGGAACTCGCTCGTCGTCGCGCTGTTCTCGACGCTGATCGCCACCGTGCTCGGCACCGCCGCCGCGCTGGCGATCGAGCGCTTCCGCTTCCGCTGGCGCCAGGCGTTCGACGGGCTGCTCTACCTGCCGGTCATCATCCCGGACGTGACGATGGCCGTGATGCTGCTGCTGCTTTTCGTCCAGGCGTTCGAACTGGTGCAAGCGATCACGGGCGCGCGCTTCGGGTTCGGCATCACGACCATCACCCTCAGCCACGTCACCTTTAGCATCTCGTGCGTGGCCATCGTGGTACAGGCCCGCCTGGCCGCGATGGACCACCTGCTGGAGGAGGCGGCGGCTGACCTCTACGCCGACCGCTGGCAGACCTTCCGGCGCATCACCCTGCCGCTGATCATGCCCGGAGTGCTCGCCGGGGGGCTGCTCGCCCTGACCCTGTCGCTGGACGACGTGGTCATCACGAGCTTCGTGGCGGGGCCGGGCTCGACCACGCTGCCGGTGTACGTGTTCGGGCTGGTGCGGCGCAGCGTCACGCCGCTGATCAACGCGGTGTCCACCGTGATGCTCGTCGCCTCGATGCTGCTGGTGCTCGCCTCGCTGCTGCTGCAACGGCACCGCACCTGAGCCGGTGGACCACGTTTCTCCAGAAGACCTCAACCGATGCCAACCGAGTAGGGACACCATGAGCGCACGCTGGCTGGTGCTGCTCGCAGCGCTGGCGGTCCGGACTTCGAGCGCAGCTGGGGGCTGGTGTTCGACCCGGACATGGGCGAGGAGTACCGGATCTCGCTGCTCGACCCGCGCGAGACCATGGGCGCGGCCCTCAGGAGCTAGTGGCCCCAACGTGTTCCCGTCCCGAGAGGGCGAGTTCGATGACCGACGGCCCCGGGGTGTTCCCCGCCTCCTTGATCGCCAGCCGCAGCTCTTCGTGCCTTCCGACCGAGACGGCGCTCACCCCGAAGCCCTCCGCGAGCCGCACGAAGCTGGGCGCCGGTTGGTCGATCACCGCTCCGACCGCGACTGCACGAGCACCCTGGCCCTGCTGTTTCTCCACCGCCGCCTGGACCGCCTGGTACCCACGGTTGTTCGCGATGAGCACGGTGACCGGCACCTCATAGCGAGCGGCGGTCCACAGGGCCTGAATCGTGAGCAGTGCGCTGCCGTCGCCGACGAACAGCACCACGCGACGATCAGGGCAGGCGATCTGCGCGCCGATCGCAGCCGGTAGGCCCCAGCCGATGGCTCCGCCCGTGCTCCGATGGTACGACCGCCCACCGGGTAGCGAGAGGTGCTGCAACAGGACCCGCGAGGACCGGACGCCCTCATCGAACACCATGACGTCCGACGGCAGTTCGTCATCGAGGATCCGGCTGACCGCCGCGACCCCGAAATGCTCATCGGGTGACGTTGCGCGAGAGTCCTCGATCCGGCGCTTGAAACCACGACGCAGCGACATGAGCCGGTCGTCGGTCTTGCGCGGGCGATGGCCCATCTCCTCCGCCAGCGCCCGCAGATCGGCCAGCGCATCGCTCGCGGTTCCAATCAGGCCGAGGTCGGGCGTGTAGCGCTTGCCGAGCTCGGCGGGATCCTCGTGGATGTGGATGAAGTACGCACCGGCCGGCAGTTCGCTGGCGGCGACCGGCTCGAACTCCACGAAGATGCGGGCGCCGACGGCGAGGATGACGTCGGCGTCCCGGGCCGCTGGGTGGTCGGGGCTGTACTCGCCGCAGAAGTTCGGATGCTCCGTGGAGCAGTTCATACGGGAAGCGGAGCGGCGAGGCTCCTGCAGGATGGGGCACCCGAACGTCTCCGCGACCGCCTCGAGGATGCGTGACGCCCCTGTCCAGGCGACTCCGTCGCCGGCGATGAGCAGAGGTCGCTGAGCGGACGCGAGCGCGCGGGCCGCGGCCTCCAGGCCTTCGCAGTCAGGCCGGTACCCGCCGACGGTGGCCGGTCCGGGCGCTGGCTGCCCATCGCCTGCCCTGTCGAAGCGCGCACGCGCCTTGTCCTCAGTGATCACGAGCGCGACGGGCCCACGCGGGCGGGTGGTGGCGATGAGCGCGGCTCGTTCCAGGTCTTCGACAGCCAGGTTCGCGTCCGCGACCTCACGGCTCCACTTGGTGAATGGGCGCAGCATCCCCGAAAGGTCCTCGACCGTGCAGAAGCCGTCGCGGTTCGCGAGTCGTGCGTCCTTGTGACCGATCAGCGCCACGACCGGACTGCGGTCGACGAAGGCGTTCATGATCTGGCTGACGGCGTTGCCCGTTCCCACGGACGTGTGCAGCGAGACCACGCTCATATCACCCGACGCCCGCGCGTAGCCATCGGCCATGGCGGCCGCGATGTTCTCGTGCAGCCCGAGGACGTAGGCGGGGCTGTCCACGTCAGCGAGCGCGTGCAGCAGCGGGCCTTCGGTGCTGCCCGGCAGACCGAAGATGTGCCGGACTCCGAGCCGCTGAAGTGATCGCACCATGGCGTCGGCCACGGTCATGGGATCCCCCTTTGGGACCGGCGCGTCCCCACGGTCGCCCTACGGACTAGTAGCCCTGTTCGAGCATCTGGAGGAACTCGGGTGGCGCATCCAGGATGGTGCTGACCACGCCTTCCACCTCAGCGCCCGTGAGTGGCTCGAGCGGGCGATTCTGCTCTTCGGAGGCCTCCTGTAGACCCGGGCTGGCCAGGATGTTGTCGAACGCTCCGCGGAGCGCTTCCAGGACATCCTCAGGGGTGTCCGGGTGCGCGACGACGGTGCGGCCGAGGTCGAGAAGCGCCAACAGCGCGGAAGCGATGACCTCCTGCTCCTCGTCGAGATCGAGTTCCATCAGCGTGGGCGTGTCAGGGATATCGTCGTCCCGCTCCTCAGCGAGAAGTAGGAGGGGCATGGTGTCCCCGGAGTCGAACAGGGCCAACTGGCTGTCGATGTCCACGAGAATCCCGTCGACATCGCCGGCGATCATGAAGGCGTTGATGTCCGCGGAACCTTCGAAGCCGGTGATGATGGTGGCGTTGAGGCCAAGCATCTCCATCAGCACCGTCGGCTCGACGTACGTGGAGGCGCCCGGCCCACTCGATCCGAAGCTGAACGTCTCGTCGGTGTCGATCAGGTCCTGGAACGACTCGTACCCGCTGCTCGCACCGGTGGCGACGACCTTGGCCCCCGCGTAGACACGCGCGACGTACGCGAGTTCCTCCAGTTCGAACTCGACACCCTCCGCGCCGGCGAGCGCCGACCCGCCGATGCCGGAGCCGTTGATCAGCATCAGGTGCGTGCCATCGGGTGGATCGGCCAGAAGGCCGTTCAGCGCCACCAGGCCGCCGGCTCCGGGGATGTTCTCGACGACCACGTCGGCATCGAGTTCCTCGGCGAGGAACGGAGCGATTATCCTGGCGTACTGGTCATAGCCGCCCCCCGGCCCCACGCCGACCACAAGGCTGATGAGCTCACCTTCGAGCGGGTTCGGCGCCTCAGCCTGATCGAGCTCCTCCTCCTCGGTCGCCGCCGCGTCCGCCTCGGTCGCCGCCTCCTCCTCCTCGGTCGCCGCCGCGTCCGCCGGTTCCGACGTCGCTGCCGCATCGTCGTCAGCACCGCCTCCACAGGCGGCCGCGAGCAGGGCCAGACCCAGCAGTGATGCGAGCATGGGCCGCCATCTCCTGGCGCTCATCCCGACGTCCCTTTCTCTCCCTCGTGACGATGCGTGCTTGAAGCAGGCAAGAATGGCCTTAAGGTTAGCCCATAGGTCGGCACAGGTCAGGAGCGCTCATGGGCAGCATCCCGATAACCCTCGCGTGTGGCCCCTATGACCGCATGGAGGCCCTCCGTGCCCGCCTGGTGCAGCCTGAGGGCGTCGACCTGACCTACGTTCCGGTGCAGTCGCCCCCCGAACTGTTCGCCCGGATGATCAAGAAGCGGTCGTTCGACCTGTCCGAGATGTCACTGTCGCTGTACATCCAACTGCGCGCTCGTGGTGACTTCCCGTTCGTCGCGCTGCCCGTGTTCCCGTCCCGGATGTTCCGCCACGGCTACATCTTCGTGAACCGCCGGTCCGGCATCGAGGCGCCGAAGGATCTGGCCGGAAAGCGCGTCGGCGTCCAGGAGTATCACCAGACCGCTGGTGTCTGGATCCGAGGCATTCTCGCCTCGGAGTACGGCGTCGATCTCACGACGATCCGGTGGCGGGAAGGCGGCGTCAACGCTTCCCGCCCGCCGGACGAGTTGGATCTCCGCCCCGCGGGCGAACTCGACATCGAGTTCATCGGTGACCGCATCTGCCTGGACGAACTGCTCGCGGCGGGAGAGATCGATGCCTACCTCGGCGCGAGAAGGCCGAGGTCCTACGCGACCTCGGCGGATGTCGACCGACTCTTCCCTGATTACCGAAGCGTCGAGCGGGACTTCTGGAGTCGCACAAAGATCTTCCCCATGATGCACACCATCGTCTTCCGCGAAGAGGTGATCGAAGCTCACCCATGGCTCGCAGAGTCGATGTTCAAGGCGTTTCGTGAGTCGAAACGCTGGTGTCTGGAGCAGATGCGGTTCTCCGGTTCGAGTCGCTACACCCTGCCGTGGCTGCACGCGGACCTCGAGGAGATCGACGACCTGTTCGACGGGGACCCGTGGCCCTACGGGCTCGAGGAGAACCGCAAGGCGCTCGAGGCGTTCATCGGTCACCTCGTCGATCAGCGGTTCCTCGACACGCCTGCGCCGATCGAAGAGTTCTTCCTTCCGTTACATCTCAGCAACGAGTAGCGGCGCCGCCCATGGTCAGCCGCGCACCGTCATTCCGCCGACGATGAGGAGCAGCAGTGTCGTCAATGCACCTGCTGTGAGCCGCTCCGCCACGACCTCTTTCTTTCGGAAGCTTGCCGTAACCTATATGCCTGATGCGCGCGGGTCCTCGTTGAAGACCAGCGACTTGATGGTCACAGGGACCGTGTTGGAGGGCAGCCGGATGCGTCCGACATCGATGTAGTCGAAGTCCCATAGGCGCAAGCCGTCGATAACGAGCAGCGGCGCGTCCACGCCCAACTCCTCGCGGAGGATGGATCCCAGCGTCAGGGCGACGTCCCCGTCGAGCATGATGTAGATGGGCTGCCGGCGGGCGATGCGGGCGACCATCGCCTCCTTGATTCCCCGGGCGAAGGCCACGAGTCGCTCGTACGCGGGAGTGCCGTCCCACCGCATGGCCACAGCCACGTCATTGACGGAGTCGTCCACGTCGAAGGCGGTAAAGCGCTCACGGATGGCTGCAGCGATCACCCCCGGCTCGATCACCGCGTTCAGTTCGTAGTCGGGGCGCACGACCTGCAGATTCCTGCGCGGCAACAGCGCGTCCGGATCGGAGATGCAACTGGTGTTGCCGCTCAACTGCACGCTGTACTCAGATGCCCCCAGGGCCGTGGCCCGGATGCACTCACCCGCGGGGAGCATGCGCAACGGCAGGGCGCCCGACTCGATGCGCCGCCGGAGCGCGGCCCCGAGCCTCGGACCCATGTCGCCGAACTGACGCGACTCGCGATCGTAGACGTACTCCGCCACTCCGCCGGAGAACATCACCGCGTCGATCTCGCGGAATTCGATGGGATTGGTCAGGTACAGCCCGGCGATGTCCACAGGCAGCGGCCGCGCCGTGATCGCCGCCACGAGCGCATCCGCCATGCCCTCCGCGACCGCATCAAGGTCGCCGGGGGACACCACATCACCCAGCGACCAGGCAAAGCCCGCCCGAGCGGCGTGCCGGCGTCCCGCTGGATCCAGCCGCGTGATGCGCTGGTTGTCGTCGACGACCTGCAGGCGCCCGCCGATGTGCACCGCAGCCGTCGCAGCGACGCGACCGCGCTCGACGATCCCCAATTTCGTCGTTCCTCCACCGATGTCCACGTTGAGGATGCGTTTCCCGGACTCATAGGACGCCCGGGCGGCGCCGGACCCGTACGCCGCAAGCATCGCTTCCATGTTGTGCCCTGCCGTCGCGCAGACCAGTTCGCCTCCCCGGTCTGCGAGGAGGGTTGCGATGCGCTCGGCGTTGCGGCGGCGCAGGGCCTCGCCGGTCAGGATCACCACGCCGGTGTCGATCCCATCGGGGTCCTGGCGCGCCGCATCGTAGGCCTGGTCGATGATGGCGCCGAGCCCCGAGGTGTCGATCCGCTCCTCGCTCTCGTAGGGCGTCAGGCTCACCGGCGACTGGTAGAGCGTCTCGCGCCGGATGACGATGTACCGGCTGGTCAGATCCTCACCGATCCGGCGCAGATGGAGCCTGGAGAAGATCACCTGGGTGCCGGACGAGCCGATGTCCATCCCCACGCTGTGCAGCGTCACATTGTCCTGCTGCCAGATCGGGTTCTCCTCGATCGGGCTGAGGGGCTCGTGATCGTGCGCGTGATCGTGGTCGGGAACGTGATCGGAGAACACGGACGCGCCGGCCGTCTCGCGCACGCGCGCCGCACCTTGCTCCCGTGGCGTCATCTGGTGACTCCGTGACGCCGGTCAGGCGGGCTGGACGACAGCCTCGTTCGACTTCGGGGGCAGGTCCGCGAGCTCGGCCTCGTAGAACTGATCCATCGTCGGCTCGAGGCCGTGCTCAGCCAGGGCCTCGGCGAAGGCGGTGCGGATCAACGGGGACTCGTCGGCGTAGTCAATCTGGTCACCGCCGATTCGCTGGCTGATCCAGGCCTTCGGCACGCCCTGGCCGTTGCGGATCGACACCACCTCGTGCTTGAAGGCCAGATACCGAGCAGGCTCCGTGCCGCTGTTGAAGTGCTGGTGGAAGCACATGTTCGGGGGAACGATCAGTGAACCGGGGCCCCACTGGTAGCGCTTGGGCTCCTCGCCCTCCAGCCACATCAGGCTGTAGCCCTCACCCGACAGGACGATGACGTGCGCGCCGGGGCCGTGCCGATGCGCCTTCTTGTAGGTAGCCGTCGGGAACTGGGAGATGTGGCTGTTCATCGACCCTTTGGCCATTGCGAAGCGAATGTGCCCGCCACCGGCGCCGCGCTCCTTCGCCTCGATCAGCGGTAGGTTGACCGCATCCGCGACGAAGTTCGTGTCGAGCAGCAAGCCCTTCTGCTCGCCTTTGTTGGCGAAGTAGTCCGGGTCGCCGTCGAAACGGTTCTCGAAGTCGTGCTGCGTGTTGAACACGAAGTCGACGTCGTCGTAAAGGTTGATCACTGGGGGCATGTTCGTAGACGACACGAATCGCGCGGACCGCTGCCCGGAACCGTTGAAGTGCTGGTGCCAGGTGTTGAGCGGGATTGCGAACAAGGAACCCGCCTGCCATTCGAAGCTGACCCTGTCACCAGCGTCGTTCCACACTGTGGTCGAGCCCTGGCCGTCCAGGACGAGGATCATCTCCTCGAACAACTGGCGCTGCGGCGCGAGCTTGCCGCCGGAGGGGATCTCGCAGACGTAACAGTCGTTCGAGGTGCGCGACGCCTCATGGTTGATGAATACCCCCAGGCCACCGCGGCGGTCCCACGGCTTCAACTCCACGATGCGCAGGTCCGGCACGTAGTGGGCGGGGATGATGTCGAGGCCCTCGGATTCGATCCAACGGGTGTACGGCGAGTCCTTCTCCGTGGCGAACTTCTTCGCGAGCTTGTCGTCGACGATCGCATCCCTGACCATCTACCGGCTCCTGAACTCGTTGGATGTTCGTCCCACCGCATGCGTCCCGCTGCGGGGCCCTCACTACAGTACCGCCCACTGATCGATAGGTCTAACCATTAGACAGAGGTCATCGGGAGGGGAGCATGCGCGAGACCGCAACCGACCTGGAGTGGCTGGGGGGACTGATCGCGTCGAGCGTTGATCGGGCCGGGCCGTTCCTGCGCTCGTCGTTCCAGATGCCCGAGCATTCGCTGACGGCGGGACAGTTGGTCCGATGCCTCGACGGCCTGCCGGTGATAGCGCTGGCGACGGTGACCAGCGGCGGTGAGCCGCGTGTGGCGCCGATCGGTGCGCTGTTCGTCAAGGCGCGCCTCTATGTCCCGACCCTGGCCACGGCTGCGCGCGCCCGCCAGGTGCAGCGCAACCCCGCGATCAGCGCCAGCTACTTCCAGGGCGTGGATATCGCAGTCATCATCCATGGCCGCGCCGACCCGGTCGGCGTCGACGATCAGGAATTCCACCTGCTCGACGGGCTGTACCAGGAGCAGGCCGGCGCCAGCATCCGCACACCTGGGGCAGCGGCGACGAGGATCTCGCCGCGTTCGACCCGGTAGGTGCGCAGCAGTCGGTGGGCCGACGACGAAGGTCATGCTGCCTCCATGCCCCGCGGCGCGGCGGTCGATGCCGCAGCGGCCGGCTCGGGTCAGGACCGCGCGGAGGTGATGATGCTGAAGGGGGCGCCCTGGGGGTCGGTGAGCAGCGCAGCCCGGCCGGCGCCGGAGATGTCCCTCGGCGGGACGGTGAGGGTGGCCCCCAGACCGACCGCACGGCGGGCGAGGGCGTCGCAGTCGTCGGCCTCGAAGGAGACCAGCCACGCGGGGGACAGCTCTTCCAGGGCCGGCTGGGGCGCCATCATGCCGCCGCGGAAGCGCCCGCCGGCCATGAACAGCGCGTAGGGCCGCCTGCCCTTCTTCCGGGACCTCGTGGTCCACCCGAACAGCCCCTGGTAGAAGGCGGCGGCCCCGTCGGTCACGGGCGTGAGCAGTTCGAACCGCGTCAGCGTGCGCGGCTCGGACATGCGCTGCGCCCCGATGATCTCGCGGGCTTTCCACAGCGCGATGACCGCCCCGGTCGGGTCCTGCACCATCGCCGTGCGGCCGCTGTCGTTCATGTCGATCGGCTCGACCACCACGGTCCCGCCGAGCGCGGCGGCGGTCTTCGCGGACTGGTCGACATCCTCCACGGTCACGTAGGGGGTCCAGCGCGGCGTCGTCGCGGCGCTCGCTTCCTGCCCCGTCTGGTGGAGCGTGACGATCGGGTCGTCGTCGATGAAGCAGAAGGTGTAGGTGCCGTGCTCCTCCGACGGGTCGTCGATCATTTCCCAGCCGAACAGCTCGCCATAGAACCGCTGCGCATCAGCCGGGTCGGTGGTGCCCAGATCGGCCCACGAGAAGGTCCCGGGATCGTGCTCGGTGAACCTGGTCATGACATCCCTCCCTCGCCGGAGCGCGCGTTGCCTCCGCCAGGGGCGGGCTGCGCTGTACCGCGAAGAAGGGTGTGTACGACGGTTCGTCGCTCGTGGCAATGCCCCGTCCGGCACAACGGACCATGCGTCAGTGACCGAGGCCCCCGTTCATCCGCCCGCCATGGCCCCCACGACCAGGAATGGCTCGGCCCCCGTCGCGACCGCGTCGGGCAGCGGGGCCTCCGGCGGCTCGTGGGACAGGTCCTGCTCGCAGGCAAAGAACCGCACGAATGCTCGGCGCTGTCCGGTGGCCTGGTCGCGGACCGTCCCGCGCAGCATCGGATAGGTGCTCTCGAGCGCGTCGAGGACCGAGCGCTGTGTGGCCTGACCATCGACGTGGAGCTCCACCTCGCCCTGGACGCGCGCGAGCGACCGCAGGTGATACGGGAGTACGACGCGGATCATGGCAGCGCCTGGACCTCGACGGACAGCACCCCGGGGAGGTCTCGGACGACGGGCGCCCAGCTGTCTCCGGAATCGGGCGACGCGTACACCTGGCCGCCGGTTGTGCCGAAGTAGACACCGCAGGGATCGAGTGAGTCGACGGCCATCGCGTCCCGCAGCACGTTGACGTAGCAGTTGCTCTGCGGCAGACCGTTGGTGAGCGGCTCCCACTCGTTTCCGCCCGCCCGGCTGCGGTACACGCGCAGCTTTCCGTCGGGCGGGTAGTGCTCCGCGTCGCTCTTGATCGGAACGACGTAGACGGTGTCCGGCTCGTGCGCGTGAACGGCGATCGGGAACCCGAAGTCGGTCGGCAGGTCACCGCTGATCTCGTGCCACGACTCGCCGGCGTCGTCGCTGCGCATGACGTCCCAGTGCTTCTGCATGAACAGCACATCCGGGCGCGACGGGTGCATCGCGATGCGGTGAACGCAGTGGCCGACCTCGGCATCCGGGTCGGGGATGCCGTCGGAGGTGAGGCCGCGGTTGATCGCCCGCCACGTCTTGCCGGCGTCGTCGGTGCGGAACGCGCCCGCAGCCGAGATGGCCACGAAGATCCGGTCGGGGTCGTTGGGATCCAGGATGATGCTGTGCAGGCACATCCCGCCGGCACCCGGCTGCCAGGAAGGCCCTGATCCGTGGCCGCGCAGTCCGGGAAGCTCCTGCCACGTCTGACCGCCGTCGGTCGTCCGGAACAGAGCGGCGTCTTCGACCCCGGCGTAGATCGTGTCCGGATCGGTCAGTGATGGCTCGAGATGCCAGACGCGCGCGAACTCCCAGGGGTGCGGCGTACCGTCGTACCACTGGTGAGTCCCGGGGACCCCGTCGTACTCGAACGTGTTACCCGCCGACTCCCATGTGGCGCCGCCGTCGTCGGAGCGCTGGATCACCTGCCCGAACCAGCCGCTGGACTGCGACGCATACAGCCGGCTCGGGTCCGCGGGCGATCCAGTGACGTGGTAGATCTCCCAGCCCGCGAAGTGCGGGCCGCTGACGTCCCACCGCTCGCGCTTCCCATCCGCCGTCAGGACGAACGCGCCCTTGCGCGTCCCAACCAATAGCCGTACCCCGCTCATCCGTACTCCTCTCCGTGCCGCTCGACGCTCCACGGCGCTCGGTTCTGCTCAAACGTGTAGACCGGACGGCGAAGCGAGACTCATCGCTCGCCGAACCGATTCTTGCACTGGCCTGGCGCAAGGCGTCGTGACACGATCCCGGCACCATTGATGCGACGAACCGATCCCCTGGGAGCGAACCTTGATGGTACTGAAGGTGGCTGGCGCGCAACTGCCCAACGTGGTCGGCGACATCCAGGGCAACGCCGAGCGCATCCGTGATGCCGTGGTGTGGGCGGAGGCCGAGGGCGCCGACATGTCCGGTGTCTGCATCTGCGAGGGCGGGTACCTGCGCCTGTCGCCGGAGACCGTCTCGCTGGACACCGATGAGCGCTGACGGCCGCGCCTTCGCTGAAGGCTTCGCCGGGGAGTCGATGATGACGTTGCGACGGACGGTCTTCGTGCTGGGGGGCGGGGGGCTGCTCGGCGCGAGCGAGGTCGGCATGCTGCGAGCGCTCATCGAAGCGGGCATCCGACCCGACCTGGTCGTGGGCACGTCGATCGGTGCCATGAATGCGGCCATGCTGGCGGCCGACCCCTCGACCGCGGGGATCGGCCGCCTCCTGCGGCTGTGGCTGGAGGTCGACGAGTCGGGGGTGTTCAGCGGCTCCCTGTTCGGGCGCGTGCGCAACCTCGCGCGCTCCGGGACGCACCTTCACCCCAACGAGCCATTGCGGGAGCTGCTGACCGAAAGCCTCCCGGTCCAGCGGATCGAGGATCTCCCCGTGGCCTTCCAGTGCGTGGCCGCGTCCATCGAACGGGCCGCGGAGCACTGGTTCGCCGAGGGCGACCTGGTCGAGGCGGTGCTCGCCTCGGCGGCCACTCCCGGCCTGCTGCCGCCGGTGGAGATCGACGGGGAGCACTTCTTCGACGGCGGGCTGCTGAACTCGATCCCGGTCGACCGGGCGGTCGCGCTCGGTGCGACCGAGGTCTACGTGCTCCAGGTCGGCCGGATCGAAGAGCCCCTGCAGCCGCCCACTCGGCCCTGGGAAGTGGCCCTGGTCGCCTTCGAGATCGCCCGCCGGCACCGCTTCGCCGGGGAGATGGCGGCGCTTCCCGACACCGTCACCGCGCACGTGCTCCCGACCGGCGACCCGGTCGCCGCGTCGCTGTCTCAGCTGCGCTACCGCGACACCGCCCGGGTAGGCGAACGCGTCGAGCTCGCCTACGCGGCGGCCCGCGCGTACCTCGCCAGGAGCGCGGAGGCGGGCACGTAGATGGGCATGCCCCCGCGACTGGTCCGCCGGCTGCTGTTCCCGCCGATCGCGCTGATCGGGACGTTCCTGCTGCTCACGACATTGCCCCTGTGGATCCTGGCGGCGGCGGCCGCGTCCCGCCTCCTGCCGGGGCGACTGCGCGCCCTCCGTCTGCTGTGGCTGCTGGTGGTGTATCTCGTCTGCCAGTGTCTGGGCATCATCGCGTCGTTCGCGCTGTGGGTGGCCAGCGGGTTCGGCGTCAGGATGCACACCAGCCGGATGCGCGCTGCCCACTACCGGCTGCTGTTCTGGTTCGTCGCGGGGGTCTACCAGCTCGGCGTCAAAGGGCTGAAGCTGTCCATCGACCTCGAGCAGGTCGACGAGCACGACCTGCGCCCACAGGACTCACAACGCCCGCTGCTGGTGTTCTGCCGTCACGCCGGGCCCGGCGACTCGTTCATGCTCGTGCACGAGGTCGTCGTCCGCCTCGGCCGCCGCCCCAGGATCGTCCTCAAGGACGCGCTGCAGTACGACCCGTGCATCGACATCGTGCTGAACCGGCTCCCCAACCGCTTCGTGTCCCCGCAGCGGAGCCCGGGGGCTGCGGGAGACCTGGCCATGCAGGCGATCAACGAACTCGCCGAGGACATGGACGCCTGCGACGCCCTGCTGATCTTCCCGGAAGGCGCCAACTTCACCCAGCGCCGCCGGCTGAGCGCCATCGAACGCCTGCGCAGCCTCGGTCACCACGACCAGGCCGACCTGGCCGAGCGCATGACCTACGTGCTCGCTCCGCAGCCTGGCGGGGCGCTGGCGTCGATCGCCGCGACCCCCCACACCGACATCCTGTTCGTCGCCCACACCGGGCTGGAAGGGCTGCGCACCATCGGCGACCTCTGGCGCGGCCTGCCGATGGAGCGACCCGTGCGCGCCGGCTGGTGGCTGGAGCCCGAGGAGGACGTTCCCGACGGCCGCGAGGCCCGCGTCCGCTGGCTGTACGCCCGCTGGGAGGAGATCGACCGTTGGATCGCCGCTCACCGCACCGCTCACCCATAACCCCAGCTTCGCCGACATCGGCTCCCCGTCGACCGACTTAAGCTTCCTGAAGCGCTTCAGTCGGCAAACGGCGCCGGGGGAGGAGGGACAGCGATTGCGTGCGGCCATGTTCCACAACTGCGGAGACGTGCGCATCGAGGCGGTTCCCGACCCCGCTCCCGAATCCGGCGAACTCCTGCTCGAGGTGCGCGCCGCCGGGATCTGCGGCACGGACTCGCACGAGTACGCCCACGGGCCCGCCATGTTCCCGATCCATCAGCGGCATCCTGTGACCGGGCATGTCGGCCCGATGATCCCTGGGCACGAGCTGGCGGGTCGAGTCGTCGCGACAGGCAGGGACGTGAAAGGGTTCCGCCTGGGCGAGCTCGTGGTCAGCGGCGCCGGCATCTCCTGCGGTCGATGCGCCTGGTGCCGTCGCGGTCGCACGAACCTGTGCGCTCGCTACGCGTCGGTGGGACTACAGCGTCACGGTGGCCTTGCCCAATATTGCGCTGTGCCGGCCGCCATCTGCCGATCGGTCGAGCCGCACGGGCTGACCGACGACGCGGCCGCGCTCACCCAGCCCATGTCGATCGCTGTCCACGCCATGCGCCGCGGTCGGCTGGGTTCGGAGGACGACGCGATGATCATCGGCGCGGGCGGCGTCGGCGCGTTCCTGACCTTCGCAGCGGCCTCGACGGGAGCCCGCGTCACGGTCCTCGATCTCGACCCCGAGCGGCTGGCGATCGCCGAGCGGCTGGGCGCCGACGACGTCCTGCGCCCGGACTCCTTCGCGTCGATGTTCGAGCAGCTTCCCCTCGCCGAGGGTTGCCCCACCGTCGTCTTCGAGGTCTCGGGTACACCCGCCGGGCTTCGCACCGCGACACAGGTGCTGCCGTCGGGCGGTCGGCTGGTCCAGGTCGGCCTCCAGCCGGAGGTCACGGAGTTCGACTTGCGGTCGTTCACCCTGCGCGAGTTCGAGTTGGTCGGCACGAACGCGCACGTCTGCGGCGAGGATCTCCCCGAGGCCCTGCGGCTCCTGGCCGCGCGAGACGAGTCCTGGAGCGACGTCGCTCCGGTCGCGCTGTCGCTTGACCGGCTCGTGCCGGACGGCCTCGTGCCGCTGGCCGACGGCCACAGCCGCTGGATCAAGACGCTCGTCGACCCATGGGCGGACGCGCCGCGCGACACGAGGATGTAAGGCCGTTCGCGCGGAGTGCTTACGAACCCGAGGATGATCTCGATCAGCGTCGTGGCGAAGCGCCCCGCAGGGTTCACGGGAGCAGCGGGAAATCCGTGCCCGGGGGCAGTTCCACCACGAGGACGATCCGGCCCTTGCCGTCCTTGAGCTCCTCCAACGGTGACGGCTCCGTTCCGCACACCGGGCAGGACGGGCGGGCCGCGGTCGTCATGAGCCACTCATCCGAGTACCTCCAGCGCGCGCAGCGGCTGCAGAAGCCCCAGCGTGCCTCCGGCATCGGCGCTATGAGACCTCGGCCCCGCGCCGGGCGCGCTGGCTGCCGACCGGGCTGGGCTGGGGTTCCGCCGGCATCTCCGTCTCCGCCTGCTCCAACTCGTCGAGCATCTGCCGGGCGATGATCACGGCGCCGTCGGTCTTGATGTGCACCTCCCGATAGCCCTCGTCCGGATAGGCGAACATCCGCTGTTGCTGCTCGAGCGCCCAGCGGTCCTGATCGACGACGACCGGAGCGCCGTCCATGAGGGCTTGGACGAGCGTCCTGGATGGATCCCGCGCCCAGCGCGTCCCGGCTCGGCACGACATGGACCTACGCCAGATGTGCCGGTCGTCATCCACCGGCGTGATCGTTTGGTAGAGCACGAATCCCTGCGCTTCGTCCGTGTCGACCTTCCCGGATGGAGCGACCTTGACGACGACGCGGAACAGGCCGGGGCCCACCATCTCGTGAATCTGGATCTGGTCGCCGACCTCCACACCGAACCGGTCCCGCGTCATGGGGGGGAACGTGAAGTCCTTACGGCGCCGGATCGTGCGCAGGGTCCGGTTGCCGTCGCGCACCTCGCGCTCGATCTCGATGGGGACCATCGCATCGGCGAGACTGCCGATGTTGCCGGCATGCAGCGGATAGAAGTGGGTGAGGTCGAACAGGTTCTCGATGAGCAGACGGTAGTTGGCGGCCACGGGCATCGGCTCGGTCCTGGCCGTCTCCCAGTGGGGGCCGGCGACCTCGGGGGTCCGGGGAGGACTGACCTGTTCCGACTTCTCGGTGTCTCCGGGCCATAGCCACACGATCCCGTCCTGCTCGACGACAGGGAACCTGCGCTGCCTGGCGGTCGGGGGGATGTGGTCGGAGCGCTCATGCAGCGCGGGGATGGCAACGCACTGGCCGGTCGTGTCATAGGCGAACCCGTGGTAGGCGCACTCCAGCCTGTCCCCGTCGAGGATCCTGCCCTCCCACAGCGGGAAGCGCTTGTGCGCGCAGCGCGCGTCGAGCGCCACGACCTCGTCAGCCTCCGACCGCCACATGACGATCGGGCGACCGGTGATCGTGTGTCCCTGGACATCACCGGTCGGGAACTCGTCGGAGAACCCGGCGGCGTACCACGAGTTGCGGATCATCTGCCCCTCCCTCGGTCACTCTGCCGGGCTCGTGGCGGTTGTCAACCTCCGCGTCATCGAAGCAGCGGTGCAAACGATTGTTGACGGGAGCCGCCCCACACCGGCGCGTCCGCGTCGGCCGGCCCGGGACGCAACGCCGCCGCGGTCGCGCTCAAGGATCTCGGGACCAGCCTCGAGGCGGTGCTCGACCGGTCCTGACCTCGGTCAGCGGCTCAGGGGTGGGGCGGGCAGTCGTCGCGAGGCCTGCCCTGGGGTCGGCGGCGAGTTCGTGGTGACCGATGGCCAGCGTCTTGATCCAGCGCTGCTGGCCGAGGGTGAGGGCGACGAAGAAGCCCAGTTCCACGAGCTCCGGGTCCGTGAAGTGCGCGTGGAGGCGCTCCCAGAGCGCGTCGTCGGCGCGGCTTGCGTCCCACAGGATCGCGTCCGTCCATGCGAGCGCGGCCTTCTGCCGCTCGTCGAACCGATCGGAGTCGGCGAAGTTCAGCAGGTCGTCGTAGTGCGCTTCGATGAGGCCTTGCTGCTCGGACCGAGCAGACCGCTGCGTGCCTCAGTACTCGACTCGCAGTCGATGCTCTTCGATACGTAGACCCGGCAAAGCTCCTTGAGGCTGTGGTCGACCACCCCTTCGTGGAACGTCGCCTCCCACGTCTCCGAGAAGGTCCGCAGGACCGCGGGGACGTGGGCGCGGATCGCCTGGCTCTCCGGCCGTGGCGTGCCGCGGGTCGCCGCGCGCTCGAGGTGCGTGCGCAACTCCGGGTCGG
>WHTC01000403.1 GCA_009379795.1 Nitriliruptorales bacterium | reverse complement strand
TTAGGCACCGCGGTATTGACTTTGCTCGTGGCTGTTCCCGCCGCCTACGCCTTCGCCCGGTTCAGGTTTCGTGGCAGGCACCTGCTCCTGCTGTTCACCTTGCTCCCCAGGCTCATCCCCGGCCTGGGTCTGATGGTCCCGCTGTACCGTCTGGCGGCCGCGGTGGGAGCTATCGACAGGCGGACGACCCTGATCGTCGTGTTCACCGGAACCATCTTGCCGCTGGCGGTGTGGCTCCTTGTCGGGTTCTTCCAACAGATTCCCCGCGACCTGGAGGAAGCGGCGAACGTGGACGGCGCCAACATGTTTTCGCGGATCCGTTACATTGTGCTGCCGCTCGCGGTCCCGGCGATGATCGCCATCGGAGTGCTCGCATTCCGTGAGGCCTGGAACGAGTTCAACCTTGTGCTCGCCCTGACCCAGAGCCCGGGCAAACGCACGCTGCCCTACGAGCTGTGGTTGATGACAGACACTACCGGCTTTCAGGACAATCCGGGGCAGGCCGCCTTTGCGATGCTCACGTTGGTTCCCTTCATTTTCGTGTATCTCCGCATCGAGCGATATGTCGTCGGTGGCATCACCAGCGGCGCAGTGAAATGATGACGAAAGCGATCTTCCCCGCAGACAGCGTAGACAATAAGGAGGAGACATGGACTCGCCTGGAGCGGAGAAACGCAGCTTCTCAAGAGGTCATATGGCTCGGCCGAGAACACGCATGGTCGCACTGGCGGCGGCTCTCATGCTGGTACTGGCCGCATGTGACGATGCGGACGGAGACGAGGAAGCCGACACCACCGGCGACGGCGGAACGGCTGAAGTGACCGTCTGGTTCAACGGCGAGACCATCCCAACAGATGAGTTTGCCAGCCTGGAGGAAGAGCACAATGTGGTGGTCAACTTTGACGTGAGGGGTGACGACATCCTGTCGGACATGCTCCGGATGCGTGAGGCCGGGGAGCAGTTGCCCGATATCGTCGAAATCGATTCAAACACCGTCCCGGCCTTCATCGAGGCTGGCCTCATCCAGCCCATGACCGAGCAGGTCGAGCAGTTCGAGGAGGAGGACCCGGAGATCTACGACACGGTGTTTCCCTCCGTCTGGGAGGATGGCACCTACGAAGGCGAGATCTACCACGCTCCAATCAAGAATCTCTACGACGCCATCTACTACAACATCGACTTGCTAGAGGAGGCGGGTGTCGAAGTTCCCTTCGACTCGTGGTTCGATGTTCTCGAGGCTGGCCGCCAACTCAGGGAGACGAACCCCGATCTGCCGGCCTACTTCGGAACCGGCGGGACCAGCCATGACCGGATGTTTCATTGGCTCACCAACTTCGGCGTGCCATTCGATGGCAACATTCCGGACCTGGCCAGCGAGCAAGGTTTTACCTTCATTGAATGGGCTCAGACGCTCTTTGAGGAGGGAATCGTCGACCCCGGATTCATGATTGGACGACAGGACGAATCACTGGGCGCGTTCGTGCGCGGAGAGCTACCGATCCTCATGGAGGGTCTCAACGGTGGCGTTGCTTTCATGGACATAGAGGGCTTCGAATACGGCTCCGGGTGGGCGACCACCCCGATGCCGACTCACGAGGACGAAGGTGGTGAGCAGATGGGTGTGCCCCGCGGTATATCCCTCGGCTCCGAGAGCGAGCACGCGGACGAGGCGACTCTCGTGTTGCGGTATCTGATGGAGCCGGAGATCGCTATGGAAAGGTACCTGGAGCTCGACGCCGCCCCTATCATGTCGTCCCCGTTGTTCGAATCGGAGGAGTTGGCTGAATCCCAGCCCTACTTCA
>WHTC01000043.1 GCA_009379795.1 Nitriliruptorales bacterium | reverse complement strand
CTAGCTCCAGGACTTCGCGCACCGGAATCGATGCCGAGTTGAGCACCGTCGCCGCGTAGGCGGCCTCCTCCGCGTACTCCTCCGGTGGCGAGATCAGCGGCCACCACACGGCGAGTTCGCCATAGAAGCGGTGCTCAGCAGGAGCGTCCCCCATGGACCCATCGTCGCACAACGACCAGCTTGGGCGTGACCACACCCACCAGAGGAAGGCGCTCATCAACGCGCATTCTTTCTGATCAAGTTCTCATGCCAATCGCGTATGTGCTTGCGATCGTTGCCAACTACGTTGCCCTGTCAGCGTTGGGCGGCATTGATTACGGCCAGTTCCAGGCGCTGCTGCTGAACGTGTTCCTCGCTCTTGCGGGAATCGTTCTCTGCCTCCCTTTCGGTATCCTCCTGGCACTCGGACGGCGGGCGTCGTTCCCGGCCGTGCGGATCCTCTGCGTGGGCTACATCGAACTCGTCCGCGGCACGCCGCTCATCGTGTTGCTGCTGCTGGGTGCGACCATGCTCGCTTCTTCCTGCCGCCCGGCGCCGACCGGCCGGGAGGCGTGACGCGAGCCCTGATCGTGTTCGTCCTCTTCGCCAGCGCGTACGTGGCGGAGGATGTCCGCGGCGGGTTGCAGGGCGTGCCGAAAGGTCAGGTTGAGGCCGCCAAGGCCCTCGGGATGTCGCCGGTGCCGACCACGCTCCTGGTCGTCCTGCCGCAGGCGCTGAGAAACGTCCTTCCGGCGCTGGTGAGCCAGTTCATCAGCCTGACAAAGGACACCGTGCTGGTCGCGATCATCGGATTGACTGATGTGGTCCGGATCGCCCGCGCGGTGACGAGCCAACCGGAGTTTGTCGGCCAGGGCCTGCAAGCCGAGACGCTGCTGTTCGCTGCGTTCCTGCTGTGGTCCGTGTGCTTTGCGATGTCCCGGACCAGCCAGCGTCTGGAGCAGCGACTCGGACTGGGAGTGCGATGACCGGGATTGACGTCGACGCCGACGCCACGCGCGCCAAGGCGATGATCAGCTGCGAGGACGTGGACAAGTTCTTCGGGGATTTCCAGGCGCTGTCCGGCGTCAACCTCAAGATCGGACGCCAGGAGGTCATGGCCCCCAGCACGCTGAGGGGCGGGAGATCTCCCGTGATGTGGTGGGCGAGGGGGGATTTGAACCCCCACGTCCTTTCGGACACAGACACCTGAAGCCTGCGCGTCTGCCTATTCCGCCACTCGCCCGAGTGACCCCGCTGACGCCGGGGCATTGGACTGGCACTGTAGCAGGGCCGGCACGGCGGGGCATCCGTGATCCACAGGACAACTGGTCGGCTTGCGCGGTAGCAAAGCGTCGGCCCTAGACTGAGAGGATTGCCCGTCGTCTGATCTGGAGGCGCTGCACGGCATGAGCATTCTGCGCGACTTCGAGAAGCGCCTGGAAGGCGCTGTCGAAGGCTTCTTCGCGCGTGCGTTCAGGTCGGGTCTCCAACCGGTGGAGCTGGCCAAGGCCCTGCAACGCTACGCGGCGAACTACCAACAGGTGGGCTTGGAAGGCGTCTTCGTCCCCAACGTCTACCGCTTCGTGCTGAGCCCCGACGACCTCGAGCGCTTCGAAGGGTTCACCGACTCGCTGCGGGCCGAACTCTCCGAGGTGGTCAGCCGCACGGTCACGGACCGCGACTGGCGGCTGAAAGGGCCCCTCCGCATCGAGTTCGTCGAGGGCGAGCACATCCGGACCGGCACGTACGAGTTGCGGGGGAAAGTGGAAGCGGGAACAGAGGTGCCTCGTCCCATCCCCGCACCCGCAGCCGTTCCGTCCAGTCCTCGTCCCGCGAGAAGCGCGGGGTCCGAGGCCCCTCTGGGGTCGAGTGTTCTGCAGGCCGCGCCGGCGCAGTTGGTCAGCGCCGACGGCCGGCGCCACCCGCTTGGAGAGACCACGCTGGTGGGCCGCCTGCCCGAGTGCGACATCACCCTGGAGGACGCCGCGGTGTCGCGCCGTCATGCCCGGATCACGCACGATGGGGTGGCCTACCAGGTGGAGGACCTGGGGTCGACGAACGGTGTACGCGTGAACGGTCAGCCGGTGACAAGGACAGCGTTACGCGGCGGGGACCAGCTTGACTTCGGTGGTGTGCGCTTCACGTTCTCGTCAGGGCGCTAGGCCGCCGGATGGCGCCTATCCTGCTCACCCTGCTTCAGGGAATGTTCCTCCTGTTGCTCTACCTGTTCGTGTGGAGGGTCGCGCGGACGATCATCAGGGACCTGCGGTCGACCTCGCCGCCGCCGCGGCCGTCTGCGGCGGCCGCGGCCGCCCAGCGGCCCAGCGGTCGCCAGCCCCGCTCCGGGGGGCAGAGCAAGGGCGGGCGCCAGTCCCGCGGTCAACCGAGAGAGCTTGTGATTCACCGGTCGGGGGCCCCGCCGAGGGTGCTCGCGCTGGACGGTCCGGAGGTCAGCTTCGGTCGATCCTCTCCCTCAACCGTCGTCCTGGACGACCCCTACGTGTCCGACCGGCATGCCCGCATCTGGCACGATGGATCCTCGGGCTGGGTCGTGAGTGACCTGGGCTCGACGAACGGAACGTTTCTTAATCAGGTGAAGGTCACGAGACCGACGCCGATCGCCGCCGGTGACCAGCTTGGCATCGGCAAGACAACGGTCGAGGTGCGCCGGTGACTGCCATGCCTGGCCCGGGCACGGTGGGCGGCACGTCGTTTACGTGTCACGCCATCAGCGACGTCGGGCAAGCACGTACCGGCAACGAGGACAATTTTTACAAAGGAGTCACGGTTTTCGCCGTGGCCGACGGCATGGGTGGGCATGTCGCCGGTGAGGTCGCGTCGGAGTTGGCGCTGGAGCCCCTGGTCGAGGCCGACCAGCGAGAGTGGTCCAGCGCCACCCAGGCGGAGCAAGCCCTGGCCGAGGCGGTGCGGGCGGCCAACGCCGACGTCGTCGCGCGTGCGACCGCTGACCGTTCGCTGCGCGGGATGGGGACCACGCTCACGGCGGTCCTGGTCCGCGAGGGCCGGCTCCACCTCGCCCACGTCGGGGACAGCCGCGCCTACCTCTACCGCCCGGGCGAGGGCATGAGCCAGCTGACCACCGACCACACACTGGTGGAGCAACTGGTCCGCGAGGGCCGGTTGTCGCGGGACGAGATCGCCACCCACCCTCAGCGCAGCGTGATCACCCGCGCGATCGGCGTCGAGGACACGGTCGAGGTCGACACCCTGCCCCCGATCGAACTCAAGCCCGGCGACCAGGTCCTGCTCTGCTCGGACGGGCTGACCGGGCCTGTGGACGACAGCGAGATTGCGACTCTGCTCGCCAGCACCGACGACGGCGACGAGGCCGTCCGCTCGCTGGTGCATGCGGCGAACCGCGAGGGCGGGCCGGACAACATCACGGTGGTCCTCCTGCGCGTCCGGGATGCCCCGCACAACGGCTCGGCGGCGATGGCGGACGTCAACACGATGGCCGGTCTGATCGAGGCCGGTGAGCACCGGGACGACACCGCCGAGTTCCATCCGGTCCCCGCGGAGACTGAAGTCCACCGCATCCGCACCCGGGAAGACGGTGGCGGCGGCTTCGATGCCGACTCCCTGGCCCGGCTCGGCTCCCGTCCCGAGCCCCGGACCGCGGCCGGGCCGACCCTGGAAGCAGCATCGTCTCGGTCACACCGCGGCCGGCGGGTGCTGTTCGGCCTGCTGGGCCTCGCCATCCTGGTGAGTTCGATGGCGGCTGGTGGCTACTACGTCCTCTCGCGGTCCTACTTCATCGGTGTGGATGAAGGGCAGGTCGCCATCCTCAGGGGACTGCCCCAAGAGGTGGCGGGAATCTCACTGAGCCGGACCGTGGAGCGCACCGACCTCGAGATCGACGACCTTCCCGCGTTTCGCCAGCCGCGACTGCGCGAGGGGATCGGGGTGCAGTCGCTGGAGGATGGCAGGGAGCGCGTGGCGGAGCTGCGGGCGCAGGTGGCCGAGGAGTCGGACGCGTCCGCGACTCCGCCACGTGCCGCGTCCACCCCGCGGCCGCAGGCCACGCCGCGGGCGGCGGCCACCGCGCAACCGCAGGAGACCCCGTCACCGCCGGCGAGCCCATGAGCGTGGCCGCGCCCACCGCCGGCTCAGAGCAGGGGAAGCGCGAGGCGAGGCGGCGCTCCAATGCGGAGCTGCGCCTCCTGATTCTGGCGCTCACCACCATCCTGATCGCCTACACCTTGGTCGGCCTGGCCGAGCTCGAGACGATCCCCGCCGGGCTCGGCGTCTACGTCGGGGCGATGGCCGCGCTGGCGGTCACCGCCCACCTGGTTTCCCGCCGCCTGGCCCCGGGCGCAGATCCGATCCTGCTGCCGACCGCGTTCCTGCTCAACGGCCTCGGTCTGGTGATGGTGCGCCGCCTGGACTTCGCTCGTGACGTCACCTTGGCGCCCGCGCAGACGCTGTGGACGGTGGTGGCGATCGGCGCCTTCTGCGCGACGCTGCTGTTCCTGCGCGACCACGGCGCCCTGGACCGGTACCGCTACCTGATCGGCATCGGCGCGTTGATCCTGCTGATGCTGCCGCTGCTGCCGGTCATCGGCGTCGAGGTCAACGGCGCGCGTATCTGGGTGCGACTCGGTTCCTTGCGCTTCCAGCCCGGGGAGTTCGCCAAGCTCGCCTTGGTCGCCTTCTTCGCGAGCTACCTCGCCGAAAAACGCGCGCTGCTCACGGTGGCCACCAACCGTTTGGGGCCCGTGCCTGTGCCGCCGGCGCGCGCGTTCGGACCGGTGATCCTCGCTTGGGGCGTGTCGCTGTCGGTACTGGTCTTCCAGAACGACCTGGGCGTGTCGCTGCTGATCTTCAGCCTGTTCATCGCGATGCTGTACGTGTCGACGGGCCGAGCGGCCTACGTGATCATCGCGGGGCTGCTGTTCTCGGCGGGAGCCTTCGCCGCTTGGACGTTGCTCGGGCACGTCCAGCGCCGTGTCACCGCATGGCTGAGCCCCTTCGAGGATCCGGAGGGCGCGGGGTTCCAGATCGTGCAGTCGCTGTACGCGTTGGCTGCCGGTGGGATCACGGGAGTGGGATGGGGTCATGGCCGCGCGCCTGACCTGATCCCGGCAGTGGAGACGGACTTCATCTTCGCCGCGTTCGGCGAGGAACTGGGACTGCTGGGGACCACCGCCCTGCTGTTGTGCTTCATGGTGCTGGTGAGCCGGGGCTTTCACACCGCGCTGCGAGCGCGTGACGACTTCTCCACGCTGCTCGCCACCGGCGTGACCGTGGTGCTCGGTCTGCAGGTGTTCATCATCCTGGGCGGGGTCACCCGGCTCATCCCGCTCACGGGTCTGACGCTGCCATTCATCAGCTATGGCGGCTCGAGCCTGGTCGCCAACTACGTCCTCGTCGCGCTGCTCCTGCGCATCTCCTCTGCGAACCGGTCATGACTCGTCAGGTCCGGAAGGTCTCGATCGCTGTGCTGGCCTTGTTCGCCGCACTGTTCGTCAACATCAACATCGTGCAGGTGGTGCGCGCGAGCGAGTACACCGAGCGGGACGCCACCCGGAAGCTGCAGAAGGACTTCGGTGTGCGCCGCGGGTCGATCCTGACCGCCGACGGCGAGACCGAGATCGCGCGCGTTCAGGAGACCACGACTGCGCTGCGCTTCCAGCGTGTCTACGACGAGGGGCCGCGGTACGCGCATGTGACCGGTTTCCTGTCCAAGGTCTACGACCGCACCGAACTTGAGCACAGCGAGGATGAGGTGCTGTCCAGCCGGGGCGACGTGGTGGACAACTTCACCGATCTGCTCGCCGGCCGCGAACCGGTTGGCGACACGGTGGTCACCACCATCCGGCCCGAGGTCCAGGCTGCAGCGATCGACGCCCTCGGCAACCGGGCAGGCGCTGTTGTCGCGCTCGACCCTGGGACCGGGGAGGTTATGGCGCTGTGGTCCTTCCCGACCTACGATCCCAACGAGTTGGCCACGTTCAACGACGACGAGGCGCGTGCCGCATGGGACCGTCTGAACGACGACCCCGCCCGGCCACTGGAGAACCGCGCGACCCGCAGGTTCTACAATCCCGGATCCACGTTCAAGGTGGTCACCGCAGCACTTGCGCTGGAGCGCGGGATGCGGCCGGACACCGAGTTCGAGGATCCGCAGCGCCTGCCGTTGCCGAACACCCAGGCGACCATCGGCAACTTCGGCGGTGGCCTGTGCAACGATGGGGAGCCACTGACCCTGGCTGACGCTGTCCGCGTCAGCTGCAACACCACATTCGGCGATATCGCGATCGATCTGGGAGGCCGGGCTTTGGTGGAGCAGGCCGAGGCCTTCGGATTCGGCAGCGATCTCGGCGGCCAGATGCCACCTATCCAGCCGTCGCAGGTGACCCCCCTCGACCCCGGGGACCTCGACCCGGCTACGGCGGCGCAGTCGGCGATCGGACAGCGCGACGTGAACGTCACCCCGCTGCAGATGGCTGCGGTGGCAGGCGCCATCGGCGACAGTGGAACGCTGCGCGCTCCACGGCTGGTGCGCCAGATCGAGGACTTCGGAGGATCGGTCCGCCGCGACTTCCCACCGGCCGACATCCGCCAGGCCGTGAGCCCGCGCACCGCAGGGCTGCTGCGCGACATGATGGTCGAGGTCGTCGAGAACGGCACCGGTACCTCAGCGCAGATCCCCGGCGTCCAGGTGGCGGGCAAGACCGGTACGGCGGAGCGTGGTGAGGGCCGGAACCCCAACGTGTGGTTCATCGGCTTCGCCCCGGCGTTCAACCCAACGGTCGCCGTGGCCGTCGTGGTCGAGGATGGTGGTGACGTCGGGAGCGAGGCGACCGGTGGGGCGGTGGCCGCTCCGATCGGTCAGCAGGTGCTCCGCGCCGCGCTTGAGCAGCGCTGAGAAGCAAGTCAGGAGGAGCGAACGACGTGGACACGACGACTCCGCTCGGCGGAGGCGGCAACGGGCGGGGCATGCTCGTCGGCCGGTACGCACTGCGCGGTCTCGTCGGTCAGGGCGGGATGGCCGATGTCGAACTGGCGGAGGACCTCGTCCTGGACCGCCAGATCGCCGTGAAGATTCTGCATGCCCGCTACGCGGACGATCCCAATTTCCTTGCACGCTTCCGTCGCGAGGCCCAGGCCGCGGCCAGCCTCAACCACCCCAACATCGTGGCCGTGTACGACACCGGCGAGCAGGACGGCCGGCCCTTCATCGTGATGGAGTACGTCTCCGGTCAGAGCCTGCGTGACCTCATGCGCCGCGAGGGCATCATGCCGCAGCGCGCTGCCGAGATCGTCGGCGACGCCGCACTCGGCCTGCACTACGCCCACGAACGCGGCCTGGTCCATCGGGACATCAAGCCGGCGAACATCCTGCTGTCCGACGAGGGCGTGGTGAAGGTCGCTGACTTCGGCATCGCCCGCGCGGTCAGCGCCGAGTCCGTCACCCAGACCGCGGCCGTGTTCGGCACCGCGGCCTACGTGGCCCCCGAGCAGGCGCAGGGTGACGTGGTCGATCGCCGCACCGACATCTACGCATTGGGCTGCGTGCTCTACGAGATGCTTGCCGGGCGCCAACCCTTCGCCGCCGAGTCCGCCGTCGCCCTGGCCTACAAGCACGTCTCCGAAGCGCCCATCCCGCCGTCGCGGATCAACCCGGAGATCACCCCCCAACTCGAAGCGGTCGTGATGAAGGCGATGGCGAAGTCGCCCGAGGGCCGCTATCAGACCGCACGGGACTTCCAGCAGGATCTCGCGCGCGCGCTCGCCGGCATGGCTGTTGCGGCTCCACCGGCAGCGGCGTACGCGACCACCCAGATGCTCGGGGACGGCAACTCGACGCTCCTGGCTGCTTCCGCTGCCCTGGAGGACGACTACGAACCGGACGAGTTCGAGGAAGAGGAGCCGTCGCGGCGGCGGCGAGACATCGGCGCGATCATCCTCGGCCTGCTGATCGTGGCGATCCTGGTCGTCGCGGGCTTCCTGCTGTACAACCTGCTGAGCAGCGAGCCCGAGGCCCCGCCGCAGGTCAACATCCCCGACGTCCGTAACATGTCGATCGACCAGGCCGAACAGCGCATCCGCGACGACGGCCTCGTGCCGCAGCGGGTCGACCCGCCCGAGGAGACCCCTGGTCTCGAAGCCGGCCAGGTCATCGACACCGACCCCGAGCCCGGCACGCTGGTCGAAGAGGGCTCCACCGTACAGATCCGCTACAGCGCGGGCCCGCCACAGGTACAGGTGCCAGACGTCGCCGGCCAGCCGCAGCCGGAGGCCGAGGCGGCGTTGCAGGACGCGGAACTGGAGGTCGGCGAAGTCACCGAGGAGCCCAGCGACGACGTTGAGGCGGGCCTTGTGATCCACAGCGATCCGCCAGCGGGAACCGAGGTTGATCAGGACAGCACAGTCGATCTGGTGGTGTCGACCGGACCCGAGTCCCTGCCGATGCCGAACGTTCAGGGCCTGCCCGAGGACCAGGCGCAGCAGCAGTTGCGCGAGTTCTGCGGCGAGCCGATCTGCCTGGCGGTCAACACCGCTGCCCAATTCAGCAACGAGGTCGGCGAAGGCCGCGTCATCAGCCAGGAGCCCGCGCCGGGCACCGAGGTGATGCGCGGTGACACGGTCACGATCGTGATCTCGCAGGGTCCCGAGCCGACACCGACGCCCACACCGACGGAGACGCCGACCGAGACCGAGACCCCGACGGCCGACCCCACCGAGACCGAGACGGAGACCGAGGACGACGAGGACGAGGACGGTGAAGGCGGCCTGCTTGGTGGGGGTCAGTGAGCAGCGGGGAGTCAGACGGCCTGAGGCAGCGGCAGCGATTCCAGGAAATTACCGAGCAGATCCATGCCAGCGGGCGTCAGGATCGACTCGGGATGGAACTGCACGCCCTCAACCGCCAGATCGCGGTGCCTCAGGCCCATGATCAGCCCCGGTCTGGACGGTCCGGGCTGGGTGCTCGCCGTCACCACGAGCACCTCGGGCAGTCCCTCCGCATCCACCATCAGCGAGTGGTAGCGGGTGGCCTCGAACGGCTGGGGCAGGCCGGCGAGCACCCCGGTGTTGTCGTGGTGAATCCACGAAGTCTTGCCATGCACCAGTTCGGGTGCCCGCACGACGCTGCCCCCGAAGACCTCGCCGATGCACTGATGTCCCAGGCAGACGCCCAGGATGGGCGTGCGGCCGGCGAACGCCCGGATCACCTCCCGGGACAATCCGGCGTCGGCGGGGGTGCCCGGTCCTGGTGAGATCACGATCCCATCCGGCGGGTCGGCGTCCAACTGCGCCACCGTGAAGGCGTCGTTGCGCGCCACCTCGACCTCGGCCCCCAACTCACCGAGTTCCTGGGCCAGGTTGTAGGTGAAACTGTCGTAATTGTCGATCAGGAAGACGCGCGGGACAGTCATCGCATGATCCTATGGTCCCCCAGCCACGCCGGCACCTCTTCGGCGTACTGGTCCGGCGGGAACACCGGATGGAAGACGTGCCCGACCTCCGGCCGGGGCAACTCCGCAGGCTGGACGACAGAACCTCCTAGCATCCCGGTATGAGTGTCACACCCGCTCTTACCATTGAGCCGCGATGAGGCCCATCGCGCTGCACATCGTGCCGTACGGCCGGCCGGCCGCGCTCTTGCTACGCGAGCGGATCGCGGCCGTCAAGAACGGCGATCCGTTGCAGCCGGTCAGCGTCGTCGTTCCCACGAACTACGTCGCCGTGTCCACCCGTCGCCTGCTCGCATCCGGGGAGCTCGGACGGATCACCACGAGGGGAGCCGGCCTCGCGGGCCTCACCCTGCTCACCGTGACCCGGCTCGCTGAGCTGCTCGGTGGCCCGCGCTTGGCCGCTCAAGGGCGTCGGCCGCAGTCGAGCCCGCTTATCGCCGCGGCGGTACGCCAGGTGCTGGCCGACGAGCCCGGCATCTTCTTGCCGGTCCGCGAGCATCCCTCCACCGAGGAGGCGTTGGTGCGAGCCTACCGCGAGCTGTCCGAGCTGCGGCCGGACAGCCTTGACGCGCTCGCCGCCACAGGTGTCCGGGGCCGCGAGGTCGTGCGGATACGCCGTGCCGTGCGCGCCAGGCTCGAAGCCGAATGGTTCGAGGAGGCCGACCTGATGGCGGCCGCCGAGAGGACGATGACGGCCGGCTCACCGTCCCTGGACACCCTCGGCGTTGTCCTGGTCTATCTGCCGCAGGACCTGTCGCTGCCCGCCGCCGGGCTCCTGCGCGGCGTCGCCCGAAAGACCCCCATGGAGGTGATCGCCGGACGGACCGGCCCGAAGAGGGCTGACGCCGACGTGGATCGTGCGCTGCGTCGGCTCGGCCTCGTGCCGCCGGCGGCCACCGCCATCGTGCCGCCGGCGGCCACCGCCATCGTGTCGGTATCCGACGCTGAAGAGGAGGTGCGCTCGGCCGTCCAGCGAGTCCTCGCCGCCGCTGGCCGCGGCATCCCGCTCGAACGGGCGGCGGTCCTCTACCCGTCGCCCGAGCCGTATGCGCGCATCGTCGCCGAGCAGTTCGACGCCGCCGGCATCGCCTGGAACGGACGGGCCGTACGGCCGCCCGCGGATCGCGTGCTCGGCCGCTGGCTCCTCGACCTGCTGGGCCTGCCGGACACGCGCTACGCCCGTCCGGCCGTGATGGGCTTGATCAGCGGTGCGCCGCTGGTCGGCGAGAACGGCCGGTGGGTGCCTGGCGGTGCCTGGGAGCGCATCAGCCGGGAGGCCGGTGTCGTCCGGGAGCGCGGCGAGTGGAAGGCGAAGCTGGCGCGGCTCGCCGGGGACCTGCGTCACCGCGCGGACGCCGAGGAGGCCGGAGACGAACCGAGGGAGTGGCTCGTCAACCGGCTCCGGCGCAACGCCGCCCAGGCCGACGGGCTGCGCGGGTTCGTCAGCGAGTTGTTCGACCGGCTCGCCGCCGCCGGGAATCTGTCCGGATGGAGCGAGTTCGTCGGGTGGTGCCAGGGCATGATCCGCCGCTATCTGGGCGACGAGCGCGAGCGAGACCGGTGGCCTGAGATCGAGCGGGCGGCCGCCGAGCGCGTCGATGAGGCGCTTGACCGGCTGGCCGGCCTTGACCACGTCGAGCGCGGTGTCGATCTGCGGGTCTTCCGCCGGACGCTGCAGCACGAGTTGGACGACGACCTCGGGCGTATCGGCGAGTTCGGTGAGGGCGCGCTCGTGGGCACACCGGGGACGGCGCTCGGCGTGGACCTCGATCTCGTCGTGGTGCTCGGGCTCGCCGAGGGGGTCTTCCCGACCAGACCGCGAGAGGACTCGCTGCTGCCCGACCTGGAACGGCAGGCCATGCGCGACGAACTGCGCCCGCGTGCCGAGTCCGTCGGCGTCGAGCACCGCCACCTGCTCACCTCGCTTGCCGCCTCCGGGGGCGAGCGCGTACTCACCTACCCCCGGGGGGACCTTCGGCGCAGCACCGAGCGGGCACCGTCGCGTTGGCTGCTTGACGCCGCCGGCGCGCTGCGGGGAGAAGGCGGCGCCGGGACCGAGCGGTCGCTGCCCGCGCGTGCCGAATGGCTCGAGACCGTCCCGTCGTTCGCCCGCCGCGTGCGCACCGTCCCGTTCCCTGCGACCCGGCAAGAGTATGGGCTGCGGGCGCTCGCCGGCGCGGAGGGGAAGGCTCGGGGCCGGCTTCGGACGCATCCTCTCGTCAACGCCGACGACGCGCTGCGACGCGGCGTCGATCTGGCGCTGAGCCGCGGGCGCGCCGGCTTCACCCGTTTCGACGGCAACCTCGCGCACCTCGCGGAGCACCTGCCATCACCGACCGACCCCCGGCGCGTCGTCTCCCCGTCGCAGCTCGAGACCTGGCTGACCTGCCCGCACGCCTACCTGATGCAGTACGTCCTGCGGGTGGAGCCGGTCGAGAATCCTGAGCAGGTCCTGGAGATCGACGCCGTGGAGAAGGGAGGGCTGATCCACGACGTGCTCGAGCGGTGGCTCGGCGAGCAGCTGGCCGCGGCCCTGCCGCGACCGTTCGAGCCGTGGTCCGCAGACGCGCGCGCCAGACTGCGCGAACTCGCCGAGACCGCGTGCGACGACGCGGAGCGGCGCGGCGTGACCGGTCATGCACTGCTGTGGAACCGCGACCGCAGGCGCATCGTGCTCGACCTCGAACGTTTCGTCGACCACGACGACGACCGCCGAGCCTCGTCGGGGCTGACCCCGTGCGGGGCCGAGCACCCCTTCGGCATGCCCACCGGTACCAGCGGGCCGATTCGCATCGACCTGGGTGACGGACGGATCGTGGAGGTCCGAGGACGCATCGATCGCATCGACACCGCTATCGACGGCGGGGTGACCGTTGTCGACTACAAGACCGGCAGCACGTACAACTACCGCGAGCTCGGCGATGCGCAGCCCCTTGGGGACGGCAGCAGACTCCAGCTCGCGATCTACGGCCTGGCCGCGCAGGCCGCACACCCGCACGCGTCCCGCGTCCGCAGCGAGTACTGGTTCGTCTCGACACGCGGCGAATTCAAGCGCATCGGCTACGAGCTGACGGACGAGATCGAAGCGCACCTGCGGCAGGCGCTGCGCGTCGCGATCGACGGCATCACCGCCGGGCACTTTCCGATGCGCCCACCGGAGCCCGGCTGGCGGCGCTTCACCGAGTGCCGTTTCTGCGATCCCGACGACCTCGGCACCGCCGACCGGTACCGGGACTGGGAGCGCATCCGGCAGGCGGGTCAGTTGCGTGGTTACGTCAGCTACATGGAACCGGATCTGCTCGGACCCGACGGCAAGGCGGAGGGCGTCCAGGCATGAGTAGCCATGACCCCTCGCCCGCCGCTGCCCTGCGCGACCGCCACGCCCGGGATCGCATCGCCACCGCGCTTGACGAGACCCTGTTCGTCGAGGCCAGCGCGGGGTCCGGCAAGACGCGCTCACTGGTCGAACGGGTGGTGGCACTCGTTGCCGCCGGCACCGAGATGCGACACATCGCCGCGATCACCTTCACCGAGAAGGCGTCCGCGGAGCTCCGTGACCGCGTCCGCCGAGCGTTCGAGGACAGGCTTGACCACGATGACGTCGACGTAGAAACCCGCGAACGCTTTCGCACGTCGCTGGAACAGGTCGACGCCGCCGCGGTCTCGACGCTGCACGCCTTCGCCCAGCGAATCCTCACCGAGAATCCCATCGAGGCTGGCCTGCCACCCAACGTCGTCGTGCTCGACGAGGTCGCCAGCGAGATCGAGTTCGAGGACCGCTGGAGGCGATTCCGCGATCGCCTGCTCGAAGACGAAGGACTGGAACGGTGCCTGCTGCTCGCCCTCGCCTCCGGCATCCGCCTGGAGGATCTGCGTCACCTGGCACGGGTGTTCGGCGACAACTGGGACCTGATCAGCGACCCTGCGCGGGTCCCATGGGCAGGAACGGAACCCCCGGCTCTGGACGTCGGCCACATCGCCGGCCGCATCGCGGCGCTGCTGGAACGACGCGGCGAATGCACCGACGGGGGGGACCGGCTGTGCGCCCATCTCACCGACCGCATCGAGCCCTACCTCGGCCGGCTGCGGCAAGCACCTGACGAGTTCGAGGCCCTGCGCCTCCTGCTGCAGGAGAAGCCCAGCTTCGCCTACCGCTTTGGGCAGAGGAGAAACTGGCTCGATAAGGACGGTGTACGCGAAGAACTGGGGGGCATCGGCGAGGACAAGCTGTCCGAGGCCCAGCGGGTGGCGCTCGCCTGCCTGCGGCGGATCGCCGCGGAGATTGCGCGGTTCACGCTGGATACAGCAACGCACCGCCGGGCAAACGGGCGGCTGGAGTTCCACGACCTCCTCGTCCTCGCCCGCGACCTGCTGCGCGGCGAGCACGGGGTCGATGTCCGCAGCCGGCTCCGGCAGCGCTATCAGCGGCTGCTGCTCGACGAATTCCAGGACACCGATCCGATCCAGATCGATCTCGCCGTGCTCATCGCCTCCCAGGACTCGGACGCGGCGGGCAAGCGATGGCAGGAGATCCCCGTCGTGCCCGGGCGGCTGTTCTTCGTCGGCGACCCGAAGCAGTCCATCTACCGCTTCCGGCGGGCCGACATCGAGATGTTCCTCTCGGCCCGCGACGTCTTCGGCGACCGGGTCGCGCTGCGTACGAACTTCCGAACGACACCGCCGGTGATCGACTGGATCAACCAGGTCTTCGGACGGCTCATCACGCACGAGCCCGGCTTGCAGCCCGCCTACCAGCCGCTCGAGGCGGCGCCCCAGCGGACTGTGCCGCCGGCCGGGCCACCCGTCACGGTCCTCGGCCTCCAGCCGCACCCCGATGCGGCGATGAAGGCCGATGAGTTACGCGACCGCGAGGCCGACGACGTCGCCAAGGCGGTGCTCGCGGCACTCGGCTGGCAGGTCAGCGAGCGCGGAACCGATGGCCGTGAGCGCTGGCGGAGCGCGACGCTCGGTGACATCACGATCCTGCTGCCGGCACGGACGTCCCTTGCCGCGCTGGAGCGTGCGCTGGACGAGCGAGGAATCCCCTACCGGGCCGAGACGAGTTCGCTCGTGTACTCCACGCGTGAGGTCCGTGACCTCATGGCAGCGGTGCGCGCGGTCGCCGACCCCACCGACCAGCTCGCGCTCGTCACGGCCCTGCGCTCGCCGGTGTTCGGCTGCGGAGACGATGACCTGTTCGCCTACAAGGCGCGCCATCGGGGGAGGTGGCACATGTTCGCCGATCCACCTGAAGGTCTCGACCAGACCCATCCGGTGGTTGCGGCGATGGGCTGCTTGAGAAGCCTGCACCGCGACCTGCCATGGCTCACACCCTCGGAGCTGCTCGACCGCATCGCGCGGGAGCGTCGGTTGTTCGAGCTCGGCTACGCCGAGGGCCGGCCGCGCGACCTGTGGCGCCGGCTGCGGTTCGTCATCGATCAGGCGCGAGCGTGGAGCGAGACCGAGGGCGGGACGCTGCGGGAGTATCTCGACTGGGCGCGCATGCAGGCATCGGAGAACGCCCGCGTCGCCGAGACCGTCCTGCCGGAGACCGACGACGACTCGGTGCGGATCATGACGATCCACGGGTCGAAGGGACTCGAGTTCCCGATCACCATCGTCTCGGGGATGACCACCGCGTCGCGCGGGGTGCGTTCCCGGGTCGAGGTCGCGTTCCCCCGAGGCGAACCGGTGGCCATCAAGGTCGGCAACAGTCTCGCCACACCCGAATTCGAGAATTTCAGGCCGATCGACGAGCAGATGGATTTCCACGAGCGGTTGCGGCTGCTCTATGTCGCGTGCACGCGCGCGCAGGACCACCTCGTCGTATCGCTGCACCGCAGGGAGCGCAAGAACCCGCCGTCGGAGCGACGCAACCGCACGAACGCGGAGCTCATCGCCGAGGCGGGTGACGGGCTCGACCCGCCCGAACTCCAGCCGGTCCTCAGCGCGGCGCCGGCGCCGGCGCCGGCCGAGCGCGCGGCGCCGGGGCCGCTGGCGGACCTTGATGCCTGGGAGGCCGAACGTGCGGTAATGCTCGCTGCGAGCGCCACGAGCCGCAGCATCGGTGCGTCCAACGTCGCGCTGCTGCCCACCGGCGACGGCGAACTCGACGACGAGGCCGCTGCCGGCGGGGCGAAGCAGCCGCGCGACCTCGAGTTGCCGCCGTGGCAGAAGGGCCGGTACGGCACGGCGATCGGCCGCGCGGTCCACGCCGTGCTGCAGACCATCGACCTCGCGACCGGCGAGGGCCTCGAGGAGACGGCTGCCGCACAGGCCGCCGCCGAAGGCGTCATCGGCCGCGAGGCCGACATCCGCCACCTCGCCCGGGCGGCGCTCGCCGCTCCGGCGGTCAGGGAAGCCGTCACCCGCGCGCGCTGGCGCGAGACGTACGTGGCGACCCAGGTCGGTGATCGCCTCCTCGAGGGCTACATCGACCTGCTGTACCGCACCGAGGACGGTCTTGTGGTCGTCGACTACAAGACGGCGTCATCCACAGCCGACCTCGACCGGCGCATGGACGCCTACCTCGCTCAGGGCGGCGCGTATGCCGTGGCCGTCGAGCGCGCGGTCGCCGAACCGGTGGACCGGGTCGTCTTCGTCTTCCTGACCAGGGAGGGGGCACTCGAACGTGAGATTCGCGACCTGGCCGGCGCCAAGCAGGCAGTGCTCGCCGCGGTCAGGAGTCCAGAAGGATTCCGATCGCTCCCAGCACCGGATCGGTCACGAACTGCCGGTCGAACCATGGGAACACCACGGTGAACAGGAGCACCACCAGGACGGCTGCCGCCAGGAGTCCGATCAGGATGCGCACCAGGCGGCCCATCTACACCAACTCCGCGAACACGATCAGGCGCTGTGCCGCGGAGAACCGGGGGTGGCAGGTGGTCAGCGTCAGCGTGGGGCGACCGGTCCCTAGTGGATCGGGCTGCAGCACGGAAACCTCGAATGGCGAGACCACCCGCTGCTGGGCCACCCGATAGGTGTAGCGGACTCCGGTGCGGTCGGTGACGAAGATCTCGTCGCCGGGCGCGAGTTGGTCGAGGTGGAAGAAGGGGGCGCCGTACGTGGTGCGGTGGCCGGCGACAGCGAAGTTGCCCGGCGCCCCTGGCGCGGCGGTGTCCGGGTAGGAGCCGGGGCCCCGCTTGAGGTCCTCCACTGCGACGCCCTGCACGACAAAGAGTGGATCAGCGCTGACCAGTGGCTCTGCCGATCCGGGGCGCGCAAACTCGAGCATGGCGACCGCATCGCCCGGAGCGGGGGGCGGAGCCGGGGGCGTGTCAGGGGCCGGAGCGGGGGCCGGGTCGACCTGGTCGAGTTGCTGTTGCCATTGCTCCCCCAACTCGGCCTGCGCCGCCTCGGTCTGCAGGTTGGTGAACAACAGTGAATAGACGAGATACAGCAGAACGACGGCGCCGGCGAACATGAACGCCCAGCCGACCCAGCGCAACAGGTTGGTGCCGGTGCCCCCACGCCGCCTGCGGCGGCGACCGCGGCCGTGGATCTGGCTGCGGCGCGGCTGCATAACCGGCAGCTCAAGTGTGTGCGACATTCACCGCTCCTGTTCACGGCGTTTCTTGCCGCGTGGTGCATCTCGAAAGATGGCACGGGTCAGCTGGGCGGGATGCAGGATCATGGAAAGGTGGGGATCATCGTCCATCGCGGCGGGCTCAGCGTAACGGGCCCGCACCAGTACGATCGACCCGTCCTACAGACCAGCCTCTCCGCCCGATGCCAGGTGATGTCCGTGCCGAAATCACGCTCGAAGCGATCGACCTACACCCCGCCGAAGCCGCCCAAGCCCAAGCCCAGCCCGCCCTGGTTGCCGTGGCTGGGGATCGTTCTCGTTCTCCTCGGCCTGGTCGTGATCCTGCTGCACTACGTGGTCGCGGCGTTCCCGGGGGGCAACTGGAACCTGCTCATCGGGTTCGGCCTCATGGCGGGTGGACTCGTCGTGCTCAGCCAGTGGCGGTAGCTCGGACGAACGAGCGTTTGGAACTCCACGCCTGTCATCTTACCCACAGACTTTTCCCCACCTGGGGATAGACCGCCCCGCTGACGAGCGGTTCGGGATCGGCGGCAGCAGGCTCCTTCGCGCATCCCGCGACGACGTGGTCACGATCCGCGCGGCCGGGATCACCGCGGCGCTGGCCGCAGGGAAGCGCTCAGCTGAGTTCGCGGGCGACCTCGTGGCGTTCGGTCATGCGTTCCCCGCAGTGGCGTGGCGGCGTCTCGGTCCCGCGCACGAGCAGCAGCAGTTCCGCGCCGCAGCCGGAGCACCAGTACACGGTGCGCTCGGTACGAGCATCGACCGGATGGGGCGTGCCGGTCGGAACGAATGAGGCCCCGCGGCGGAGCGATCCCAGCGTCGCGACCCCGGCGCGGTAGATCAGCAGGCCCAGCAACGGCGCACCGATGTAGGGCAGCGGCACGATGCCCAATGCCGACAGCAGGAGGCCGCAGGCGACCGCCGGCCAGAACAGGCGATACACGCCTCCATCGTAGGCCGGATCATGGCCACGGGGCGCCCGAGAACCGTGCTTGGACAGGTCGGCGGTAGGGTCAGGCGGTCGTGGTGATCGCGGTGACGACGCGGCGGCGGAGCTCCTTCGAGTCGATACCCCGGCGGGCGAGCACGAGCACACCGACCTTTCCCTGCCTGAGCAGGGCAAGCAGGACGTGCTCGGGTCCGATGGAGCGGTGACGCAGCCGCAGCGCTTCGCGCAACGACAATTCCAGAGCCGTCTTCGCCCGGGGTGAGAACGGGATGTGGCCAGGGACGCTGGCAGCGCGACGGCGTCCCACGCGGCGACCCCGCTCCAGCGCCCCCGGTCCGAACGACTCCTCCACCGTTGCGCGCACCCTGTCGAGGTCGATGCCGATCGCCAGCAGGGCCTCGGAGTCCGCGTCGACGACGACACCGCACCCGGCGATCTGTCGGATCTCCACCCGAGCGTCTTCGAGGTTCAAGCCGGCCTCGCGCAGGGCTGTCCCCGCCACGCCCGCGCCTTCCGCCAGGAGGCCGAGCAGGAGATGCTCTGTGCCGATCTGTGGCGCGCGCAATTGGCGGGCCTGCTGCTGGGCCAGCACCACGGTCTGACGGGCCAACTTGGTGAACCGCGCGAACATCGCTACCTCCCCCGGCCCAGCAGGCGGTGGCCGGCGTGCTTCTTGTGGACTGCCTGCCTGCTCACCCCCAGGACGTCGGCGATCTCCTGCCAGGACCAACCCCGCTCTCTGGCGTTCTCCACCTGAAGCGCCTCGAGGCTCTCGAGCAGACGCCGAAGCGCGGCGACCGCCCCGAGGCCGACGCGAGGGTCGGCGCTGTTGACCGCCGCGGCCAGTTCCGTTGCCTCACTCATATTCGTCATCATAGGTTGACAGCAGGGAGTTTGTCAGCCAAGGATGACGCGGGCGGTGATCGGCGGCGGCCAGGATCCGCTGTCGGACGCATGGACGTAGCCGATGAGCGGCGTAGAAGCTGGCCGATATCCAGACCGGGTCTGACCGGGTGACTCCTGGTCGGGCCGGAGGTGGCGAAGGTGATGCGAGCCGCAAGTTGCGTCGGCTCGTTAGTCGGCCCAGGCCGCCAGGTCGAGCTGGCGGAGGCGCGCGGG
>WHTC01000384.1 GCA_009379795.1 Nitriliruptorales bacterium | reverse complement strand
GGCAAGCCACCGGACCAAGACGTGCGTGACCAGCGCGCCGGCCACGATCACCGCCGCGGCGGCGGGAACCCAGTCGCCGTAGCGGGTGAAGGGCGTGATCCCTCCAGCGAGCGGCAGATCCACCACGTAGGCGCCGGTCTCATCCGCACCGACCCACCGCAGTTCACGGCCGGCCGGGTCGAAGGCGCTCGACACACCGGATAACTGAGCGAGCAGAGCGCTGCGCCCCGACTCGACGGCACGGACCGCCTCGACGCTGGCCTGCTGCGGCTGCGCCCAGGTGCCCTGGAAGCTCGTCGTCGACCCTTGCACCACCGTGACCTGCGCGCCATCGGCCGCCAGGCGGCGGCGCAGGTCGGGGAACATCGACTCGTAGGAGATCAGCGGCCCCACCAGGACCCCATCGACGTCGAGAAGCACCTCCTGGTCGCCGCGCTGGATTTCCACGTCGGCGGCCTCGGTGAACCCGGTCACCCACTCCAGCAGCGACCGCAGCGGCACGTACTCGCCGAACGGCACCAATCGGGTTTTCTGGTAGCGCGCCGCCGGGCCATCCGGCTCAACCAGCAAAGCAGTGCGAAACACCTCGGTGTCCATGCGCTCGTCCACGTTGACCAGCACACCGGCGCCCACTTCGCCTGCGGCCCGCTCGATCGCCGCGATCACGTCGGGCCGGGAGGCCGGATCCACAGGCACGGACAACTGTCCCCACACCACGAGGGCAGGTTGCTCGCCGGTCAACTCCTCGGTGAGGTCCACCTGGGCGGCGACCCGGTCGTCGGCGTCCTCGATCACCCCGGGCTGCACCCCCGCCACCCGGAGCGTGCCCGTGATCTCCGGCTCCGGGCGGAGCATCCCGGCGACCAGCGTCCCGGCGACCGCGGCCACGGCCACCCCCAGCGCGGCCGTTCGCAGGCGCCGCACGGTCCCGGGAACCAGCGCCGCCGCCAGCGCCACGTTGACCAGCGCGAGCATGAAGCTCAAGCCCCACACCCCGCCGAGCGCGGCCAGGGCCAGCACCGGCTGCACGTTCCACTGGCTGGTGCCGAGCAGCCCCCAGGGCCCGGCCAGCCGATCCCATGAGCGGGCGTACTCGGTCAGCACCCAGACGCTCGGCAGGACTGCCAGCGCGACCGCCAGGCGCCCGGCGCTGAGGCGCCCGTGCAGCAGTCGCCGCGCGAGCCAGCCCCAGGGCGCCCACGACAGCCCGAGGAGGACCGCGAACAGCAGCGCGAAGACGCCGACGAAGGGCAGTAACCAGTGGTAGATCGCCGCGAAGAACCCGGCGCCCGCGGCAAGCCCGAGCCACAGGCCCTCACGGTCGGATGGTGCCGCCCGGAGCACCAGCACCAGCGGGACGAGACCGACAAATCCGAGCCACCACGCGCCAGCGGCCGGGAAGGCCAGTGTCAGTAGGGCCCCGATCCCGGCCGCCAGCAGCCGGAGGCCCCAGCGGCGCAACCCCTGGTCACCGCCCGGTCTCACGTGAAGGCAGCGCTCACCGCTGCTGGCCACACCGGGCTCGCTGAACGGGCGATCATCGCACCTCCGTGCAAGCTCCTGAGGCCGTCCCGGTAGAACGTACGCCGGGGCGAATGATCAGGGCGGCCTGACCGGGCTCGAACAGCCCACCTACCTGATGTCGAGTAGTCACAGCTACCTTGAAGTGGCGACCACGCACCCATCGGAGTCAGAGAGCATATGCGGGCGTGCCCCTGTGGAAGGGCACCCGCCACGACGAACTCGCCGCCTCCGGCCGCTCCCCCCGCTCCGGCCCCACCCCACGCGGTTAAGCACATGAGCAGCCGGGAAGCGCTGCCGGATGACGGTGTGGATCGGGACCTCAGGCTGGCAGTACGCCGACTGGCGCGGGGCCTTCTACCCCCAGCGGATGGCCCAGCGAGGCTGGCTGGAGCACTACGCCGCGGGGTTTCGCACCGTGGAGCTCAACGCCAGCTTCTACCGCCTGCCCTCGCGACAG
>WHTC01000112.1 GCA_009379795.1 Nitriliruptorales bacterium | reverse complement strand
GCTCAGGGACAGCGCGCAAATCCCGGGGAGCACCGAGCCGCTGCACGCCGGGGATCACGCCTTCTTCGACGACTCTGCGGCGGCGACCGAGAGCGCCGCGATCATCGGCACGCCCGACGAGTGCATCGACCGGCTGAGGGCGCTCGAGTGTGCGGGCGTCGCGCATGTGCTGTTCAACGACCCCTGGGGTGGTGTCGAGCGCATGCGGTTCTTCGCCAAGGAGGTCCTGCCCGCGTTCACCTGAGCGCGCCGAGGACCAACTCGACGGCCGGCGTGATCCAGTCACCGTCGAGCGGTTCGCCCGACAGGTACTTCGCCATCAGGAACCCGATGAGGTGAAGGCTGGCCGTCTCGCTGTCAGCGTCCGTGCGGATCTCACCGCGCTCGCGCGCCTCTTCGAGAAGCCCCAGAAGGGTCTCGCGGCGAGGCCGCAGCAGCCGCTCGCGATACATCTCCAGGAACTCCGGGTGCCGCTCCTTCTCAGCCAGCAGCGTCCCCAGCAGCGGCACGCTCCCCGACCGCTCCAGATTGCCGTGCGCGGCCTGCAGTTGACGGCTCAGATCCGTCACCAGATCGCCGGTCGACGGCGGGCCCTCCTGAGACACCAGGATCGCGATGGCGCCGATCGCCAGCGCCGGCTTGTCCGCCCAGCGACGGTAGATGGTCGGCTTGCTGACGCCGGCCCGCGCGGCGATGCCGTCGATCGACATGCCCTCGTAGCCGTTGGCAGCCAACTCGTCCAGCGTCGCCTCGAGCACCACCCGGTCGATCGCCGGGTCGCGGGGACGACCCCGGGGTCGCGGGGGGCCTTCGAGGATTCGGGAATGACCGCTGTCAGCAGGCATGGTGAACACCCAGGTCACCGGGACTCGGGATATCGTACCGGGCGGCCCCTTCGCGGCCCGTGAACCCGCCCGGCGTCGTGCTCCTGCACTACGGCTCTGTAAGGTGACGATTGCTTGAGCAGGCCTGACCGGGAGGTGTCCGAGTGCGCGAGGGCTTCGTTGAGACCAGGGCCGGGCGGGTCCACTACGAGCGGGGGGGTGAGGGCACCCCGCTGGTTCTGCTCCACAGCAACGGCAACTCCCTCCACGAGTACGCGCCCGCCATACCCCAGCTCGCGCAGTCCTTCGACGTCATCGGGTGGGACATGCCCGGGCAGGGCGACTCCGCACCGCTCTGTAACCACCTGACCATCGACGACTACGGGGACTGCGTCGTCGACCTCCTCGACGGGCTCGGCCTGGCGAGGGCGACCATCCTCGGAGCGTCAGTCGGCGGGACGATCAACGCGTCCCTGGGGGCGCGCAGGGCGGATCGCGTCACGGCCCTCGTGTTCGTCGAGACGCAGTTCCGGACCGCCGAATGGTGGCAGCAGATGTGGACGCACGTCGAGCGCCTGTTCGCGGTACCGGCGCAGTCCCCGGAGCAGGTGGCAGCCCGCTTCCGCCGCGTCACGCCGGAACTGGTCGAGCGGCTCAACCTCGACCGTCACAAGGCCGGCGGCCGCTCGATGATGAGCGTCATGTGGGCCATCCGGGAGTTCGACATGGCCGGGATGGTCGCTCAGATCAACGCGCCGAGCCTCCTGCTGTACGGCTCGGACGGGCCCACGATTCAGGTGGCGGAGGCGTTCCAGCAGGCGCTGCCAATCGCCTCGATGGCCGTCATCGACGGCTGCGGCCACTTCCCGATGCTTGACGAACCTGACGAGTTCGTGTCCGTCGTCCGGGCCTTCTGCGCTGGCGGCGGCCAGACGTGAACCACAACGGCGCCAGGGCCTCAGCCGCGTGAGCGGATCTCGTCCAGTTCGACGACCCGTCGGGACGCCGCGCTCTCGACGAGCGCCTCGAACACCGCGACCGCTTCGAGCCCCTCCGCGCCCCCCGTCTCGGGCCTCTCGCCATCGCGAATGCAGCGGGCGAACTCCTCAAGCTCGTCTCGCACCGTGTCCAGGACGTCCACCGGGACCTCTTTGCGCTCGGTTTCACCGGCCTTCTGCACGTAGAAGCGGCTCCCATCCCCGTCGTTCCACGCCGCCGCTTCCGTTCCGAAGGCCGCGGTCATCGCCACGTCGGGAATGACCATCGACGTACCGATGAAGGCAAGCGGACCCGACTCGAACTCCAGCATGATGGTGGTCGCGTCATCGAGACGACTGACCCGCACGATCTGCTTGCTGAACGCCGAGAGCCTGGCGACGGGCCCGAGCAGGTAGTGCAGGTTGTCGATCATGTGCACGCCCAGACCCGTCATGCCCCCCGCGGGGCTCTCCGCAGGGTCCGCGCGCCAGCCGGATCGCGGGTTCAGCCCCCTGGGGTTCGACAGGTTGGCCTCGGCGTGGTGGATCATGCCGAGTTCGCCCTTGTCCACCATGGACTTCAGCCGCCGCATCCCCGGCTGGCGCCGCCGGTTGTGACCCACCTGAAGCACGATGCCGGCTTGGGACACGGCCGAGACGGCACGCTTAGCCTCGGCCACGGTGAGCGTGAACGGCTTCTCGACGAATACGTGCTTCCCGGCGGCGGCCGCCTCCTCGATCATGGTGACGTGCATGGAGTGCGGCGTGGCGAGCAGCAGTCCCTCCACATCGGGATCGGACAGCACTTCGTCGAAGGTCGCCGCCGTGCGGCAGCCGTGGCTCTGGGCGAACGCCTCCCGCGCCGACGGCGTCCGGGCGAACCCGCAGACCACGGGGAACCCGGCTTCGCGCGCCGCCTCGGCGAGCCGTCCCCCCCACCATCCCAGCCCCACAGAGGCCAGCCGCACGGGTTCGGTCATGCCACATCTCCCTTCGTCTGGACGTGCACGTGATCAGCCCGCAATCGCGCCCTGAGGGCGCAGCTGGATACAATCTTCTACCGGATCGCAGCATGCCGCTTCAGAGCATGAGCCGTTCCTCGAACGGCGCGCGCGACAGGACATGCGCCTCGTCCTCGGTGATGGCCACCATCTCCTCCAAGCGCACCCCGCCGCCGCCCCGCACGCCTTCCACCCAGATCAACGGCTCGACGGCGAAGACCATGCCGGGCTGGAACTCGACCTCGGGAGCGCCCGGGAGCGTCTCGCCGATGTAGGGAGGCTCGTTGGCGCCGATGCCCACGCCGTGGCCGATGAACAGCGACAGGAACTGCCCACCGAGCCCGAACTCCTCGGCCGCATCGACGATCGCCTGTGCCGCATCCCGGTTGGTGAAGCCCGGGCGCATCTTGCCGATCCCGGCCTGCAGCCCACGATAGACCGCGGTGTAGATCTCCTTCTGCCGCTGGGAGGGCTTGCCGCAGATCGTCGCCCGGGCGATGTCGCCGTAGTAGCCACCCCAGCAGGCGCCGATGTCGATGAACACGATGTCGCCGTAGCGGATGATCTTGTCGCTGGAGATCCGGTGCGGCGGGGCCATGTGCTCACCGGACGCCACGAACGGCGTCATCACGTGGGCGTACTCGCCCCCGAGCCGGAACAGCGTGCGCATCGCCTCGGCGGCAACCTCCATCTCCCGCACGCCGACCTCGACCGCCTCGATGCCGGTGACGGTGACGGCGTCGCCGATGGCGCAGGCCTCCTCGAGCAGTTGCAGCTCTCCGGGCAACTTGATCAGGCGGGCCCGCTGCATGGCCGAGTCACCGTCGCAGATCTCGAGATCGGGCAGGTGCTCCTGGAGCGCGAGCATCAGAATTGTGTTGCTCTCGTCGATGCCGAGGCGACCGCGGGTGAGCCCGTGCGTCTCCAGCACCGGGACGAGGATGTCCCGCACGAACCCGTGGATCAGGTCGCGGTGCTCGATGATCGGGATGGTGTGGACTTCCGAGACCCATGGCATGGTCCGGTCGACGCGGTCGCGCTCGCCGCCGGAGCAGAACAGCACCGGGTCCTTCCCCGCGGGCAGGAGCGCGCCGTTGAGCGCGGTGCTCTTGCACGAGATGAGCTGCGGGCGGAGGTCGGTCAGATAGCGGACGTTCTCGTCCTTCCACACCAGCAGCGCGTCCAACTCGTCACGGTCGCGCTCAGCCTGCGCCTTCCCGACACGACTGCGTCGCAGGGTGGCGAGATCGACGCGCTCCTCGTAGCCGACCTGGAACTGCCCGCGAGCGAAGCGGTCCATAGCGCACCTTTCCTGCTCATGCCGTCGCAACACGGGCGGAGCCAAGCATGACCGCCGCGGTGCTTGACGAACCAGCCTTCGCCTGATATTATATATTTTGCATAGTAGCTCAAGGCAGAAGCGGGCGGTCGGCGACGGCCTGGCGGCCTAAGGAGTTGCCCGTGTTGGTGACCTGTGCCCTCTCGCCAGAGCCACGGGAGCGGGCGGAGTCGCATCCCCGCCGTTCCGGCGAGGGATCGACCATCGACATTCAGTGCCACGTCATGACACCTGAGGCCGACCGGCTCGTCGACCAGGGATCCGGCCATGGTCCGGCTTGATCCGGGCGTCGGGGGTGCGAGAAGGACGGCTCACGAGCTTGTCCGGGACACGCTGCGGGGTGCGATCCTGAGTGGCGCGCTGCCCGGTGGCAGGCGCCTCGTGCAAGCGGAGATCGCCGAGCAACTGCAGGTGAGCACCACCCCGGTGCGCGAGGCGCTGCGGGACCTCGCCACGGAAGGGCTGATCCGTCTCGACCCCCATCGCGGCGCCATCGTCCAGCAACTCACCTACGAAGAGATTCAGGACATCCACGATCTGTGCAGGCTCCTGGAGCCGGAGGCGATGCAGCGCGCGGCCCGGCACCCCACGCCCGCGCTGATCGACCGGGCCAGGATGCTCAGCGAGGAGATGGAGCGCGAGGATGACACCGGAAGGTGGGCCGATCTCAACCGGCAGTTCCACGCCGTTCTTGCCCAGGGCAGCCAGTCCCCGCGGCTGATCGCGCTCCTGAAGGGCCTCCGCGACAGCGCCGCGCCCTACGTCGGGCTAGCGTTGCAGCGACGGCCGGAGCACGTCCACCAGGCGAACCACGACCACCGCGAACTGCTCGAGGCGCTCGAGCAGGGAGACGGCGAGCGGTTGGCAGAGCTTGCCGACCGCCATCTCCACCTGACGATCCGGGGGCTGATGGCCTCCCGGGAGCTGTTCGCGGGAGGCTCACCGGAAGCGCCTGCCGACCAACCTCTTCCTCCTCAAGATTGAACCGTAGGCGTCGTATGCGAGGCGTACGGTTCAATCTTGAAACGACCTGAGCCGAGGTACCGGGCCAGCCGGCGTTCGACCGGTCACCGATCAACTGAGTCTAGATCACGCCATCGCGGCGCAGCCGCTCGACGTCCTGGAGATTCATGCCCAGCTCGCCGACCAAGACCTCCTCGGTGTGCTCGCCGAGCTGTGGCGGCGGGCGGCGTACGGGACAGGGGGCCGAACCGAACCGGAGCGGTGACCCCAGCAGCCGCACCGTCCCCGCAGCCGCATGCTCCACCGCGACGACCATCTCCCGTGCCACCGTCTGCGGCGCCGACAATGCCTCCGGGACGGTGTTGATCGGACCGGCGGGGATGCCCGCCGCCTCGAACAGCACCATCCAGTCGCCCCGGCTCCTGGCGCTCAACGCCTCCTGGACCAGGCCGTCGACGACGTCCCGGTGCTCCACCCGGTCGCGGTTGCGCGCGAAGCGCGGGTCTTCGGCCCACTCCGGGTGGTCGAGCAACTTGGCGAGCTTGGCGAACTGGGCGTCGTTGCCGACCGTGACAGCGAGATCTCCGTCGGCTGTGCGGAATGTGCGGTAGGGGACGATGTTGGGGTGGCCGTTGCCGTACCGGCCGGCAGCCTCCCCGGAGACCAGATGGTTTGATGCGACATTGGCCAGCATCATCAGGCCCGTGTCGTACAACGCCACCTCCGCTCGCCGTCCCCGGCCCGTGACCGCCCGACCTGTCAGGGCGCTGAGGATGGAGATCGTGGAGAGAAGTCCGCTGCAGATGTCGACGATCGCCACACCGAGCTTCGTCGGATCCCCGTCGGCCTTCCCGGTGATCGACATCAGCCCCGTCTCCGCCTGGAGGATGAAGTCGTAGCCGGAGCGGCCGGCCTGCGGGCCGGTCGAGCCGTAGCCGCCGATCGAGCAGCGCACCACGCGTGGCGCATGCTCCTCGAACCAAGCGTCGTCGAACCCCCAGCGCTCAAGCGTGCCGAGCTTGTAGTTGTCCAGGACGACGTCAGCGCCGACGATGAGGCGCCGCAGCACCGCTCTGCCGTCCTCGGATCGCAGGTCCAGCGTGATGCTGCGCTTGTTGCGGTTGACTCCCAGGAAGTACGCCGATTCCCCGCCTGCGAAGGGCGGCCCCCAACCGCGGGTGTCATCGCCCTTCCCGGGCTGCTCGACCTTCACGACGTCAGCGCCCAGATCCCCCAACAGCATCGCGCTCAACGGCCCGGCGAGGATCCGCGACAGATCGATCACTCGGATCCCATTGAGGGGTGCATCATCGGCCATGGGTTGATCAGCTCCCTTTAGGATCTGGCAATATGACACGTCTTGACGCGCTGGGCATCGACCACATCGGCATCGCGGTGCGGGACCTGGAGGACGCGATCGCCGCGTATGAACAGCAGTATCGCCTCACCGTCGAGTCCCGCCACGTGGTCGCCGCCCAGGGGGTTGAGGAGGCGAATCTCCGGCTCGGCGACGGTTACGTGCAACTCCTGACGCCGTTGGCGGCGGACACGACGGTCGCTCGGTTCCTCGACCGACGTGGCGAGGGCCTGCACCATGTCGCCTACCGGGTCGAGCGGATAGAGCCGGCACTGGAGCATCTGGCGGCCACGGGCGCGCGCCTCATCGACGCCACGCCGCGGCCGGGGCCGGGGCCGGATGGCGCACGCATCGCCTTCGTCCATCCCGGAGCGCTCGCCGGCACGCTGATCGAACTGGTGGAGCGAACCCGGCCCATGCCGGCTGGCTCTTCCCCGACGCCGTGATGCCGAAAGCGAGTGGGAGTCGATGAACGGCTCGTCCATGAACAGGACATCCGGCTCGACGGCAAAAGCCCGGGCGATGCCGACACGCTGCTGCATGCCACCGGAGAGCTGACCTGGGTAACGGTCGCCACCGTCACCCAGGTGCACCATGTCGAGGTAGTGCTGGCAACGTGCGCGGGCCTCTGGCGTCCGCGCGTCCTGGACGAACAGCAGGTTGTCCATGACCGTGCGCCACGGCAAGAGTCGTGCCGCCTGGAACTTCAACGCCGCCGTGAGTGCGAACACGAGGCCAGGGGTCGAGATCGTTCCCACGACCGAGTCCCGGAAGAACCTGTCCCAGAAAGCCCGGCGCGTCATGATCCCGATCGAACCCCCGATCAGGAAACTGATCACGAAACCGATGCTGATCTTGGTCAGACTTGCGCCGAAGTGGGTGACGATCTGGCCGTTGAGGAGCAGGTCTGGCGGGTGATCGTGCGCTGCCGGCTGCGGCGTCTGGCGTGTCCAGGCGTTGGCGAGGGTGAAGACCGGCACGATGACGAAGCTCGTCCAGGGGTGCAGGTGCTCTTGCAGGCGCTCGTTCACCGAGACCGCTCGTTGCAGCCCGAGCTTGGCCGAGTAGCCGACGCTGGGCATCGGCGACTCGCGGAAGGCGCGGAACAGGCGACGCGGCCCGCTCGACGTCGGCACGACGAGGTTCGTGTGCCGCGATCAGCAGTCCTGCGGCCATCCCGGCGATGGTGGGGTGCAGTCCGGACCCGACCGTTGCGAGCACAGCACGATGCCCAGGGCACGGAGCTGTGCCAGACACCCCCAACGGCCCAGCAGGGACAGGACGACCGGGCAGCCGCCGGCGACGACCAGCGCCACGCCGCCCAGCGACTCGGAGTAGACGCCGCCGATGACGCTGACCGCTATCACGTCGTCAGCGATGGTGAGCGTGAGCAGGAACACCCGCAGCTGCGTCGGGCAGGCCGGGCCGACCAGCGCCAGCGCGCCGAGGAGGAACGCGGTGTCGGTGCCGATCACGACGCCCCAGCCGCTGGCGACCTCGCCGGACGGGTTCAACGCGAGGTACAGCGCAGCCGGGACAACCAGGCCACCGAGCGCCGCGATCCCCGGCACGATGACCCGGCGACGGTCGGTGAGCTCGCCCACGGAGAGCTCTCGTCGGACCTCCAGGCCGACGACGAAGAAGACCACCACCACCACCACCACCACCACCACCACCATCAACCCGTCGTTGAGGCAGTGGCGAAGGTTCATCGCGAGCTCTGCGCCGGCGATGCGGCCTACGAGATCGTGGAGGGCGATGTCTACCGCGGAGCACGTGGCGCTGTTGCCGTGCGCCACCCTGTCGAGCTCGTGGCCCACGGCGTGGATGTCGAACGGGTCGGCTCCGAGCAGGACGGAGCGTACAGCTCCCGCACAAGGTGCACCGCCGACCCGAGGGTCTCTCCCGAGAAGTAGGGAGCAACGACGCTCGGCGATACCGCTCAGTCCCTCGTCCGTGTGCAGCCGCACGATGATGCAGATGCCGCGGATCAACGGTGACACCGGCCATGCGCAGGGGGTACGGAAACGGCGACGGGGATGGCTTCGACATCCACGATCTTCAAGGCACGCTCCAGGGCCGTATCGTGCAGAGTCTGCAGGCGCGGGGCGGCCGACGGCCGGGTACGCGAAGGGAGTGACAATGAAGCTCGTCACGTTATCGACCGGGAGCGGACCGTCCCGGATCGGGGCAGTCGTGGACGACGGCGTGGTGGATCTCACCGGGATCGGGCTGCCCGCGGACATGGTCGACCTCATCGCGCTGGGGGAGGACGGCCTCAGCCGTGCGCGGCGCGCGATCGACGGCGCCACGGTGATCCCGCAGGGCGAGGTCCGCCTCCACGCGCCCGTGCGGCCGCCCAACAACGTGATGGCGGTAGGCCGCAACTACAACGATCACGCCGCGGAGTTCTCGGCCTCCGGCTTCGATGCCTCCGAGCAGCAGATGATCCCGCAGCACCCGATCATCTTCACCAAGGCGCGGACGTCGATCATCGGCCCCGGCGACGCGATCGTCGCCGCGAACGACCCGCTCACCTCGACCGACTACGAGGGCGAGCTGGCAGTCGTCATCGGGCCGGGTGGGCGTCGGATCGCGCGTGACCGCGCCTATGAGCACGTCTACGGCTACACCGTTCTCAACGATGTCACCGCACGTGATCTGCAGAAGCGTCACGTCCAGTTCTTCATCGGCAAGAGCGTCGACACGTTCTGCCCCATGGGGCCGGCGCTGGTCACGCGCGACGAGGTGCCGGACATCGAGTCGCGCTGGCTGCGGACCACCGTCGACGGCGAGCTCCGCCAGGAGTCACCGATCTCGGCGCTCATCTTCGACATCCCAACGTTGATCGCAACGCTGTCCGACGCGATCACGCTCCATCCCGGCGACGTCATCGCGACGGGAACGCCGAAGGGGGTAGGCATCGGCTTCCACCCGCCTCGCTACCTCAGGCGCGGGAACGTGGTGGTCGTCGAGATCGACGGCATCGGGGTGCTGAGCAACCCCGTCGAGTGAGCCGCTGGCTCATCGGTGGGACCCGATTGTGGACACTTCGCCACGGGTCCGACGAGGGCGGCAGCGTGGTGACTCGCCTTTTCGACAGCGGCATTCCGCGGGTTTCCTCGCTCGCCACCCGATGACCACGGCGATCCTGCACGTCCTCATCGAGGCGCTGCCGCTGTACCTGATCAGTGCCGGCCGGTTGCGCGACTTCGCTGGCAAGGATGCGTCGCGGTGGGTGTCCTCGATGGTGACAGAGAGGGACGCCCTTGGTGCCCACGATGCCGATCTCGAGCCCTTCACCGCTCCGGGCCAAACCGTGGGCAGCGCCCAGTTGATGCCACAGCGTTCCGTCGTCCATGGCGAACAGGCCGAACGTGGCGTCCTTGGTGCCGAGCTCGGCCAGCGTGGTGTCCACCGATCGGGCGTAGACCTCCACGGGGGTCTTGCCCTCCATCAGCCACAGGCACATGTCGAGACTGTGCGTGCCAGGAGACGACCATGGGCGTGAGCACCGACCGCTCGTCGGTCTTGCGCAGCGTCGCGATCGGGACCATCCAACTCGGCCCAGTAGCTCATCTGGTATGGCGCCGCCGCGACCGCCTGGATGTGGACCCCCATCCGGTCCATGTCGGCGAGTCTCTCGTCGAGCGATTGCATCTTCGGCTGGATGGCGGCCAGCTGCCAGCGGTTCACGTCCTTGGTGAGCTCGCTACCGAACATCAGCGACATGCGACCCAGCCGCTCGGACTCCGCGCGAATCATGTCGGTCACGGCGGCGGACTCGCGGTGACAGTGGATGTCGATCACCGGTCGTCGCCGACCGCTGCCCCTCGCGGCCTCCGCAGCCGTCGAGGGCAGCGTCGCGAGGGCTGCGCATGAGAAGAGCACTGGCGTTCCCTGCTCGGACGAAGGATCGTGCACTATATACAGGCTGGCGGGGCCAGCCACACGCCCTGGACGGACAGCTCGGCCGCGAGACGGCCGTGGTCCCTAG
>WHTC01000488.1 GCA_009379795.1 Nitriliruptorales bacterium | reverse complement strand
TCTTCGGGCGGGGCAGCTCGGGGTGGGTCCGGGCATCCCTTGTCGAGGCGGGGGAGCCGTCGGGGCGGGCAGGGGCCACAGGGGCCGTGTCGGGCCTGCGCGGTGAAGTGCTGCTCATGGGTGTACTCCTTTGGGGTTCAAAGTGGGACGAGTCGTTCGGCCACTTTGGCGTTGGAGTTGAGCACCATCCGGGACCGTCCCAAAACTGCCCTGTTGGCGAAGTCAGGAACCTTCGCGGGGCGAAGATGCCGCGATAGGTCATGCTCTCGCACCCGAGAGAGGATGAACGGCGCAAGGCTGGGGGGACGGCGGACCGGGAGATTGAGGTTGGCAACGGTGCAAGGCAGTGGGACGGGTGAAGGTGGCCACCGCCGCGGAGGCCGGGTTGGACGCGGATGAGCGCGAGAGGAGCGTGCGGCGTGTATTTCTTCGAGGACTTTGCCCCAGGGCAGGTCTACGAACTCGGGTTCGTGCAGGTGCACGAGGAGGAAATGGTGGCGTTCGCCCGCCGGTTCGACCCTCAGCCGTTCCACGTCGACCGCCAGGCTGCGGCCTCGTCGTCCTACGGCCGGCTGATCGCCAGCGGCTGGTACACGTGCTCGCTGTTCATGCGACTGTACGTTGACGGCCTGCTGCGCAACAGCTCCAGCCATGGCTCACCCGGCGTTGAGGATCTGCGGTGGCTGCACCCGGTGGAGCCGGGTGATGTCTTGTCCGGCCACTTCGAAGTCCTGAAGACCCGTCCATCCTCGCGGCGGCCGAACCGCGGCACGGTGCTGTTCAGCTCGGAGATGACCAACCAGGACGACGTGGCCGTGCTGCGCATGCGCGGCCGTGGCCTGTTCGGCCGTCGCTCGCCCGCCCGGCCGATGTGACCTCCTCGCGGCCGCGGCCCCGCCCGCGACCGGTCGATTGCCTGCACGGCCCAGCGGGAATCTCCTCAGCATGTCCTGGTACTGGTGCACCCGTCACAACACGGTCGAGACCAAGGAGGGCTGCCCGGCCCATCTGCGCCTCGGTCCCTACGACTCGAAGGAGGCGGCCCGCGACTGGCGCAAGCGCACCGAGGTCCGCGACGACCGCTGGGAGGAGGAGGATGCCCGCTGGGAGGGCCGCCCTCCCCG
>WHTC01000146.1 GCA_009379795.1 Nitriliruptorales bacterium | reverse complement strand
TCAACGCAGTTCCCCTCACGTCCGCTGCGGCGGCTCTTCTGCCACCTGACCCCTCGCAGCTCGGTAGCGGGCATGCCGTTGTACGTCGGGTGCATCTACGCCTGCCTGAGGATCCTGCTGACGAAGTCAGCGCTCTTGTCCGGCTCTTCGGCATCGACGGCCAAGCGGTCCATGAGGTCCGCGTAGACGTCCACGTCCTCTGGCCGTTCCAGGTACAGCGCGCTCGTGAGCTGCTCGAGGTAGACGACGTCCGGCAGGTCCGGTTCGGCGAACCGCAGGATGACGAACGGTTGACCCTCCACCACAGAACCACCGAAGCGAAACGGCAACACCTGGAGCGTGACGTTCGGCAGTTCCGTCATGGCCAGCAGATGCTCGAGCTGGCCGCGCATCACCTCGGGGCCACCGACCTGGCGGCGCAACGCGGCCTCGTCCACCACCGCCCAGAGCCGGGGTGGATCTGGCCGGGTGAGCAGCCGCTGACGATCCATCCGCAGGCTGACTCTGCGTTCGACGTTCAAGGACGGTCTCTCGAGTCGAGCCCCGGCAAAGGCAAGGGCGTAGTCCTTGGTCTGGAGCAACCCGGGGACGAGGTGACTCTCGTAGGTGCGGATGCGCGCTGACGCCTCCTCCAGGCCCACGTAGGCCTGGAACCAGCTCGGGAGGACGTCGCCGTAGCGCTGCCACCAGCCGGGCTCATTGGCCTGGCGGGCGAGCGACAGCAGCGCGTCCCGCTGGTCGGCGTCCGTGACGCCGTAAAGGATCAGCAGATCGGCGACGTCGCGTTCCTTGAAGCTGACGCGACCGAGCTCCAGTCGGCTCATCTTGGAGCCCGAGGCCCGGATCGTGTACCCGGCTTCCTCCCGGTTGAGATCCTTCGCCTCGCGCAGCCGCCGCAGCTGGGAACCGAGAAGGATGCGCAACACGGTCGGATTGCCGCCCGACTTGGCTGTGGCCACGTCCGTCTCTCCTTTGAGCTCGGCCGGTGCCCGAGTGTGCCACCGTCGCCCCAGCTTCCCACCGGATGCACGTGCATTTGCTCTTGCATCCGCGCTGTACGATGCCTAGCCTAACGCATGTCCAGGGGGCGAGCGAGAAAATCCGGTCTTGCGGAGGTGTGCGGGTGGCTGGGGAGCAGCGGAGTGGATCACCGCGGCTGCGCATCGAGCGGGACCGGCGCGGCTGGTCGCAGGAGCGGTTGGCGCGGGAGCTGCATCTCCACTGTGGACGGATGGTGTCACCGTCCACGATCAGCCGGTGGGAGCACGGCGAGATCCCCAAGCCGCTGTATCGGGAACTGCTGTGCGAGATCTTCGAACTGGACGCCTACGAACTTGAATTCGTCGAGCATCCCGACGCTGACCCGGCCCCCACGGCCCCGCTGGACAGCGTGAGCCAGCAGGTTCTCGCAGCGGTCCAGCAGGTGTTCGAGGACTGGAGCGACGACCAGCGGCGGCGAGAGTTGCTGCGACTTGTGGGCGTGCAGGGGCTTGCGCCGGTACTGCCCATCGATCCGGACAGCCTTGCCTGGCCGGCCCACAACCTCCGCCGGATCGGCGGGCGCCACCTCGACGGGCTCCAGGCGCTGACGGCCAGCCTCGGGCAGATGCAGGACACAGTGGCCCCCGATGCGCTGCTCACCCCGGTGCACGCTCATCTCGAAAGCCTGACCACCCTGCTGGGAAGTTCACACCCAGAGCCGTCGCATCGGCGACTGTGCGCGATCGCGGGCGAGACCGCGCTGATCGCCGGTTGGCTGTCGTTTCATACCGACGACCACGCCGACGCCTGCGAGCACTTCGACATCGCGCACGCCGCCGGACAGCGGGCCGGTGACTGCAGCCTCCAGGCGCACGCGCTGGGCGGCAAACGGGCGCTGTATTCCGCGGCGCCGCTCGGCGGTTGTCCCACCAGCGGCGACACCGCCACCGCGCTCGCGCTGCTGGACCAGGCCATCGCCGTGGCCGGCTCGGCTGCTCCCGCTCCCCTGCGTGCCTGGCTGGCGGCGTGCAAGGCCGAAGATCACGCCGTCGACGGCGACAGGACGGAGTGCTACCGGGCCCTCCAGCGTTCGCAGGAGGCCACCGACCAGGTGCAGCCCCACGAGCGGGTCGGCCGGTTTCGCCACTGGGACGACGCGCGACTCGACGCCCACCGCGGTCTGTGCCAGCTCCTGCTGGGCGCCGAGGAGGCGGCGGCGACGCTGCGGCGAGCGCTGCGGGGCATCCAACCCGTCCGGTTCGAGCACCGCTCCGCGGTCCTGACCGATCTCGCCGCCGCTTACGCCAGGCTGGGTGAGCCCGAGAAGGCCTGCCAGACGGCCGCGGAAGCGCTCACGCTGGCCGCCGGAGCGAACGTGCGGACCTGCCTGCGGCGGATGCGCGGCGTGCTGCAGCGCCTGGACGCATGGCGGGACCTGCCCACCGTCCAGGACCTCACCCAACGCCTCATGGCCGCGTGAGCCTCCGCCGCGGCGCACCGGCGTCACAGCCTCGTACGATCGACGCCAACTAACGCTATTATACTTAGCTTAAGTGTGCTAGCGGTCTGGGGAACGTCTGTGCGTGCGAAACCAGCGGATGTGTTCGACCGGGAGACCGAATGGGCGGATCTGATCGAATTCGCTGGTTCGGATCTGCCAGGGCTGCGGATCGCGGTCGTGTACGGGCGGCGACGTCAGGGCAAGTCGTACCTGCTGCGGCGACTCGCGGAGGCCAGCGGCGGGCTATACCACTTGGCGACAGAGCAGACCGAAACGATCTCGGTGCGCCGTTTCGCCGATTCGCTGGCCGCCTGGCTTGGACTGTCGGCCGGGGCGCTCGGATTCGATGGCTGGGAGGGGGCGCTGGCCGGTGCGACCGGGCTGATGGCCAGGCGCGCCGAATCGGGGAGTGGCCCCGGCGGGCCTCCGGTGCTGATCCTCGACGAGTTTCCCTACCTGGCGCATGAGACGCCGGGGTTGCCATCCATCGTGCAGGCGTTATACGACGAGATCGGGCCGGGCGCGATGTCGGCGCGGATCCCTCTGCGGCTGATCCTGTGCGGTTCGGCAATCTCAGTCATGTCGGGCTTGCTGGCCGGAACGAAGGCGCTGCGCGGCCGAGGCGCGCTGGAATTGCGGGTGAAACCATTCGGTTTCCGTGATGCGCGCGCCTACTGGGGGATTTCAAGCAGCGATGTGGCTTTTGCTCATAACGCACTGATCGGTGGGACACCCGGTTACCGCGACCTGGTCCCCGACCCGGCGGTGCCCGAGGATCCGGAGCGGATCGGGCTGTGGCTGGCCCGTAACGTGCTACGGCCGGCGGTGCCGCTGTTCGACGAGGCTAACCGGGTCGTCCATGAGGATCCGCGAATCCGCGACACCGCCGTCTATGGCTCGCTGATGGCTGTCATTGCGGCCGGCGAGAGTTCTCCGACCAAGATCGGCGGCCTGATGGGGAGGCCGTCGAGTTCGCTGAGCCATCAGCTCGGGATGCTGGAGTCCGCTGGGTTTGTCGAGCGCCACCAGGACATGCTCCTGGACCGCCGACCGGTGATCACGGTTGCCGATCCCATGGTCCGCCTTCACCATCTGATCATCGAGCCAAACCTCGCCGATCTTGAGGCCGGTCGTGTCGGGCAGGTTTGGGATGAGGCCCGGCACACGGTTGACTCGAAGATCCTCGGCCCCCACCTCGAAGCGCTGGCTGCCGAATGGATCACCCGTCACGCTCAGGACGAGGTCGGTCTTGAAGTCGGCCCAACCGGCCACGCGACCGTGGCCTGCCGTGAACACAGGACCAGCCACGAGATCGACGTTCTGGCGCTGGAACGCGGCTCGCGTCCCCGAATGACAGGGGCCGCGATCGCGTTCATTGGCGAGGCCAAGTCGCGCAACCGGCGACCTGGGGCAGCCGAACTTCGCAGGCTCGAACACCTCCGTGACCTGCTCACGGCGGCGGGACACGACGCCACCCGCGCCGTCCTCGGCTTCTTCAGCTCCAGCGGTTTCGCCGACGATCTCGTTACCGAAGCGCGAGGCAACGGAATCCTGCTTGCAGGGCTCGACACCTTGTACGGTGACCCACCCTGAGCGTCCACCCCAAGCGGCCACCGGCCCCCTGGCGTTGATCCGGCCAAGCAACGCGCGGTTGTCCGCATCGTCGCCGCCGCGAGGCGGAGCGCCACCACTGGCAGGTCCGGCGAGGGTCACCGAGTCCGCTCGCTGAATGCCCGCCAGCCGCGGCCGCCCCGGATCGGTCAACTGGAAGAATCCGCTGTAGGCGGCGTCCACATGCAGCCACGGCCCCTCGTTGGCCGCAGCCTCGGCAACCCCGGCGGCGAAGGTCAGCAGCAGCCGTCGCAGCAGGCGCCCCCGGTGGTCCTGGCTTCCGGCGCCGTGGCGGACGCCGGGACCAAGGACCCCTCCGCCGCTGGGGGCGCCGAAGGTGCGCTCGCGGGGAGCGTGGCTCGGATGATGGCGCTGTGCATACCGTCGCCCACCTGGTTGGTGAGGTTGATGTCCACGTCGCTGAACCCGGCGCGGGCGAGCCCGGCATGGTACTCGCTGACGGACAGGGCGCCGGCGATACAGCCGGAGAAGTCGCCGCGCTCGGCGCGGTCAGCCGGGGTGAGGTGGTCCTCGGCAACCACGTCGCTGATGCCGATCCGGCCGCCGGGCTTGAGCACGCGTGCCATCTCGCCGAACACGGCCTGCTTGTCGGCGGCCAGGTTGATCACACAGTTGCTGATGATCACATCGGTGGTGGCCGCGGGCAGCGGGATCTCCTCAATGTGGCCCTTGAGGAACTCGACATTGGTGGCGCCGGCCTCGGTGGCGTTGCGGCGCGCCAGGGCAAGCATCTCCTCGGTCATGTCCAGGCCGTACGCCTTGCCCTGCGGGCCGACGCGGCGGGCGGACAGCAGCACGTCGATCCCGCCGCCGGAGCCCAGATCCAGCACGATCTCGCCGGGGTGCAGGTCGGCGACGGCGGTCGGGTTGCCGCAGCCGAGGCTGGCCAGAACCGCGGCCTCGGGGAGCTCGGCGCGATCGGTGTCGGGATACAGCGCTTGACCCCAGTCATTGGAGTCGGTGCTGCCAGCCTCGCAGCAGCGAGGGTCCTGCTGGGCGGCCCGAGTGGCCGCGGTCGCGTAGCGGGCCTGGACTTCGGCATGGACGGTGTCCGGGTCGTGAGTGGGGAGCCGGGCGTCGGTGGTACTCACCGGGAAACCTCCTTGCGGGGTGGACAGGTCGACGACCGTGATTGGACCGGTCGCGATGATACATCGATAAACTTCGATGTCTTCGATGTATCGAGCATAGCCAAGACATCGACCATCATCAATATTTGGGGCCGCGTATCCGTGCGGATCTCCGTGAACGGCCGTACCTCCGGATCGTCAGGGACGGGCCGCCCTGCAACAGCCCTCGCCGCACGCCGCGGGTTGATGGAGGGCTTAGTATCGTCGCCATGACTCGCGTGTTGCATCTGGCCGGCGACGCCGAAGCGGACAAGCTCCTCGCAACGGAACCGCTGGCGCTGCTCATCGGCATGCTGCTCGACCAGCAGGTGCCGATGGAGACGGCGTTCGCGGGACCGAAGAAGCTCGCCGACCGGCTCGGCGGCCTCGACGTGGGGCGCATCGCGCAGGCGGATCCGGAGAAGTTCGCCGCCGTCTGCGCCACCCCGCCCGCCGTGCACCGCTTCCCCGGCTCGATGGCCAAGCGGATCCAGGCCCTGTGCCGGCACCTGGTCGAAACCTACGGTGGCCGACCCGAGGCGGTGTGGACCGACGGAGGCCCCGACGGCCCGGAGGTCCTGCGCAGGCTCAAGGGGCTACCCGGTTACGGCGATCAGAAGGCCCGGATCTTCCTGGCGCTGCTGGGCAAGCAGCTCGCTGTCCGGCCGCCGCGCTGGCGCGAGGCGGCCGGCGCCTACGGCGAGGAGGGGTCCCGTCGCTCGATCGCCGACGTGGTGGACCAGCACACCCTCGACGAGGTGCGCGCCTTCAAGAAGCAATCCAAGGCAGCCGCGAAGAAGGGCTGACGCTCCACGTGGGTTGAGCGTGCAGACACCATCGCCCGGCGTGCGCTCACCGGAGCGCGGCGGCGGACGAGCCGGCGATCCTGCCGAACACGGAGCCTGCCGTGAGCCCGGCGCCGCCCGGGTAGTTGAAGTAGAAGAGCCCACCGACGAGCTCGCCGCAGGCGAAGAGGCCCGGGATGGGCTCGCCGTCGACATCGAGGACCTCGGCATCGGTGGTGATGCGCAGCCCACCGAAGGTGAACGTGATGCCGCAGGTGATGGCATACGCCTCGAAGGGCGGCTCGTCGACGGTGTTGGCCCAGTTGGTCTTGTCCACCTCCAGGCCCTCGGTCCGGCGTCCGTCCTTCACGGTGGCGTCGAACGGCACGTCGGTGCGCACCGCGGCGTTGTACGCCTTCATGGTCTTGAGGAAGCCCTGGGGGTCGACATCCTCCATCTTGTGGGCCAGTTCCTCCAGGGTGTCGGCCTTGACGACCGTCACTTCCCTGATGCGGTACTCGTCGCGCAGCAGGTGCGCCACCTTCGCGTCGAACACCTGGTAGGCGAACTGGCTGGGCTGCTCGAGGATGCGCCGGCCGTACTTGGCGTAGGTGTAGTTGCGGAAGTCCGCGCCCTCGTCGACGAAGCGCTTGCCCTCGGCGTTGACCATGATCCCCCAGGGGTAGCTGTGCTTCTGGAAGCCGTCGCCGACCCTCAGGTCACCGAATTCCGGCGCGTTGCGGTCCCAGCCGACGGCGTGGGCGCCGGACCAGTTGCCGTAGCTGCTCGCGCCGATGTCGAGCGCCATACGGATGCCGTCGCCGGTGTTGAAGCGGGTCCCACGGACCTTGGCGAGGTCCCAGCCCGGCCCCAGATACCGCGTGCGCCACTCGGCATTGGACTGGAATCCCCCGGCGGCGAGGACCACCGCGCGTGAACGCAGTTCGCTCGTCCTGCCACCCTCGCGCACCCGTACGCCGTGGACGCCGTCGTCGTCGCAGAGCAGCTCGAGCGCACGGGCGCCGTACAGGACCTCGATGCCCTCCCGCTCAGCCGCCCCCATCTCCGCCTCGACGAGGCCGGGCCCGCCGCCGTTCGCCTCGATCGTCAGACCGCCCCAGAACTTGAACCTGCCGCCGACCTTGAACGCCTGGCGGCCGTAGATGGGCATGAACCGGACGCCCTTGGTCCGCATCCACTTCAAGGTGTCGAGGCTCCGCGTGACGAGCACCTCGACCAGATGCGGATCGCAGCGGTACTCCGTGATCCTGGCCATGTCCTCGAAGAACTGGGCCTCGTCGTACACCCCGAAGTCGGTCTCGTTCACCTGCGACTCCGAGAGTTCCGGGACCAACGCCAGGATGTCGTCGGCACTGTGATAGACCACGCGCATGGCACCTGCCGTGAACGCCGTGTTGCCGCCGCGCTCGGGCTCGGGGGCACGTTCGAGCACGGTCACTCGCGTACCGTTCTCGCGCGCCGCCAGCGCCGCGCACATCCCGGCGTTCCCGGCTCCCACGACGATGACATCGCTGTCGAGATCTGCCATGGGCCGTGCTCCTGTCGCTCGTTCTGGCGAGATCCGCCTGGTGCGCCAGGAGCCTAACGGTAATACTCGCGACTCAGAAACGTCAACGGTTGACAGTCGTCAGTCGGACGATCGTCCGCGTCATGCGCGCCGCCCGCGGGAGGAGCGAGGATGGAACTCGGTCTGCGGGGCAAGGTGGCGCTCGTCACCGGCGGCAGCGACGGCATCGGCCGCGCCACCGCGGAGGGACTGGCGGCCGAAGGCGCGCACGTGGCCATCTGCGCGCGCGGGAAGGAGCGCCTCCGCCAGGCCGCCGAGCACATCCAGGCCCGAGCCCCCCGCAGCCGGGTCCTGCCCATGGTCGCAGACGTCACGATACCGCCGGATCTGCGGCGTCTGCACGACGAAGTAGTAAGGACACTCGGGCCCGTGGACGTGCTCGTCAACAACGCGGGGACCTCCTCGCGCGGGGCGTTCACCGAGTTGGCGGACCAGGACTGGCAGGATGACCTCGACAACAAGGTCCTGTCCGCGGTGCGGCTCACGAGGTTGGTGATCCCGCAGATGCGCCGGCGGGGAGGCGGACGGATCATCAACGTCACGGCCATCGTGGGAAAGCACCCGACCGGGGGATCCGCGCCGACCGCCGTCTCCCGCGCCGCGGGCATGGCGCTGACCAAGGTGCTGTCGAAGGAGTACGCCGCGAGCAATATCCTCGTGAATACGGTGTGCATCGGGACGATCGAGAGCGGCCAGCACGATCGGCGGTGGGAGGCGGCCGGGCGGCAGCAGTCCCGCGAGGAG
>WHTC01000311.1 GCA_009379795.1 Nitriliruptorales bacterium | reverse complement strand
TGGATGGATCCGCTCAGGGCCAAACGGCGTCCGATGGCTCACCTCGTTGAACACCGCCGCATAGCCACTCAGCTTTCTCCCCTCGATCTGCACCGGACCGGTCTGCTCCCGATATTGCAAGCCAAGGTACGCGCCTTCATGTTCAGCGTCGGGCATATCGTTCGAGGGCATCTCTGTTGTTTCCATTGCCATTTACCTCCGGCTCCTCCGGCTCGGCCGGTTCTTCCGTCTCTGGCTGTTGCTGCAATTGGACCGCTTGCACGAGTGCGTTGAGTGGCAAAGCGCTATCGGCTATCGGATCCGCCAGCGGATCATTGTCCTCAAGCGTTCGCAATTCATTCACGGTCTTGAGGCCGATCCGCCGGTCGATCTGGAAGACTTCATGCCGGGTACGCAGATCGGTGCGCACCATGGAGTCGAGATTGAATCGGACAAAGACGCCCTCCGGGATCAGTTGATCGAAGGCATCCTCCAGCTTCCGAACCCATGGGAGCAACGTGAAGACGATAAAGTGAATCGTTTGTGCCTCGACATTCTCGTAGGTGATCCGCCCACCGGATGTCTCGCCACCGATCATCTCCGCTGGGATCCCATAAATGCTCGCCACCTGCGACGCAGAGAGTCGCATCGTCTCGACGAATTGCGCCTCTCTCGGGCTTAAGGCAACGGCCGTGAAATCCCAGTCTCGGCCATAGACAATCGGCTCACCCGTCCGAATCGCGTCCATGAGCACCCGCTTAACTTCCTTGCTCTGATCCGGAGACACCGTCTGTGCCGTGTTCTTGAATGTCCCGGGCGGGATGCCGCCATTCAAGAACCAGTTCGCCGCCATGTTCTGACCGGCGATTCCCATCTCGACGACGGAGGCAAATGCACCGAGTGGCGATAACCCCTTGACCCGGCCGGGCATGGTGACCCAGGGAATATGCACCATTCGCTCCAGAGGGATCTCAATGCCGTTCCAGCGCCAGATCGGGAGCGCAAATGATCCTCGGCCGGTGGATTGCGAGTCATCAACGGAGACTTCATTTGGTGGCAGCCATTCGATGCCAAGAGGATGTCCAAAGCCATCGAACTCCGTGATGAGTCCATAGGCATTGCCATTGAGGGTAAGAGAGACCATTGCCCGCTGCACCCAGTCATAGCGTGTGCCCTGTACCGTTGGAGAAGCGAAGAGTCGCGGCATCCGTTGCAGCTTCGCCCGCCGGTCACCCAAGTCTCTAAAGCCCTGAAGTGGCATTGCCGCTATCGACGTGGAGAGCAGACGTACAGCCGCATACACCGGCGTTAACCGGAGAGCACGATCCGCAGAAGTGGTCTCAAAGCGGCCCGGTGATTGCAGAAAGTTCAACCAGGGCAGTGAGGTTACTGCCCGTTGGAAACGTTGACGAAACCAACCGAACACGCGAGAAGTGTATCTTTGCAATAACCGTTTGTCAATTTACCGCACGCTTTCCAGCAAATCGTAGTCCGGTTCAAGCTCGGCCGCATAGGCATGACCCATGACGGCACAGATCGCTAGATCTATCTTGCGTGGGGAATTCGGTGTCTCTTTCTGTACGCGCCAACCCTGAGCAGTTGGCTTCACCGTGCAATTCAGGAGATGCCGGGTCAGACGTGGATCCCCATCATGGCTGATCCGGCCGGCGGTCAGATCCTCGTAGAACCGGTTCGCCGCGTTGATCATCGCTTGACCTTGTGGCATCGGTTCCATCGGATAACCCTCATTGGCTAGCCGCTCCATCAGCTGGTGCCAGATCCGGGGGTCATAGACGAGGTGCTTCACGTTCCACCGTTCGAAACACTGCCGGATCGTTACTTCAACCTCATCCTGATCCACCTGCCAGTCTAGTGCCCCTACTGGCTTCTCCCAGAGATCAACCACTTGGAGAAAGCAATCCTTCACCCGGTGGACGGTCAGACCGGTGGAATCCCCACTGAACGACCCATCGAAACTCAATACCACTTGCTCCCGGTCGGCGATCTCATCAGCGCTCGTGTGGGCACCCCAGATGGCAGCCGAAATCCATGCCTCTTGTGAACTCACCCACTGATTCAGCCGCTTCGTCCGGAAATCATTCTCCGGCGTTAGCTTCACCGCCGACTCGAAGTCCTCCTGGAAGAGGAAATCTCCAAGGGCCGGATTGACAGCCTTCCAGACTTCCGGATCCCGGTAGTCCACGCCATCCGGGGAACCCCACCACTTGAAGAAAAAGGAGTCATCCTCGAGTTCGCCACTCTCGATGCGCTTCCCGTACTGCCATAGCTGATAGCAGATCGAGTCTTGCCCCGAGGAGTCGTAGCGCACCCCGGCCGTCGTGATCCCCATCAAAAGCGGATGCTCTCTCGTTCCCATAGCGAGGCTGAACGTATTCCAGAGTTCATCATTGGGTTGCGCATGCACCTCGTCAAAGATCACCAGACTCGGATTCCGTCCCTCATTCCCCGCAGCATCAGCGGCAAGTACCTTGTATCTCGATCCCGTTTTCAGATCCCGGATCTCATTCCAGTAGGTCCGCAGCTCGCCAGCAAACTGCGGCTCGAGTTCCACCATGCGCTTGGCGATGGCAAACACAATCGCAGCCTGATCATGATCAGCGGCCACCGAGTAGACCTCGGCACCCTCTTCCCCGTCAGCCATTAGCCCATAGAGCGCAAGCGCAGCCCCTAGACTGGATTTGCCATTCTTCCGCGGGAAGCCAATCAATGCTCGCCGAGATTGCCTCATTACCAGATCACGGATCAGATCCTTCTGCCAATCCCGCATGCGCAGCAGCTTGCCCGCATCCTTACCCTTCGTCACCCGGCACAGCTTCTCCACAAACCGAATGACTCGATTCCCATC
>WHTC01000129.1 GCA_009379795.1 Nitriliruptorales bacterium | reverse complement strand
GTTAGGGGTCCTGGTTGGTTGGTACAGGTATATCGAGTACGCGCTGGATCCGTTCATCACGTTCCTTTACACGTCGCCGCGCATCGCGTTCATGCCACTGTTGATCATCTGGCTGGGCATCGGGCTGGCATCAAAAGTCGCGATCGTCTTTCTGGGCGCCTTGTTCCCGATCATCATCAGCACGGCGAGCGGCATCAAAAGCACCGACGCCGACCTGTTGGGTGTCGCGCGATCCTTCAACGCCAGCGATCGGCAGATTTTCGCGACGATTGCCCTACCCGGCGCGGTGCCCTCGATCATCTCTGGGCTCCGTCTGGGGCTTGCCCACGGGTTGATTGGGATCGTCGTCGGCGAGTTGGTGGCTGCCACCGCCGGGGTGGGTTACCGGATGACTCAGGCCGGGGCGAACTTCCAGACCGACCTGGTGTTCGTGCTCCTGGGCACGATCGCGACGGTCGGCGTTCTTCTCACCGCGCTGATGCGGCGGCTGGAGAGGCGCTTCGACAAATGGCGCCCGGAACTGCACGCAGCGTGAGACCTGCCGACGCCGTCGGAAGCCGCGCCGGACCCGGCGCGTGGACACGATGATCAACGAGCCGAAAGGGGGTGGAGTGGAGCGCGGCACAGGGACGACCATGTCGGGCGAGATGCGCGCGACCGGCAGGTCCGGCGCACCCAAGCTGTCGATCGCCGACCTCGCGATCGACTACCGCATCAAGCGGACCGGGGAGACGCTGCGAGCCGTCGGCGACGTGAGCTTCGACGTGTTCGCCGAGGAGTTCGTCTGCATCGTCGGCCCCAGCGGCTGCGGCAAGTCCACACTCCTCAACGCCATCGCCGGGCTGGTGCCCTACAGCGACGGCCGCATCGCTCTCAACGGCCAGCCGATTGCGGGCCCAGGCAGCGATCGTGCGGTGGTGTTCCAGGCCGCTGCGCTTCTGCCCTGGCGCACGGCGCTGGACAACGTGGCGTACGGCATCGAGTTGCGCGGGCTGAACAAACGCGAGGCGCGTCAGCGGGCCACCAGGATGATGGAACTCGTCGGCCTGGAGGGCAGCGAGCAACGCTACCCACACGAACTGTCCGGCGGCATGCAACAGCGGGTCAACGTCGCGCGCGCTCTGGTCGCCGACCCCGACCTGCTGCTCCTGGACGAGCCCTTCGCCGCGCTCGATGCGCAGACGCGCGAGAACCTGCAGGACGAGCTCCTGCGCATTTGGGAGCGAGCCCGCAAGACGTCGCTGTTCGTGACTCACCAGTTGGACGAGGCGGTGCTGCTGGCCGACCGGGTCGTCGTGTTGTCCAAGGGCCCGGTCAGCACCGTCAGCGGCATCGTGCCGATCGGCTTCCCCCGGCCGCGCGATCGCACGCTGCGGCGCGGTTCGGCGTTCATCGACGCGATTGCGGAGATCGAGCGGATCATGCAGCTCTGATGCGGCGCGTCGGACCAGAGAGGAGAGAGGGATCGTGTCAGCCGCACCCAACCAGGCCGTCCACGACGTTCGGTACACGCTCGGGGTGGACACCGGCGGCACGTTCACCGACATCGTGGCAATCGACAGGAGCGGGACCATTACCAGTGACAAGGCGTTCTCGACTCCACCCGACCCGGCGCAGGGAGTGCTGGCAGCGTTGGCAGCGGTCGCCGTGCGCCTGGGCATCGACCGCAGCACGCTGCTGTCGAGAACCGACCGCTTCGTGCATGGCACGACCGTCTCCACCAACGCGCTGATCACCCGCCGGGGATCACGGGTCGGGCTGCTCACCACACGCGGCTTCGAGGACACGCTCGTGATTGGCCGTGGTCCGATGGGCCGCACGGGCGGGATCCCCTATCAGCAGGCGATGGACTTCGCCAGGACCAGTCCGCCACCGCCGCTGGTCCCGCGCAGCCTCGTCCGCGGCGTGAACGAGCGGGTTGGCCGCGACGGCGCCGTCCTCGTGGGACTGGACACCGATGACCTCCGTCGCCAGCTTGAGGACCTCCTCGCGGCTGGGACCGAGAGCCTCGCGGTGTGCCTGCTGTGGTCCTTCAAGAACCCCGCGCACGAGGAGGCGATCCTCGACTTCGTCACCCGGGTGCATCCGGCGCTGCCGGTGAGCCTGTCATGCCACGTGTCGCCGACGCTCGGCGAGTTCGAGCGGGCCATGACCACAGCCGTCAACGCCTACGTCGGCCGGATCACCCGCGATTACATCGCGTCGCTGAGCGCCGCGCTGCGCCAGGAAGGGCTGGCCCGGCCGATCGAGCTGATGAAGGCGTCGGGCGGCTGCTGCCTGCCCGACGACATCTCGCGTGAGGCCGTCGCCATCATCAACTCCGGACCCGTGGGCGGCCTGGTGGGCGCCCGCGCGGTCGGCGGCGCGCTCGGCATCGACAACATCATCACCACCGACATGGGCGGGACCAGCTTCGACGTCGGGCTGATCCGCAACGGCGAGTTCGAGAACGAGACGCTGTCGTTCGCCGACCAGGGGATCCCGGTGCGGACCTCCGCGGTCCGCCTGGCGACGGTCGGAGCGGGCGGCGGCAGCATCGCATGGACCGACGGCCTGCGCCTGCGGGTTGGGCCCCACAGCGCGGGCGCCGACCCGGGCCCGGCCTGCTACGGCAAGGGCGGGTCGGAGCCGACCGTCACCGACGCGCTGATTGTCCTGGGGATCATCGACCCGTCGTACTTCTTCGGCGGGCGGTTCGCGCTGGACCCGCAGTTGGCTGAGAAGGCCATCCGCGAGCGCGCAGCCGACCCGCTGGGCATCGACGTGCGGGAGGCGGCGGCGGGGATCGTGGAGATCGTCAATGCCCGGATGGCGGACCTGATCCGCAAGGCCACCGTCGAAAGCGGATGGGATCCCCGCGACTTCACCGTCTGGTGCTACGGCGGAGCCGGTCCAGCCCACTGCGCCTCGTTCGGGAGCATCCTCGGGATCAAGGAAATCGTGATCCCCGACACCAGCCCGGTGTTCTCCGCGTTCGGCGTGGCGCTGTCGGACCTGCGTTACTCCTACGTGCGCTCCGAGCAGTTGCCGGTGAGCGACGACGGGACCGCCATCCGCCGTACCAACGAGGTCTTCGACGAGTTGGAGCGCGCCGCACGGCGCGACGTCGCGGTGACCCGCGGACCGGACGCACCCGTCGAGGTCCTGCGCCGCATCGACATCCGCTACAAGGGCCAGCTCAACGACCTCACCATTGCCTGGGGACCCGATCTGACGAACGCCGACGCCGTACGGCGGGCCTTCAACGAGGCCTACGCGAGCCGGTTCGGCTCCGAGGCCACGCGCGACGTCCATCCGCTGGAGCTGACCGCGCATCGCCTCGACGTGGTGCAGCCGTCGTCGACGCGGCTGGAATGGCGTGGGCCCCCGGCCGAACCACAGACCGAACCGGGCGGGGCGCCCGCGCCCGCAGGGACCAGGGACGTGTACGTCCGCGGGACCGGGATGGTGCCGACGTCGGTGTACCGCAGCGACGGACTGCGACCGGGTCACGCACTCACCGGGCCGTGCCTGATCGAGCGGCCCGACACCACCGTGTACGTGCCGGCGGGCAAACGCCTGACCATGGACCCGCAGGCCAACTTCAGAATCCGGACGGGGTGAGCGGTGACGCTGTCGATCGATCCCATCACGTTCGAGGTGATCAAGCACCGGCTGTGGCAGATCACCGATGAGCAGGCCATCGCGATCAAGACCATTTCCGCGTCACCCATTGTGGTGGAGGGCAACGACTTCAACGTAGGGATCTTCACGCCGGACGGGCGGACGGTCACCGCGGGGTTCGGTTCCCTGGTGCACGTGACCACCATGGGCGACGCGCTGGAGGGGATCCGCCGGCTGGCGTCCACGATCGAGGACGGCGACGTCTTTCTCACCAACGACCCGTTCGTCGGCGCCCTGCACCAGAACGACGTCGTGGTCGCCAGCCCGCTCTTCCGCGACGGCGAGTTGATCATGTGGGTCGGCAACGTGCTGCACCACGCCGACGTCGGCGGCATCGACGAGGGCAGCTTCTGCATCAACGCCCGCTCGCTGTACCAGGAGCCGGCGCGCTACTTCCTGAAGCTGGTCAGCGCAGGCGTGTTGAGCACGGAGGTCGAGCACACCTTCGTCACCAACAGCCGGTTGTCCGACGCCGTGGCGCTGGACCTGCGCGCCCAGTTGGGGGCCATCAACGTTGCCCGGACCCGCCTGAACGAACTCCTCGACGAGGTCGGTGTCGAGCAGGTGCAAGCGACCATGCAGGGCTCGCTGGACACCGCGGGACAGCTGCTGCGGGAGCGCATCTCCTCGATGGACGACGGGCGTTGGGAGACCGACGTCTACATGGACGGGGCGCGCGTTGGTTGCGACGAACTCGTGCGCGTGCATCTCGCGCTCATCAAGAGCGGCGATCGGCTCACGTTCGACTTCACCGGGTCGTCACCGCAGGTCGACGCCGCGGTCAACTCCACCTATCACGCTACCTACGCCGGCAGCACCGTCCCGATCTACACGTTCCTGTGCGCGAGTGATATCGACTGGAACGACGCGGTCAAGAGCTGTGTGAGAGTCGTCGCCCCGCCCGGTCTTGTCGTCAGCGCCGTCCCGCCCGCACCGGTCAGCATCTGCACGGTCGGCTTCCGCTGGCTGGTGACCGTCGCGGCCAGCAGGGTCGTGGCGGAGATGCTGGCCGCCAACGAGCAGTACCTGGACCGCGTCTGCCCCACCTGGAGCGTGTCGGCCAACTGCAACAACGTCTTCGCGACCGGGCCGGACGGTCGGCTGGTGGGCGCGCTGCTGTCCGACCACCGCGCCGGTGGGGCGGGAGGCCGGTCGTTCGCCGACGGGATCTCCCACGCAGGCCAGCAGACCTCGTTCGCGAGCTACGTCGCCAATGTCGAGAGCGCGGAGTCGAAGCTCCCCATCCTGTACGTGCACCGCCGGCAGCTCCCTGACTCCGGCGGGGCCGGGCGGTACCGCGGTGGTCTGACCGCGGAGGTGGCACTGGTGCCGTTCGGGACCGATGAACTGTTGCTGAAGTCCACCAACACGGCGGGGACCGACCAGACCAATGCGGGAGGTATCTCCGGGGGGTACCCGGGCGCGGGATCGCAGGTCAGCATCGTACGGGAGAGTGGGGTGCGTGCCGCGCTCGCCGCCGGGCAGCTGCCCGAAACGCAGGACTGGCCGGAGCCGAAGCATCTGCCGGCCAAGGCCCAGGCCCACCTTGGTCCCGACGACGTCCTGATCTTCCATCCACCGGGCGGCGGCGGCTTCGGTGATCCACTCGAGCGCGATCTCGACGCCGTGCAGAGCGACCTGGACCAGGGACGGGTGACCGCTGCCTGGGCCGAGGCGTCCTACGGAGCCGTCCTGACGTCCGCCGGCCAGGTCGACCGGGCCGCCTCGCAACGACGACGGTCGCAGTTGCGGGCCGGGCGCATCCCTCATGGCAGGACCATGGCCGTTCCCGCGTCGGTGCCCGCGGGCCGGACCATCGGCGACGCGCTCGTGCTGGTCGACGGCGCCGATGGCGACGTCCTTGCCTGCCGGCAGTGCGGACACGTCATCGGACCGGCCCCGACCGACCAGGACGCCGATGTCGTCCGGTCACGGCAGCCGCTAGGGGCGGCGGGACCGTGGCTGGCCGTGCGCTACGGCGGGACCAGCCCGAACTTCGTGCTGACCGAGACCGCCTGCCCGAGCTGCGGGAAGTTGCTGGATGTCCGAGAGGAACGCGTCGTATCCGACGATCACCGGGCGCGGCCCGTGGAGGTGTGATGGAACTGGACGGCAAGGTCGCGCTGGTCACCGGCGCAGGCCCGAACATCGGTGGCGAGATCGCCCGTCGCCTCGCGCTCGCCGGGGCGGTCGTCGCATGCAACGACCTGGGGCCCCAGGCGGCGCAGGCGACGGTCAGCAGCATCGAGGAAGCAGGCGGCAAGGCCCTGGCGGTTCCGGGCGACATCTCCGACCCCGCGTCGGTGGTGGACTTCGTCGGCCAGGTTGTCGGTTCTCAGGAGCGCATCGACGTCCTGGTGAACAACGCGGCGATCACGATTCCCAAGGGCCTGCTCGACTGCTCCTATGAGGAGTGGTGCAAGGTCACCGACGTCGCCCTCAACGGCACGTTCCTGGTCAGCCAGGCCGTCGCCCGCTCCATGGTGCAGCGTGGCGAGGGCGGCTCGATCGTCAACATCGCCTCGACGTCAGGGCATCGGGGGCGCCGCAACGCCGTCGCCTACTGCACGGCGAAGGCCGGCATCCTCAACCTCACCCGCGCCATGGCGTGCGATCTGGCACCGCACGGCATCCGGGTCAACTCGGTCTCGCCCACCAAGACCGGCGCATCGGTCGGAGGGCTCCAGCCGACCGGCGCCCGCGACACCCGGGAGATTCCCCTGGGGCGCCTGGGACGACCCCAGGACCAGGCCCGGGCGGTGTTGTTCCTGGTCTCGGACGCCGCCTCCTTCATCACCGGTGAGGACCTGCGCGTGGACGGCGGGTCGCTGGCGACGTGGGGCACGCGATCCCAGACCCCTGACCTGGCTGCATCCGCTCGACAGGAGGCTTAGATGGTCGGTCGAGAACCCATCGGAGTCATGGGCCTGGGACGCCTGGGATTGCCGATCGCCATGCGTGCGGAAAGAGGAGAGTGGGCCTGATGGTGAAGCGATGCATCGCGCTGGTGCTGTGCGGGGTCCTGCTGGCCGCATGCGCCCGGGACGCCGCGCCGTCGGCGGCACCCGAGGGCACTGGCGGACCCGATCAGACCGGCGGGGAACAGCCTGCCGACAGTTCGTCGGCCACTGCGGAGTCCATCAGCCTCGATCTGTACAGCTGTTGCGTGAGCGGTACGGAGATGGGGATCTGGGTTGCGCTGGACAACGGCATCTTCGAAGCGCACGGGTTGGATGTGAACTACACCGTGCTGCCCCCACCCACGGGTCTACAGGCGATTACGGCCGGTGACGTGCAGATCGGAACCGACTCCCCCGGCAGCCTCGTCAACGCTGTCGCGGGCGGCGCCGAGGACCTGGCGTTCGTTTCCGGCAATGTCAGCCGGCCCGTCTACCGGATCATGACGGGCGCAGGGCTGGACTCCCCTGAGGATCTGCGGGGCAGGCGCATCGGCGTCTCCGGCAAGTGGGCCGCCCCGGCAGTCGCGGTGATGAACTACATGGACCGAGAGCTCGGGATGCAGCTCGACGTGGACTACGAGACCGTGCCGTTCCGCACCATCAGCGACATCCTCCCCGCGCTGGAGGGCGGGGTGATCGACGCGGGCGTGCTGTCCACGCCGTTGCACCTGCAGGCAGAGCAAGCCGGACTGACCACGGTGGTCAACCTGGCCGACACGTTCGACGAGGCGAACGCCTGGATCGTGACCTCGGGCTCGTTCGCCGCCGAGAACCCGGAGGCGGTCACCCGCTTCCTGCGTGCCTACGTCGAGGCGATGGGGATCGTCAGGGACGACCCCGCGACAGCGATCGCCAGCGTCAAGCAGCACGTCGAGGGGATCTCGGACGAGGGTGCGGAGGTGACCTACGAGGAGTACGCCGACCTGATGTCGGTCGACATGTCCGTTCAGGCGCTGGAGCCCTACGCCCGCTACACCGACAACCCGGCCGTGGGCGAGGTCGACCTCGAGCAGCTGATCGACTACTCGTATCTGGAACAGCTCGAGGAGTCGGGTTTTCTCGAGGAACACGGTGTCGAGCTCCAGGCCGACGGTTGATCGGCTGCGACCTGCAGTAAATCAGCGAGCGTCTATCCGTCCGGCTCGAGTCCGATGAGATTCGCCTTCCATGGCGGTCTGAACTCTCGACTATGCCGATCAGGGCACCGCCCAGCCCTGCTCGCTCAAGCGTCAGCTCTCCGACGTGGTCTACCGCCGACTGCTCGCTGACCACCGCGAGCCAGAGGCGGCCCGAGCGGACAGACCGGGACGAGACCGAAGTCCGCGTGACTTACACCCCGGCACCGGCAGCCGCCGCCCGGCATTGCGGTGCTGGATAACGTACGCCGCAATTCGTTCAGGGCCTCTTCACGGCTCATCCTGCCACGGTAGTGGACCTTGGCTGCTCGGCCGCCATCAGGTTCCAATGCCGGTGGGATCAGCGGTTATCCAAAGGTTGGAGTGCGAGCCCCAGTCAGGCGGGTGCGTTTCGGAAGCGGCGGCGGTAGCTCGTGGGACTGGTGCCGAAGGCGCGCCTGAAGTGGTGCCGGAGTGTCTCGGCCGTGACGAAGCCGGTCTCTCGGGCGATGCGCCCGATGTCGTCGGATGTGCTCTCGAGTCGTTGCTGGGCTTCGTGGAGCCGTTGCTGAACGAGCCAGCGGTGCGGGGTGGTGCCGGTTTCGTCGCGGAACCGTCGCGCGAAGGTCCGGGGAGCCATGGCTGCCTGCTCGGCGAGGTCACCGACGGTCACCGGCCGGTCGAGCTGCTGTTGCGCCCAGGCCAGCACCGGCGCCAACGATGGAGCGGCTGCGGGTCGGAGCGGTCTGGGGACGTACTGGGACTGTCCGCCTTCACGGTGTGGAGGCACGACCAGCCGCACGAGGCTGGCCAGTTCTTCGGCGACCGGGCCGTCGATGAGGAAGGAGGTCAGCGCCTTGGGCGGGCCGACCGTGGAGTACGCCGGGAACACGGCCAGCTCCCCCGAGGTCCAGCCGATGCTCTGCAGGCTGCCGCCGGGTGCGAGCAGTTGCCAGGCGGCAACCAGTTGCGGGCCACCGACGTTGTCCAGCACTACGTCGACCGGCGTGTCGATGCCGTCGAGGCCGACCACCACCTCGTCGGCACCCACCTTGTCCAGGCCCTCGCCCCTGGCCGCCGAGCCCACACAGGCGATCACGTGCGCCCCGGCGATCGAGGCCAGCCGCACAGCGAACCGGCCGACTCCGCCAGACGCGCCGGTGATCAGCACGCGCCGGCCGAGCAGCGAGCCGGGAGCGCGCAGCGCACGCAACAACGCGGCCACACCGGCCTACCGGTAGAGCCGCCGCCTGAGCGAGGTCCATCCTGGAGGGGACCTCGGCCAGGGAGCTGACGTCGACCACGACCCGCTCGGCGAACGCGCCCGGCGCCAACGCCACCACCCGAGTGCCCGGCCCCAGCCCGCCGGCGTTGCCCTGCAGGACGATGCCCGCGGCGTCCGAGCCAAGCACCGCTCCGGGCGACACCCGGCCGGAGCGGGCGTCATTGAGATCCCCGTAGTTCAGTGAGGCGTGGTGCACTTCGACCAGCAACTGGCTCGGACCGGCGACCGGTTGAGCCACGTCGGCAAGGCGCACCGCCTCCGGCGCGGACGGGTCGACTACGAGAGCTCGCATCGGCGGGTGACCTCCGTTCGTGACCACCCCGAGGACAACACCCGCCGTTCCCGCCGACATTCCGCCTGGCCGGAGCATGACAGGCGGCCGTCGTGTCGTCCCGAGATCCGCGATCATCATGCGGTTGTGGAGTGCACTACATTGCGAAGATGGAGCAGCGCGTCAGTCTGATC
>WHTC01000456.1 GCA_009379795.1 Nitriliruptorales bacterium | reverse complement strand
CTAGCAACTGTGTACCCCGACGGTGATCAGGCGCCCAGCGGGTAGGGCTCGCCGGTTCCCGGCCGGGTGGGCGCCGCTCACCGGGAGTCGACTGGCGCGAGCGCGGACACCTGGTCGGCGATCCGGCCCGCCTCGCCGAGCAGCACCGTGGTCAGCCGTGCCGGGGCAAGGTGCTCCCGCGCGGCGGTCAGGACATCCTCGGTGCTCACCTCGGCCAGCGCGAGCGGGTGATCGCGCAGGAAGGTGACGTCCAGCCCGGCTGTGCCGAGGGTGAGCAGCATCGAGGCGAGGCCCGACTGGCTCGCGGTGGACAGCAGCAGCGACCCGATGGCGTAGCGGCGGGCCGCCTCCAACTCGCCGGCCTCGACCGGCAGGGTCGCCATGCGCCCGAGCTCGTAGCCGATCTCCAGCAATCCGGCAGCGGTGACCTCGGTCGCGATGTCCGCACTGATCACCAGCGTCGAGGCTGCGACCGCATGCTCGATGCCGCTGCGCGGCGAGTAGGTGTAGCCGCGGCGCTCGCGGAGGTTGGCGACCAGGCGGGAGGAGAAGTAGCCGCCGAACAGCAGGTTCGCGAGCTTCAGTGCCGGGTAGCCGGGATGGGTGCGGGGCACTGCCGCTCCGCCCAGGCGCACGCTGGTCTGCACCGAACCGGGACGGTCGACCAGCAGGAGGGGACCGGACGGAGTCACCGACGGCGGTGTCACCCCGGCCGGGACCGGCGGCTGCTCGTCCCCACCGGCAAGCCAGCCGCTGAGTGCCCGTTCCACCCGTTCGAGCGCGGTTTCGGGATCCAGATCGCCGACCAGCGCCAGGAGCGCGCCGGAGGGCTCGACCTCGCGGTCGTGGAGGTCCGCCACGGCGACCGCGTCCACCCGGGCCACCTCGTCGGGCTCGGGCAACTCACGGCTGTAGGGGTGACCCGCGTAGAGGCGATGGAGCAGGGCGTTGCGTGCCTGCCGGTCGGGCTGGCTGGCGGCCACCGCCAACCGCTCCCGCAGCCGGTCACGGTCACGCTCGACTTCGCCGGCGGTGTAGGCAGGTGCGGTCAGGATCGCGGCGACCAGGGCCAGGAAATCCTCCAGGTTGGCCGACAGCGCTGAGCCGCCGATCGTCAGACGCTCGACGGTGGCCGAGGCGGTCAGGGACCCACCCAGCGCCTGCAGAGCCGAGGCGAAGGCGACGCGGTCATGGGACCGCGTGCCGCTCAGGATCGACTCGGCGAGCAGGACGGCGCGCGCCAGGTCGCCCCCTTGCGTTCCGCCCCACGGGATCCGGAGCCGCAGTTCCACCACCGGCACACCGGCCCGGCGTGCCGCCTGCACCCGCAGGCCTGAGGGCAGCGTCCGCTCGGACACCGACGGTGGCGACGCCGGCCGCAGCAGGCCGGTGCCGG
>WHTC01000201.1 GCA_009379795.1 Nitriliruptorales bacterium | reverse complement strand
CTAGGACTGACGAGCCTGCACGGTGCCGCCGGGAACGCCCGGGGCCGGGTCTAGACTCGCGGCCTAAGGAGGGGCGCGGCCGCGCCCGGCTGGAGGGCTGGATGATCACGACCACCGGGGCGCTCGACCGGGCGGCCGACCACATGCGTACCCAGGACGTGGACGCGCTGCTTCTCGGTCCCGGCGCCGACCTGCGTTACCTGACTGGTTACGCGGCGTTGCCACTGGAGCGGCTGACGCTGCTCGTGGCCCGCCGCGACCGGCGGCATGCCCTGATCGTGCCCGAGCTGGAACGCCCCAGAGCCGCGGCCAGCGGGGCCGGCGACCTCGCCGAGATCGTCACTGTGTCCGAGACCGGCGATCCGCTCGCGGCGGTCGCCAGTGCGCTGGAAGGTGCGGGAACCGGCGCGCTGCGCCTGGGTGTGGGCGATCGGCTGTGGTCGACGTTTCTTCTGGGGCTGCAGGAGGCGCTCCCCGGCGCCTCCTGGGAGCGCGCGTCGGCGATCACCCGGGAGCTGCGCATGCGTAAGTCTTCGGCCGAGGTGGACGCCCTGCGCCGCGCTGCACAGGCGATCGACCGCGTGCACGCACGCGTCTCCGCCCTGCTGAAGCCCGGCCGCAGCGAGGCCGAGGTCGGCCGCGACATCGCCGAGGCGATCATGGAGGAGGGCCACCAGACGGTGAGCTTCGTCATCGTCGGCTCCGGCCCCAACAGCGCCTCGCCGCACCATGAGAGCGGTGCGCGCATCCTGCAACCCGGCGACGCGGTGGTGGTGGACATCGGCGGCACGGTGGACGGCTACGGCTCGGATTGCACCCGCGACTACGTCATCGGTGATCCGCCGGAGGGATACGCCGAGGCACACGCGGCGCTGGAGGCCGCCCAGGCCGCCGCCTGCGCCGCCGTCCGCCCCGGGGTGACCGCCGAGTCGATCGACGCCGCCGCCCGCGACCCGCTTACCGGCGCCGGGTACGGCGAGTACTTCATCCACCGCACCGGTCACGGCATCGGGCTGGAGGAACACGAGGAGCCCTTCATCGTGGCCGGCAACGAGCTCGTGCTGGAGCCGGGCATGACGTTCTCGATCGAGCCGGGGATCTACCTGCCGGGACGGTTCGGCATGCGCATCGAGGACATCGTGGTCGTCATCAAGGACGGTGGCGAACGGCTGAACACCCTTGATCGTGAGCCGGTGAGGGTATGAGGCCGCCAGGTGCGGGCCGGACCCGCAGCGAGCAGGTCAAGGTCCCGTGACCGGCCCGCTCCTGGAGCCCGAGCAGCAGGACCTGCTGAACCTCGTCCGGGCCTACGCGGTCAACGAGGCCGCGCCGCGTGCGGCCGAGGCCGAGCGGGCGGGGGCTTTCCCGCGCGACCTGTTCGATCAGCTGGCCAGGATGGATTTCATGGGGTTGCCGGTGGCCGCGGAGTACGGCGGGTCGGCACAGCCGGGCACGGTGGTTCTCCGGGTGATCGAGGAGTTGTCCCGCGCGTTTCTGACGGTCGGGCTCGGCCTGTCGGTGCACAACCTGGCGACCTGGGCCGTCGAGCAGTACGCCTCCGAGGAGGTGCGCAAGGAGGTCGTCCCACGGCTGGCGGCGGGAGAGTGGCTGGGGGCCTACTCGCTGTCGGAACCCGGCAGCGGCTCGGACGCGGCCGCGCTGGTGACGCGCGCCCGCCGCGACGGCACCGACTACGTCATCGACGGGACCAAGGCCTGGGTGACCGGCGCGGGCGAGGCGGACTGCTACGTCGTGATGTGCCGGACCGGCGAGGACAAGGTGCGCGGCATCAGCGCGCTGCTCGTGCCCGCCGACACGGCCGGGCTCAGCTTCCCGGCCGGTGAGCGGAAGATGGGGCTGCAGTCCTCGCCCACCGGTCAGCTGGTGCTGGAGGACGCGCGGGTTCCGGCGCGCTATCTGCTCGGGCAGGAGGGTGGGGGCTTCACGATCGCCATGAGCGCCCTGGACGGCGGCCGGCTCGGCGTCGCGGCGGGCGCGGTTGGCCTGGCGCAGGCGGCCCTGGACGCCTCGGTGCGGTATGCCCGCGAGCGGGAGCAGTTCGGCCAGCCGATCGGGCAGTTCCAGGGTCTGGCGTTCATGCTGGCCGACATGGCAACCGGCATCGAGTCCGCTCGGGCATTGATGCTGCAGGCCGCCCAGCGCCGCGACCACGGTCTGGCGTTCGGCCAGCTGGCCGCAATGGCCAAGCTGTGCGCCACCGACATCGCCATGCAGGTGACCACCGACGCGGTGCAGGTGTTCGGCGGCAACGGCTACACCACCGACTACCCGGTGGAACGCTGGTTCCGGGAGGCCAAGGTCCTGCAGATCGTCGAGGGCACCAACCAGATCCAGCGGGTCGTCATCTCCCGCGCGCTGCTCCAGGCCCCATGACGGGCGCGTCCCCTTCCACACCCGGCGAGGCGGAGCCGCCTCTGCCGCCCGCCGACCGGGACCGCACCATGGTCCGCCGCGCGCTGATCGCCGGGGGGATCACCTGGGCGGCGCTCGGCCTGCCGCTGTTCACGGCGGTGCTCGTCGGCGGCGGCGGGGGGCGGGCCGGCCTGGCCACCCTGCTGCTGGCCCTGACCTTCGGTGGCGCGGCCGCCAGCGCCTGGCTGCTGGTGGGCACCCTGCTCGACCTGCTCGCCGGAGAGGCGCCCGGTCGCCAACGCATCGTCTGGATGGTTCTGATCCTCAGCTTCACCTTCGTGAGCCCGCTCCTGGTCGCGGGCGCGGAAGGCTGACCGGCACGCGGCGCAGTTGGGCGTAAGGTCATGGAGATGAACAGCAAGCAGGTACGTGCGGCTCTCCGGGAGGCCGGGGTCGGGGTGGCCTACCTGTTCGGCTCCCGGGCCCGAGCAGACGCTCGCCCGGACAGCGATGTCGACATCGGCCTTCTGCTGGACGAGCCACTCGGGCTCATGGGGGAACTGCGCCTGGCCACGCGCATCTCGGAGGCCTTGCAGGTCGCTGACGTGGACGTTGTGGATCTGAGCCGTGCGCCGCTGGGCCTGCGGGGCCGCGTCGTGCAGGAAGGCCGTCTGCTGCTCGATGACGATCCGAACCGCCGCGTTGCCTTCGAGGTCCGCACGCGGATGCAGTACTTCGATGAACACCCTACCCTGCAGCGGCTTGCCCGGGCTCACATCGCCCACGTCGCCGAGAGAGGACTGAATGGTTGACAGCGAGCGCATCAGCGAGCGCCTGGCGCTCCTGCGCCAGTATCGAGATGAGCTGGCAGAACTTCGCGATCTCCCCGTGAGCGAGTACCTCGCCTCGCACACCTACTCCGGGCGGTATCTGGTCCAGGTGGCCGCGCAGCTCTCCATCGACCTTGCGAACCACCTCATCGCGTCGAGCGGATGGCGCCCGCCGAGCGACTTCCGTGACGCCTTCACCGTGCTGGAGGAGCGGGGCGTGCTCGACGGGGACTTGACGCGGCACCTGCGCGACCTGGCTGGGTTGCGCAACCGCCTCGTGCACCTCTATGACAGCGTGGACGATCGCTCGTTGCATCAGGCGCTCGGGAGTGGGTTGGACGACCTGGACGGGTTCGCGAGGGCGATCGCGGCGCGACTCGATTAGCGTGGCGGGTATGCCTTCGTTTACCTGTGTCACCTGCGGCTCGAGCTTCTCGGTGCCGCCCAGCGCCCTGAAGCGCTACCCCGGATGGACCCCCCGGCAGTGCCGGCGTTGCAAGCCCGCGCGCGGGGCCAAACAGCGCCGAGGAGGGGCTGTGGAGGAGGATCTGACGGTCGACGAGGTGCTCGCCAAGTACACCGAGGGCCCGGCCGACGGCGTGTTCACCGACGGGGCGGCCGACCCCAACCCGGGCCCAGGTGGCTGGGGCGCGGTCTACGTGGTCGATGGGGAGATCCTCGACGAGGCTCAGGGCCACGATCCACTCACGACCAACAACCGGATGGAGTTGACCGCGCTGATCGCCGGGTATCGGATGGTCCCGCCCGGTGTGGCCACTACCGTCTGGACCGACAGCAAGCTGTGCGTTGACACCATCACCCGCTGGGCCCCCGGATGGGCGCGCAACGGCTGGCGCCGCAAGGGCGGGGAGATCGCCAACCTGGACCTGGTCAGAAAGCTGTACCGACTTGCCCAGGAGCGACCCGAGGTGGAGCTTCGCTGGATCAGGGCGCACGCGGGGTCGCGCTGGAACGAGTACGCCGACGCGCTGGCCACCGCCTACCGGCGCGCGACCCGCTGAAACCGCGATGCGCACCTTGCTGGTCGCCGCCGGCATCCACCCCCTCGCACCGCCCGATGAACCCGGGAGCCCTGACAACGCCGTGCGGGCGATCCTGCTCGACGGGCGCCGGATCGCCTGGGTGGGGCCCGCCGAGCCGGAGCATGCCCCCGCGGCTGACCGCACGATCGATCTGGGCGGCGCCTGGATCACTCCGGCGTTCGTCGATGCGCACGTCCACGCCACCGCCACCGGCCTCGCCGCGACCGGGGTGGACCTGTCGGGCGCGGCCAGCGCCGCCGAGGCGCTGGACCGGGTCCGCCGCCACGCCGCCGCCAGCGACACGGCGATCGTCCAGGGCTTCCGCTGGGACGACCTCGGCTGGCCGGAGGGCCGGCCGATGACCGCCGCCGAGGTGGCCGAGGCGGCACCCGGGAAGACCGTGCTGCTGATCCGTGTCGACGCGCACAGTTGCGTGGTGGATCCGGGTACCCTAGCCCGTCTCCCGCTCCCCGAACTGGACGGTGTCGACCGCGACGAGCGGGGCAGCCCGACCGGATGGCTGGCTGAGCAGGCCTGCGAGGCGGCGCGGTCGCTGATCTCCGGAGGCCTGCCTTCGTCCCAGGTCAGCGCGGCCCGCGAGGTCGCGTGCGCCGACGCCGCCGCGCTGGGGATCGCATCGCTGCACGAGATGGGTCATCCTGGATTGTCGGGACTGGACGATGCGCTCATCTGGGCGGGCGGATCGTGGCCGATCGAGGTTCTGGTCTGGTGGGCCGAGTTGGAGACCACCGCCAGCCCGGTCCGCGTACTGCGGCCTGGCGGGGACCTGTTCCTGGACGGCTCGATCGGCTCGCGCAGCGCGGCGGTGACGGGCGGCTACCGCGACGGGGGCCACGGCGCGTTGTTCCACGACGATGCCGAGGTTGCCGCCTTCTTCACCGCATGCACCAGGGCCGGGCAATCGGCGGGAGTGCACGCCATCGGCGACGTCGCCATCGAACAGGCCATCGCCGGCCTGGAAGCAGCCGCCGAAGCGCTGGGAGCGGCCGCTGTCCGTCGCTGTCGTCACCGCATCGAGCATGTGGAGCTGCCCCGCGCAGACCATCCGTCCCGCATGGCCCGCCTCGGAGTGGTCGCCAGTGTCCAACCGGCGTTCGATGCCGAGTGGGGCGGCCCTGACCGGCTGTATGCGGAGCGCTTCGGTTCGGAGCGGGCCAAGGTCTCGAATCCGTTCAGGTCCTTGGCCGCCGCGGGGGTCCGGCTCGCCTTCGGCTCGGACTCGACCGTCACCCCGTTCGATCCCTGGGGCGGCGTGCACGCCGCCGAGCACCACCGTGGCGGCCTCAGCCTGTCGCGGATCGAGGCGCTGGCCGCGCATACCCTGGGCGGCCGGTTCGTGGCCGGGCAGGACGACGTCGGGCCTCTGCGCCCGGGCGCGCGCGCCGACCTGGCGGTTTGGGACGCCGATCCCCTTGCCGTCGAGGATCCCCGAACGCTCCGCTGCCTGGGCACAGTGTCAGCCGGCCGTCACGCCTACGGCCAACTCCCGTTGCCATAAGATCATCGAACCGTCAAATTCTCCCGTTCTGCTGACCTGCGACTTTGCGACAAACCCGCAGGTCAGGGACTCCCCACGTTCCGTGCACGGGAGTTGACGGAGCGGCGGATGAACCCCTACGGTT
>WHTC01000487.1 GCA_009379795.1 Nitriliruptorales bacterium | reverse complement strand
CGTAATAGGAAGCCCGCAGGTACTCGGCGGGCTCCATGCGCTCGATGGCGTGGCGGAACTCGTCGAGGTTGTAGGCGCCACGGCGCAACATGGCGCGGTTGAGCGCGAACACCCGCGCCTCCCATTCGGCATGAAACGGCGTCTCGTCCTGCTCCCGCTCGACAGGACCGAAGCCCCACTGCCCGCCGACATCGTGGATACGGCTCATGCCTGACATGGTAAAGCGGGAGAGCGCCGCGGACTCAAAGCCCCGCGAACAGGTCGTCCTCCTGCGGCGCGGGTACGTCGCTGCGCTGGCGGATGAACCACTCGGTGCCGAACGCCAGGTCGTGCAGCTCGGGGGGCATGTTGAGGAAGAACGAGGCAGGGCCGAGCTGGCTGGCGTGCGCCTTCAGGGCGGTGAGCTTGCGCTCAACGAACGGGCGCACATCGACCGTGGTCGTGATCAGTTCGTCGGGCGAGCCGACCGGCGGCAGGTCCGGGTCGTCCTCGAACGGCGTCGGCAGGCCGCGACGCTGCAGTTCCTCGCTCACCAACGCGGCGAAAGAACGCGGCAGGGTCGACAGGTAGACCTTGGGCACCTGCCACGCCTCGCCGGCTTCGGGGTAGAGCATGGGCACGCCGGCCGCCTCAGCCGCCACGAGTCCCACGCGGTGGGTCTGGACGTGGTCGGGATGGCCGTATTGGCCAAAGGCGTCGTAGGTCACCAGGACATCCGGCCGGAACGCCCGCACCTGCGTGACCAGACGCCCGACCGCCTGGTCGAAGTCCGCCCGCCAGAACGAGCGCTCGTCATCGTTCCCCGACGTCCCGGCCATGCCCGAGTCCCGGTAGCCGAGGAGCCGCGGGGTGCCCGCACCGAGGATCTCCAGCGCGGCGGTGAGCTCGGCCTGGCGCACCTCGCCGAGCCGCGGACGGAGCTTCTCGGGGTCCATGCCTTCGCCCACGATCTCTCCCAGCTCCCCGCCAGTACAGGTGACCACCGCCGCCGGCCTGCCCTCCCCGACCGCCCGCAGCAGCACCCCGCCGGTCGAGATCGACTCGTCGTCGGGATGCGCATGCACGCACAGCAACCCGCCAGCCATCGGTCTCCCCTGCCGTCGCTCGCGTGGCCCCCACTATGCCGACTCCCTTTTCCT
>WHTC01000290.1 GCA_009379795.1 Nitriliruptorales bacterium | reverse complement strand
TGGCGTTGGACGAGCCCCGGATCTTGGTCATCGCCGAGATGCCGGGGGCGCCGAGCAGCGGTCGGACGAGCCAGGCCGGCACCTTCCTCGGCGGCATTGCGCCGATGGCGTCGGCGAGGTACGGCAGCCACTCCGAAACGGGCGCGGGGTCGTCATCGACGATGTTGTAGACGCCGGGTGCCCCGCGCTCCACTGCGGCGACGGTGGCGGTCGCGGCGTCGTCGACGTGCACCCACGACCAGATGCCTGTGCCCCCGCCGACGATCGGCAGCTTCCGGTTCGCCACCAGCTCGAGGAGCTGACCGCCGGCGGCCATCCCGGTCCCGGGTCCGTAGAAGAGCCCGTAACGCAGAGCCAGCCCGTCGATCCCGGTGGCCTCGGTGACGGTCCGCTCGAGGTGGGCGATGGCCGCCAAGGTCTGCCGCGCCCGCGGCTCCGGAGTGGGGTCCAGCGGGTCGTTCTCGCTCTTGACCGGTCCACCGCTGCGCGGGTTGGTCCACCCGGTGAAGCTCTGGGCGATGAAGCGTCGCGCCCCCACCTTGACGGCTGCTGCCAGCAGCTGATCGGTGCCGGCGGTGCGCAGCGCGTTGGTCGTAGCGAAGGAGCGATCGAGGTTGCGTATGTCCATACTGCCGGTCAGTGCGGTGAGCTGGTGGATCACCGCCTCCGGCTCGGCTTGCGCGACCGCGGCGCCGAGGGCCACCAGGTCCTGAACGTCGAGGAGGACGGGTTCCGCCCCGGCGACGCGCAGCGCTTCGGCCTTGTCGGCACTGCGCGTAGTGCCGACCACCTCATGGCCGCGGTCGACCAGCAGGGGAACCAGCCGCCGACCGATCACCCCGGTGGCGCCAGCGAGGAAGATCTTCACGATGGCCTCCTGTGCTTGCCATGGGTCTCCCTCCTGAGACGAGGCAACGCCGCGTCCTGTGACAACCGGTGTCACAATCACGGGGCCGCCATCCGTCCTTAGGGAGCATGACGATCTCTCCAGACCGCACATCCGAGACCGACGAGACGCTGCGCCCGCTGCTGTTCTCCATCGCCTACCGGATGGTGGGCAGCGTCACGGACGCGGAGGACCTCGTCCAAGAAGCCCTCCTGAGGGTGCACAGCGCCGAGCAGGAGGGCGTGGTCATCGAGTCCCGGCGCCCGTATGCGTGCGCGGTGGTGTCCCGCCTGTCCATCGATCATCTGCGCTCGGCGCGCATCCGCCGGGAGGAGTACGTCGGCGAGTGGCTCCCCGAACCCATCGTCACCGACCGCACCCTCGACCCGGCCGAGCACGCCGAGCTGTCCGACTCACTGTCGATGGCGTTCCTGGTGCTGCTGGAGAGCCTGTCACCACCGGAGCGCGCGGTGCTCCTGCTGCGCGACGTCTTCGGTTTCGGGTTCGACGAGATCGCCGAGCTCATCGGCAAGTCGGAGGACAACACCCGGCAGGTCGCGGTGCGCGCCAGGCAGCGCGTGCAGGATCGCAAGCCACGCTTCGAAGCATCGGTCGAGCGGCGCTGGGCGCTCGCGGAGCGCTTCTTCGCGGCGGTGGAGCAAGGCGACACCGACGGCCTGATCTCGCTGCTGGCAGCCGACGCCACGATGTACGGCGACGGCGGCGGTCGGGCGCCGGCACGTCGGACGCCGGTGCGGGGGGCGGTCGCGGTGGCCCGGTTCCTGGTCCACCTCGCCAGGCAGACACGCCGCGACGGGGTGACACTCGCCCTTGTCGATGTCAACGGGCAGCCGGGCGCCATCGCTCACAGCCCTGCCGGCGAGACGGTGGCGGTGCTGTCGCTCGACATCGCCGACGGGCAGGTGATCGCCCTGCGCTCGGTCGTGAACCCCGACAAGCTGACCCACCTGCGCCGTCGCTCGTCGACAGCTCGTCGCCGCGGAGGATGAGGTGGCGACGGCTACGCGCTGGCCTGCCTGCGCTTCGCGTCACGTGCCCCTGGCGCGAGGTTGACGAACGGGGCAGACTGCGCGCGTGGTGAAGTTCGTCGTCGTGGTCCGGCGCAACCCCGGCACGACCCATGCTGAATTCCGACGGCGCTTCGACGAGCGCATCGCCCACGAGCACTTCTCCCCATTCAAGAGCAACCCCTGAGCCCCCCGTGACAGCACACTGCTCACCATCGAAGGTCGACGAGGTGCACGCCAGCCCGCAGCACCCGGCGCCGACCAACCCGGAATGCGGTTCTTCTGGCCGCTGGGCGCGCATCGTCGGCGCGCTGGCGGTGTCGATCAGGTTCCCTGTGTGGCGATAAGGGAGCAGGGGCACTCAAGCGGTCGCTGGGAGGCGAGCCTGTTTGACGCGGAAGCGCATCTGGCCGTTTGGGTGGTCGGCAGTGGCCGAGCAGCGCGGCGATGGCCTCCAGGGACATGCCCCGGTTGATGGCTTGGGTGGCCAGGGTGCGGCGCAGCTGGTGTGGGTGACGTGGCCGAGGCCGGCGCGTTCGGCGCAGTCGGCAAGGCGCCGGTCGAGGCGGGTGGGGGCGACGCCACGGCTCGACACAGTGGGCGCCGTCCACATGGGACCGCGCCCACTGTCGTGACTGCCCCGCGGTACTCGGACCCCGGTCCGCATGTGAGCGGCCAACTATCGAGAGATGCGGAATCGGTTCCACCTGATAGGCTGTCCGATGAGGGCACGATTTCCGTGAACGCTGCAGTGGTACCAACGCTAGTGCAGATCCCTTCGGGTTCTCGTTGAACCCATTTGCTATAGAGGAAGAGGTCAGCACATGGCTGTTGGCACCGTAAAGTGGTTTTCCGACGACAAGGGCTTCGGCTTCATAGAACGGGAGGACGGGGACGATGTATTCGTCCACTTCTCCGCGGTCCAAGGAAGCGGCTTCAAGACGCTGCCCGAGGGTGGCAAGGTCGAGTTCGACATCACCCAGGGTCCCAAGGGGGCTCAGGCCGCGAATGTAACGCTCGTCTAACGTCACTCCATCACCACATGAACGCCCCGGCTACTTGGTCGGGGCCTTCATGTGGGACTACCCTGTGGGCAACAGGCGCGCGGACCACGCGAGGTGACACGTGCCAGACCAGTGGGAGCATCGCGTCGAGCTTTCGGCATGGAGTGGCGACGACAGGAGCGACCCCAACGCCGAAGCACTCCAGCTGAAGCTCAATGAGTGGGGTGTGGAGGGGTGGGAGCTTGTGGCGTTCGAAATGGTGCGCGATGAGCACATCGCGCCCGAGCCCGATGCGGCGGCTTTAGACTCCTCCCCAACGGCCGCCAACCTGGCCAT
>WHTC01000055.1 GCA_009379795.1 Nitriliruptorales bacterium | reverse complement strand
TTGATTCAGGGTCGCTGCCGGGCGATCGCGACACGACATCGGGAGCCCGTGCTCACACGGTGCCCTGCCCGATTCGCATCTCGCAGGACAGCACGGCCCCCGGGTCGCCGCCCGACCGTTCACGCAACATCCCGTCCAGCACCTGCCGCACCTGACCAAACTGCTCGTGGGTCAGGCCGGCGGTCAGCTGTCCGGCGATGGGATTGCTGGTGAGGACCGTGTCGAGGAGGTGGTCCACCGAGTCGAAGCCCGTCTCCCAGGTGGTCGTCTCGACCCGGACGTCGCGGAGGCTGGCCTCCTGCAGGGTTCGCCGCAGCGTCGTGGGGTCGGCAAGGCGGAACGGTGGCATCGGCGGGCCGGTGGGTGGCGGGACGGAGCCCGGGACCGTGGCCTGCATCGCGCCAAGGAAGAACGCGATGAACTCCGCCTTGTGCATCGGACCGAAGGTGACGACTAACACCTGTCCGCCCGGCCGCGTGACACGGACCAGCTCTCGCAGGCCGCCCGGGATGTCCGGGAACAGCGAGACGCCGTTCATCGAGACCGCGACGTCGAACGTGGCGTCGTCGAAGTCGAGCGCCTCGCCGTCCCCGACCCGTGCCTCGAGCCCGGTCAGTCCCTCGGTGCGGCCCCGCGCAGCCAGGTGCTCGATCATCGCCGGCGAGATGTCGACCGCCACGACGTCCGCGCCCGTACGGGCCGCCGGGATGCTCAACCCGCCGGTGCCGGCGGCCACGTCGAGGACCCGGACACCGGGGCCCAGCTCCAGGCGTGACAGGACCTGCTCACCGAACGCCATGGTCTGCGGCGTCGCGTACCGGTCGAACCCGTCCGCGATGGCGTCCCAGGCGTCGCGGACCTGAGAGGGGGTTGGTGCTTGGGTGGTCATGATGTCTCCTTCTGGTCGGAGTGGGTGTGGACGTCCGCCAGTGCGCTTCGGAGGGCGGCGACGAACGCGTCTGGCTGTTCGGCGGCCGGGTCGGCGCGCGCGTCCTCGATGACGTGCAGGGGCCAGCCATAGCGCTCGGCGGCCCTCTCGGCTGCCCGCAGCGGGACCTGGAGGTCGTGGCGGCCGTGGATGAGGGTGGTGGGCACGTCGATACGGTCGAGGTCGGTGCGCGAGATCGGGGGCACGCCGACCCGCGGCATGAGCGCGCGCATGGCCGCCTGGTTCTCCGGGGTCCTCGCCCGGTCCAGCGCGTAGGTGCGCAGGTCGTCCCAGTGGTCGCCGAACCGGTCTCCGACGCCGTCGAAGTCGAGGAAGCACTGGCGGAACAGGCGGTCGCGCGAGCGCTCCGTCGGGCGGGCGATGAAGCGCATCATCGGGATCGCGAAGTTCGGCGACGGTCGGAACCAGGCAAGTCCCATCGTGTCCACCAGCACGAGGTGCGACAGCCGGTTCGCGTGCCGCACCGCGTAGCGCGCGGCGATCGCACCACCCAGCAGGTGCCCGACCAGCACCGGCTGCGCGGCGCAGGTGGCATCGATCAGTTCAGCGACCCAACGCAGCAAGGTGTCGGCGTCCAACCGGCCATCGACAACCGTCGAGGTTCCGTGACCGGGAAGGTCGACGACGATGACCCTGTGGCTGCTCGCCAGGTCGTCGATCACCTGCATCCAGACGCCCCAGAACTCGCCCTGGCCGTGCAGCAGCACCATCGGCGGCCCGTCCCCGCCCTCCAGGATGGCGGTGGACACGCCTGCCAGCGTGTCGCGCCGCTCGGTCAGGGGCGTCGCGGCGAGCAACCGCTCCCGCGCCCGCTGCCCCTCCGCCCGGCCGTCCCGCGTCGTGGTCGACATCGCCCCTCCTGTTCGTGGTGACCTACAAGGAGAGTGTCCGCGGATCAGCGGTCGCCGGCTTCGGCCAAAACACCCATTCTCAGAGGTGCCGGCGGCGTGGGTGATTCTGTGCAGGTGGGCCGCTACGCGAGGTCGTGCTCGTAGGCCCACGCCGTGGCCGCGGCCCGGGAGGTGATGCCGAGCTTGGTGAACATGTTGCTCAGGTGGCGCGCGACCGTCTTCTCGCTGATCACCAGCGTGTCGGCGACCTCCCGGTTGGTCACGCCGGTCGCCACGAGCCTCAACACCTCCACCTCCCGTGGGGTCAGCCCGCCCGGCGCCCCAGCGTCCGGCCCGCGTGACAGCTCCATGGTCCGGGCCAGTGCCGGCGCCGCACCCAGCTGCTCGAAGACCCGCCGTGCGGCGTCCAACTCCATGTCCGCGGTGTCGTGGTCGTCGAGCCGACGGCACGCCTGCCCCATCAGCAGGCGCACCCGCGCCGCGTCGTACGGCGCGTTCAGCTCCTGCCACGCCCTCCAGGCCCTCCGCAGCGCCACGCACGCGCTCGCGGCGTCGCCCGCGGCCAGCAGCACGGCGCCACGGCACTCCGCGGCCACGGCCTCAAGGTAAACGGAGTCGAAGTCGGCGGCGACCGCCTCGATCTCGTCGACCCCGGTGCGTGCTCCGTCATCGTCCCCGGCGGCCAGCAGGATCTCCACGTACGCGGCGAGGACCCGTGACCGCCGCACGCGGTCCCCCTCGGCATCCTCAACCTCGCGCCGGATCGCAGCCGCCGCGTCATCGACCCGTCCCTGGGCCAGCCGCAGCAGCGCCAGTCCCGGCTGCGGTGAATGCCCCCACTCGCTGGCCTGGCGGTAGGACTGCTCAGCGCGCGCGAACTGCCCCCGCAGCCGCAGCAGCTCGGCCTGCTGGTAGCGCGCCATGCCCATCACGGGGTCGCCCGGGGAATCGGAGAGGTGGGCGCAGGCCTGCTCGACTTCCTCCATCGCCTCAGGCCACTCGCCCCGCAGCTGCATGATCTCGGAGCGGTGGACCAGACACTGCCCTCGGTACGGCCGCAGGTCCTGCTGGGCGCTGCACCACCGGCTCAGGACCGCGGTCCACTCCTGTGCCCGGCGCAGGTCGAACACGTCCCGGCAGGCGATAATCACCGCGCAGTAGGCGATCCCGGCCATGATGGGGGACACGTCGCCGGTGGTGACCGCGACCATCGCCTCGTCCAGCATCGCGACGCCGCGTTCCGCCTCGCCCATCGCGACCAGGGCCTGACCCAGCCCCAGCACCCCCATGACGGTAAGATCCGCGTCGTCGAATCGCTCGGCGATAGCCGCGACCTGCTGGAAGATCTCGTACGCCTGCAGCCCATCGCCGCCGCCCAGCGCCTGCAAAGCCCTGGGGACCAGCAGGTAGCCGCGCTCGGGGCAGTCCAGCGACGCCTCGACCAGCAGCCGTTCGGCTCGCGCCAGCCAGCCGCCTCCCTGGGCGTGATGCCCACCTAGGAACAGCATGATCGCCAGCCAGATCGCCCACCGCGCCGACCAGCTGACCTCACCGTCGTCGAGCAGCACGTGGTGGAGACGCTCCAGCGTCTCCGCGGCCGCGGCGCTGCGTCCCGTGAGGTAGGCCGCCATCGCCAGCCGTTCCAGATCCGCGGCCCCGAGTCCGGCCCGCTCCGCCACCAGACGCAGGTCCTCGTACGCATCCCCCCAGGCGCGGCGGTCATACGCCGCGCGTCCTCGCATGAGGGTCTCATGGTCGTCCATCCGGCCTCCCACGCCCGGGCCACGCGGCGCCTACCCGCACCTTCCGGCCCCGCGACGGACGCCGCCGCATCCACCCGCTGGTTATAGCCCGAGATCGGCGGGGACCCATGCTATAGCGCGTGCGGCACGTCTGTTGGTTGTGAGCAAGGAACAGGCCCGAAGGCGCGAGCCTGAGCGAGCCGGGCTTGTTCATCCGTACGCAGGGGTCCAGCCGCAACCCAGCACCGAAGGCAGCAAAGGGCCCGAGCCTCCGAGGTCCCACCTCCCCTCGGTGTGCGGGAGCTCGCAGCAGCCGTGGACGTCGATGCCGGCTACGTGTCGCGGGTGCTCGCAGTGCTCGAGCAAGAGATACTCCTCACGCGGACGCCTCGTGGACCGGTGACCGCGGTCGAGTGGGAGGGGGTGCTGCGTCGATGCGCGGCGACCTACTCACTGTTCGACTCGAACCCGACCTCCACATGGGTGGCGACTGGTGGTCCCGAGCGCTTCCTCGCGGACCTTGCCGGCAAGCGAGCCGGTGAGTGGGCGATCACCGGAAGCTTCGCCGCTGCTCGCCTCGCGCCGGTCGCAGCTCCCGAGATCGCTGTTCTCTACGCCGAAGACGTCGACCGGCTGACGCGCGCAGGGCGGCTCTTGCCCACCACGCGTGGAGCGAACGTGATCGTCGCCGAACCGTACGACGCGATCGTGTTCGACCGAACCGTCATCGAGGGCAGCGAGACCTATGTGTCAGTTGTGCAGGTCGCCATGGACTCACGCACCGGCAATGCGCGGATGCCAGCGGAGGGCGAGGCCGTCATCGCCTGGATGCGGAAGAACGAGCCGCGTTGGCGCACGGGGCGGCTCCAACCACGGCGCACGAAGCGGAGCGCATGATGGACGAGCCTCAGCTGCGCATCGAGTACGTCGAGGCCCGTCGGGTCCTCCTCCACGTCATCACGGCGCTGACCCCGCACCTCGATGCCGTCGTCCTCGTCGGAGCTCAGGCCGTCTACCTGCGCACCGAAGGTCGCATGGCCGGTTACCAGCCGTTCACGACCGAGGCCGATGTCGTGCTCGACCCCACGCGGCTCGATCCGACTCCTTCACTCGCCGACGCCATGACGCAACCTAGGCGCCTTGTACCCATCGGTGACCCATTTCTCGGATCAGGACCGACCAAGGGAGGAGCGGAAATGAGTAAACCCCCGGCTGACCAGGGGTTCCTCGGAGTTGCGAGGGCAGGATTTGAACCTGCGACCTCCGGGTTATGAGCCCGGCGAGCTACCGAACTGCTCCACCTCGCGAGGACAACACTAGCCCGGGTGTGAGCGACCTGCAAACCCTGACCGGGGGAAGTTGCGGCCGCGAGGCTGCCCCCCGTTCGCTTGGCCAGGCCCGTCCGGTGGTCCTCAGCGGTTGGCGGCCGCGGCCGCCTCCGGCTCGGCCTCGTCCGGTTCGGGCTCCTCCTGGTCCGGGCTCGCCTCAGTGTCCGGCGCGGCACCGGTGGTCAGCGCTCGCGCCTCCTCCAGCAGGGTCTGCGCCTGCCGCGTGGCCTCCTGGTACCCGCCGAGATCACCATCGGCCAGCGCCTGGTCGGCCTGCTCGAATGCGTCCAGCGCCTGCTGGATCAACGCAGCGACCTGCGGGTCGAACCCCTCACCCGGCGTCTCGGCCGGGTCGTCGTCCTCGCCGGCCTCGTCCTCTTCGCCGGCGCCGGCCACCTCGTCGGGCTCGGCTCCCGGCGGTACGCCGGCCGGGGCGGCATCGCCGAACAGCTCGGCCAGCGCCTCGGCGAGCGTGTCCTGGGAAACCACCCGGTCGCCGAAGACCATGTTGACCATGCGCAACTCGGGGATCTCGCCCTGCTCGGCGCGGGCGAACAGGGGCTGCGCGTACAGCAGCGCGTCGCCGATGGGGATGATCAGCAGGTTGCCGTAGATCACGCGGGATCCTGACTGGTTCAGCAGCGTGATGGCCGAGGCGATCTCACGGTCCTGGTTGATCGTGGCCTGGACCTGCTCGGTGCCCTGGACGTTGCGTGCCGCCGGCATCTGGTAGACGCGCAACTGCCCGTAGACCTCCGGATCGCTGCGCGCGGCCATCCAGGCGATCAGGTTCGGACGGATCGCCGGGTTGAAGGGCTGGATCAGCGCGAACTCCTGCTCCTCCTCGCCAGGCAGGCGGATATTCAGGTAATAGGGTCGCAGCGGCGGCTCCTGACCCTCCTGCGGTGGATCCGCCTGGTTCTCCACTGCGGCGGCGTCCACCGGGATCCCCCAGGCGTCCTCACCGGTGTAGAAGGTCGTGGTGTCCTCGATGTGGTAGCGCTGGAACACGTTCGCCTGGACCCGCAACATGTCCTCGGGGTACCGGAAGTGGGCCCACAACTCCTCGCCGGCGTCGTCGCCGTCCGTGAAGATGTCGGGGAAGATGCGCTGCCACGTCTGGATGATCGGGTCTTCAGGGTCGACCACGTACAGGGTGACCGTGCCGTCATAGGCGTCGACGACCGCCTTCACGCTGTTGCGGATGTAGTTGGCCGTGCCCACCAGGTTGGGCACCCGAGCGGAGACGTCGCGCGTGTCGATCGTGCCGTCGGGGTTCGCGATCTCCTGGGGGATGGTGCGTGCCGTCGCGGTCAGCTCCGCCAGATCGTGGCGCTCGGAGTAGGGCAGCATCGCGCTCGTGGTGTAGGCGTCGAGCACCCACTTGATGCCGCCGTCCACGGCCACGGCGTAGGGGTCGCCGTCCAGTTGCAGGAACGGGGCCACGGCCTGAACCCGCTCCTCGATCTCGCGGTTGAACAGGATGCGGGAGTCGCTTTCGATCAGGCTGGACAGGATGAAGTTCGGTTCGGCGTAGCGCAGGGCGAACGCCAGGCGGCGCAGCGGCCCCCCGACGCCCACGCCGTCTTCCCCGTCGTAGCGGGTCTCAGCGTCCTCCTCGGCGGACACGAAGTCGAGCTCCGCGACATCGGCCTGAATGATCGAGTACTCCGGGCCGCTCTGCCCGAAGTACACGCGGGGCTGGGAGACCTCCAACTCCTCCAGGCCCTGGGGTGGGATGTTGTCGATCAGGAAGACCGGCTCACCCTGCTGGCCCTTCGCGCTCACGTCGGTGGAGACGAAGCCGAGTCCGTGGGTGTACACGAGGTGCCGGTTCTGCCACGTGTCCGCGGGCAGCGAGGCGTCGTTGAGCTCACGGACGGCGATATTCACCTGCCGCTGCTGGCCGTCGATCATGTAGCGGTCGACATCGACGTCAGGGAACTCGAAATAGCGGCGCAGCCCCTGCAGCTGGGAATACACGCTGCGCAGCACCTGGGGATCCCACAGGCGGATGGCCTCCAGCGTGTCGGCGTTGGCGGCCACGGTCTCGGCGTCCAGTTCCCCCTCGGCCGGGAAGGGCTCGAATTCGACTGATCCCCCCAGCTCCAGGCCGAAGCCGAACCGGGTCAGCTCCATGTTGCGCTCGATGTAGGGCCTCTCGCGCTGCAACTCCTGAGGCTCGACCCGGAAGCGCTGGATGGCCGCGGGGTAGATGCCGGAGAGCACGATCGCCGCGACCAGCAGGATGCCGACGCCGGCGGAGGGCAGCAGGAAGTTGCGGAACCGCAGGTTGGCCAGGAACAGCACCACGCAGACCACGGAGATCACGGTCAGCAACTCGTAGGCGCGCAACTGTGCGGTGGCGTCGGTGTAGGACAGACCGGTGGTGACGCCGCGCTCGGAGTAGCTCAGCAGGTACCGGTCCAGCCAGAAGCCCCAGCCGCGGATGGCGACCAGCGCAGCCAGCAGGATCGACAGGTGCACCGTGGCCTGCGGGCTGATCTTCTGCCCGGGTGACTGCGGCCGGATGCCGCCGAACACGTAGTGAGCAAGGGCGGTCAGCACCGTCGTGAACGCCAGCGTGGTGAACAGCCAGGAGTTCAGGAAGGTGTAGAAGGGCAGCCGGAAGACGAAGTAGCCGAGATCCAGGCCGAACTGCGGGTCGTTCTGCCCGAAGGACGTGCCGTTCAGCCAAAGCAGGAACGTGGACCACTCAGCGGCGACGGTCAGCCCCGACAGCACGCCGATCACCAGGGCGACCATCAGCAGCAGCGGCCGCGCATAGGGATCGATGGCGTCGCGATAGCGCTCGACCGCCTCCTCCTGCGGCGAGGGGATCCGGTAGCGCGGCACCAGCCTGTGCGCGAGGAGCAGGTTGCCGCCGACGAGCGCGGCGACGAAGAGCGCGCTCATCAGTCCGAGACCGACCCGGGTGAGCAGGCTCGTCGTGAAGACCTCGAGGTAGCCGACTGAGGAGAACCAGAGGATGTCGGTATAGAAGCCTGCGACGCGCGCGCCGAACAGCAGCAGGACGATGACGACTGCGACGGGAGCCAGCCACCAGCGGCGGCGCAGCTCGTCGACCAAACCCATGGATCAACTCCGAACGGATTGGATGAAGCGTGAACCCCGCACCCCGCCCCGGGGAAAGCGGCCCACGCCGTCTCCTTCCACAACGCTAGTAAGGCCTGCGAAGGTTTCGCGCGAGTCTATGCCGTTCTGCCGCTGCCGCAGACTGGTCAGTCGGTGCCGGACCAGTGGGTGGCGCCGTCCGCCCAGTGCTCCTTCTTCCAGATCGCCACGGTCGCCTTGAGCGCGTCGATCCCATGACGCGCGGCAGCGAATGCCTCCTGGCGGTGACCGGTGGAGACCGCAACCACCACTGAGGGCTCCCCGATCGCCAGCGAGCCGACGCGGTGCTCCATCCACACCGCCCGGGCCGGCCAGCGCTGGGCGACCTCGGCGGCCAGGGCCGCCAGTTGCCGCTCGGCCTGCTCGGCATACGCCTCGTACTCCAGGCCGCTCACGGGCCGGCCGTCGGTCTCGCCTCGCACGGTGCCGGAGAACACCACGACGGCGCCGGCGGCCGGATCCGAGCAGAAGGACCAGGCCCCGTCCAGGGACAGCGGTTGATCAGTCAAGCGGGTATGCAGCCGCGCACTCACGTCTCTACCTTTACCCTGTCGTTCCAGACCTCGTCGCTCGGAGACCCCTCATGCCGGAGAAGACCGTCGGTCGCGTCACGCTCGACGAGTCCGACCAGCAGTTGCTCAACCTCATCCAGACCGAGTTCCCACTGGTGACACGGCCCTTCGCCGCGCTCGGTGAACGCCTCGGCGAGCCCGAGACCACCGTGATGGAACGCTACCAGCGTCTGAGGCACGAGCGGATCATCCGGCAGGTATCGGCGATCTTCGACACGCGCAAGCTGGGGTACCGCTCATCGCTTGTGGCCACCGCCACCGCCGAGTCCCGGGTGGACGAGGCCGCGTCCGTGATCAGCCGCCACCCCGGGGTCAGCCACAACTACCGGCGCGATCACGAGTTCAACATCTGGTGGACCATCGCGGTGCCGCCGGCCGACGACCTGCAGACGAACGTCAACGCCCTGCACCGGCTGAGCGGTGCGACCTCCACCCGGGTGCTGCCGACGCTGAAGCTCTACAAGATTGGCGTGGACCTCGACGTGTCCGACAAGCGGTCCATGGCGGCCCAGAGCGTGCTCCCCGCCTACAAGGAGACCCCCCGTACGGCCGCCGACCTGACCCCCGAGGAGGTCGGCTACGTCCGAGAGCTGCAGGAGGACCTCCAGGTCGAGCCGACGCCCTTCGCGTCCATGGCCGAGCGCCTCGACACCAGCGAGGACGCCCTGGTCAAGGCCGCGCACGCCCTGATCGACGAAGGCCTGATGCGGCGCTACGCGGCGGTGCTCAACCACCGGCGGGCAGGGTTCGGCGCCAACGCGATGAGCGTGTGGAAGGTCCCGGAGGAGCGCACCGACGAGTACGGCTACCAGTTGGCTGGCTACGCCGCGGTCAGCCACTGCTACCGCCGCCCGACGTATCCGGACTGGCCGTACGCGCTGTTCGGGATGATCCACGCGACGTCGAAGGCGCGCATCGAGGAAGCGGTCAGTGACATCCGCGACCGCACGGGGCTCACCGACTACCGCCTGCTGTACTCCACCAAGGAGTACAAGAAGATCCGCGTGCGCTACTTCGACCCCGCCTACGACGAGTGGGCCGGCGCCCACCTCACCCCCCAGGACGCCAGCACGGAAGCGGCCCCGATCGGCGACGCCCACTGACGTCAGCCGCCAGGAGACGTGCGGTAGGGTCCACCCATCCTGGAAACCCGAGGGTGGATGTGGTGACGTTCGACGAGGTCGAGTACCAGCGTTGGCTGCAGACGGCCGGAGACCATCTGCGGGTGGCCCGACATGATGCCGAAGGCCGCTTCCACAGCGCGGCGGTTCTGCAGGCCGAGCAGGCGACACAGTGCGCGCTCAAGGCACTTCTCCATGGTGTCGGTCACAAGCGGGCGGCCCGTGGCCATGGTCTGCTGTCCCTGGCGGAGGCGTGCGAGGGGTCGGCGGGACTCGTCCTGAACGGCGACGACGGGCAGGCGCTGGCCCGTCTCGCCCGCGATTATCAGCCGACCCGGTATCCGGATGCGTTGCCCGAAGGCACGCCTATGGGCCACTACGGTGAGCAGGACGCCGAGTGGGCTCTGGAAATCGCCTCGCGAATCGTGGAGGCGGTCGAGGCGACCTGGGACCGGCTGATGCAAGAGACCGGAGGTGGGCGGGCATGAGCGCTCCACCGACACCAGCGGAGGTCGTCGCCAGGCGGCTCACCGAACGTGCCCAACTCCTCGAAGAAGCCAAGGCGTTCGCCCTCGGCTTGGACCCGGGGTTGGAGGTTCGCTGGGTCTGTGTATTCGGCTCGGTGGCCCGGGGCGACTTCAACGCGTACAGCGACATCGATGTCCTCGTCGTGGCCGAAGGGTTCCCGCAGCGTTACCAGGATCGTCTCGAGGCACTCGGCTGGCCGACTCCGGGGAGGGTCGAGCCGGTCGCCTGGACATCGATGGAGTACCGGTCGCGGCTGCAGCGTCAGGATGCGATTGCCCTCGAAGCTCTGGAGTCGGGCGTGTGTCTCGTTGGTGAGCCTCCGGCGGGAGCCTCCTGACCGGGAGCCAGTTTCGGCCGCGCCGGTTGCTCAGCCACCGTCCGGTTGCTCCTCCTGCTGGGCCTCCCGCTCCAGCTCGTCGAGCAGTTCCTGGCCTTCGTCGCTGCCCGCGAGCAGAACCGCGCCGAACACGATGAACGCGACGCTGATGCCCCCGGCGACGATGCCGGTGATCGCCATGCCCCTGCCGGTGCCCCCCAGTCGCCCGGACTGACGCAGACCGCCGATGCCCACCCCGATTGCGATCAGGCTGAGCAGGATGCCGATGAAGGTCACGGGCGGCACGAAGATCAGGACCACGGACAGCAGTCCGCAGACCAGCGCGGCGAGCGCCAGTCCGTTGTCCCCCGCTCCCGCCGACGGCTCACGCCCCGTTGGCCCCAGGGGATCGGTCGGCGGGGGCACCCTGGCCATGGCACACCTCATGAAGGATCGACGGCAACACCTCGTCTGTGGTCCGTACCCGCGGATGCGCGAGGTATGCGGGAACGCGCAGGCTAGTCCGCGGCTAGTCCCCTGCCACCGCGTCCGGGCGGCGGCCGGAGCGGGCCCCGGTAAGGCGGCGGGCGAGGAGCAGCACCAGCAGGCCGGCAATCGGCACCAGGGTCGCCAGGAACCGGTCGCGCCGGCGCATCCGCAGCCGGCCCAGCGCCTCGTAGCGGCGATGCTCAGCCGCGAACGCCCGGAGGACGTCCCGGTTGGAGTGAGCCGGTGTCCATCCCCGGGTTCGCAGAGCCTCGTTGGACAGCACCCACGGCTCCATCAGGTAGGCCAGCGCCCCCGGCGGCGCCGGCGACAGCCCCGCGCGCCACAACACCTCCGAGAGGGCGACCGCGACTTCCTCAGGCAACTCCAGAACCCGGCGGCCCAACAGGTGGGACAACTCGGCGACCGACAGCCAGCCATCCGCGGCGACGTTGTAGGGGCCCGGCAGATCCTGCGCAACCGCCAGCGCCGCCGCCGAGGCGACGTCCTCCAGATGCACCACCTGCAGCGGCGGCCGATGCCCGCGGACGAACGGCAGCCGGGGCGCCTCCAGGAACCGGGCCACGAAGTCGTCAAGACCAGGGCCCAGGATGGCCGCCGGCCGCAGCACCGTCACGGTGACGTCGGGGTGGACCTGCGCCCAGTCGGCTACGAGCTCCTCCGCCAGCAACCGTTGCCACGGCAGGCTGAAATCCGGGGTCGCGCGCAGCGGGACGGACTCATCGAGCGGCACATCGTTGTCGGCATGGGCGCCGTACACCGCCCCGTGGGATAGGTGCACGACCTTGCGGACCCCCACATGCTCGACCGCCTTCAGCACGTTGCGGGTGCCGTGGACGTTGACGGCGAACATCACGTCCTGGTCCCGCAGCGGCGAGGGCGTGGCGGCCAGATGCACGACGGTGTCCGCCCCGGCCAGGGCATGGGGGAGGAGCCGATCACGTACCTCGGCCCGCCGGAACTCCAGCTTGCTGACCGGCATCTCCGGCTCCGCCGCGTCCAGACCCAGGATCCGGTCCACGCCCACATCCACGTCCAGGTGCGCCATCAGCGCACGGCCGAGCGGCCCGCTGGCGCCCAGCACGGCCACGGTCTGAACTCGGGCGCTGCCAACTCGCCTTACCATGAGATGATGAGCGATCCTCCCCCCGGCGAACCCGGCGGATTCGACCCGCGCATGTTCTCCCAGGTCCCACTGTTCCGCGAACTCGCCAAGATCATGGCCTGGCGCGGCGGTCCCGTGAACTGGGACCTTGCCCAACAGACCGCCTCCTCGGTCATCGCCTCCAATCAGGGCGCGGATGAACGCGCGCTGCCGCGTGGCGATCGGGACGACGAGGAACTCCGGCAGGCGGTGACCGTGGCCGAGTTATGGCTCGACTCGGTCACCGACCTGCCGGGGATTCAGGGCCCGGTCCGCGCGATGGACACCGAGGAGTGGACCCGCCTGGCAGCCAGTTCCAGCGGCCTCGGCCTGTACGTCGAGCCGATCGCCGAGGGCATGGGCAGCGCCCTGAGCGGCAACCTGCCTGAAGAGCTGCGCTCGATGATGGATCCCGGCGCCCAGGGCAACGACATCCTGTCGGGCATGCTGGGTCCGATGGGCGCGATGCTCTACGGCCTGCAGGTGGGCACCGTGGCAGGTCACCTGGCCGGGCAGCTGCTGGGCACCTACGACCTGGGAGTGCCCACCGGCGAGCCGCGCACGATCGGCACCGTGGGCAGCACCGCTCAGCGCTTGGCCGCCGAGTACGGGTTCGATCCGACCGAGTTCCGCTACTGGCTGGCGCTCCGGGAGGCCGCCCACCGCCGCCAGTTCGCCGGCGTCAGCTGGCTGCGCCCGCACCTGGCCGACCTGATCCGGCGCTTCGCCTCTGCCGCGGACTTCGACCCGACCCAGCTGATGGAGAGCTTCGGCGGGATGGGGCTGGACCCAGGCCAACTGTCCGACCCGTCCCGGATCCAGGAGGCGCTGGAGGGCCCGGACGCGTTCCGCATCGAGCCCACCGCGGAACAGCGTGAGGTCCTGGCCCAGCTGCAAGCGCTTGTCGCGTTCACCGAAGCGTGGGTCGACACCGTCGTGCGCTCGGCGGCCGGGGACAAGCTGACGTCGCTGCCGCGCATCGAGGAGGCGATCCGCCGGCGGCGTGCCGAGAAGGGGGCCGGCGAGCAGTTCCTGGAGCAGCTGATCGGTCTCGACCTCAAGCCCTCCGACGTCCGGGCCGGTCAGGCCTTCTGCGACGCCGTGATCGCCGCTCGGGGGCAGGCGGGGCTGGACCGGGTGTGGCGCGGTGCGGAGCACCTGCCGTCACCCGCTGAGCTGCTCGAGCCCAGCCGCTGGCTGATCCGGCTGGCAACCGACGAGGTGGAAGCGGACCTCGGGCACGACCCGATCGACCTCGATATCCCCGACGATCTTGCCGGGCTCGACGATCGGGACGATACCGATCATTGATCACCTGCGGGCGGTTTTATCCACATGCTTGATTCGGGGCGGCCGCTCGCAGCGATCAGATGAGTCATTTCGGCAATACTCCCCGTAGAACTCGCGCGCCGCGAATTCTTGGATGAGAATTTTCTCATCCACAGGTACTGTTGGACATCTTACCTGTTCAGAGCCAATTTACGGGGACGAGAATGCGGAGCGTGCAGGCGTCTCCACAAGAATTGTCAACAGCAGGACCGCGGATTCCCGCAACCTTGGCCTCACATTCCACAAGGTGGGGAGAAGCCTGTGGATAGCGTAATTGACGGTGTGCGGAAGCGACCGTAGCGTCCCATCCCATCAGGCGGCCTCCGGAGTCCCCGGGTCCGTCCTCCAAGGGGAAGGGGGGATGGGCACGGATCGTGCCGGAGGCCGTCTGCCAGCACGTCAGCCCTGACGCACGCCGCTTGCCAGGCGGGGCTCGGCAGGCAGCAGCAGGCAGACCACCGCACCCGGGCGTGCCTTCTCCAGCGTCAGCCGACCACCCTCGGCCTCAACCAGCGAGCGCGCCAAAGGCAGCCCCCGGCCGCCGCCCGCCTGTCCGTTCGCCTCTCCAACGGACGCGACCCCGCCGATCTTGAACAGCACGTCCTTGCGCCCGTCGGGGATCCCCGGCCCCTCGTCTCCCACGCACAGCCGCACTCCGCCGGCCACCTCCCGGACGCTGACGGTTACCGTGCCGGTGCCATGCTCCAGGGCGTTGTCGAGCAGCACCTGCAGACTCTGCCCCAGCGCAGCCGCCCGGGCCCGCACGAGCGGCACCGGCCGGACCTCCAGTCGGACATCACGGCCCTGAGTCCTCGCCAGCGCCCGCCACGCCTCGATGCGCTCGCCGGCCAGCGCCTCCAGGTCCAGGTACTCGTCGCCCGCGGGCGTGCCAGCCAGCGCGAGCAACTCGTCGATCGTCGCCTCCAACCGGTCGGCCTCGGCGACTGCGGCCGCGACCAGTCCCGGCTCCGCCCCCGCGACGTCGAGCGCCTCCAGGTCCAGGCGCAGGGCCGTCAACGGCGTGCGCAGCTGATGGGAAGCGTCGGCGCTGAACGAGCGGCTGCGCTCGAGCATGGCGGCCAAGCGGGTCGCGGTCGAGTCCAGCGCCGCGGCCACCTGGTCCGGCTCGGGCAGGCCGCTGCGCGGCGCGCGCGCGGAGAAATCGCCGTCCCCCAGACGCCGGGCCGATGCGGCAAGGTCCTCCAGGGGGGTGGCGAAGCGCCTGCCCTGCCACAGCGCCCCGATCATGGCCACACCCAGCGAGGCCGCCGCCAGCCCCGCGATCGATAGATGCACGTTGTGAATCTGAGCCTTCAGCAACTGTTCGCTCTGCAGGACGCGAAGCAACTGCGTCACCTGTCCGTCGCGGACCACGGGGACGGACACCGCGAGCGTGCCGTCGTCGTAGGCTCGCGCCGCCTGACCGGTTCGCAGCGCCACGCGCTCGTCGTGATCGAACGACGGGCGGGGCTGGTCGCCGGCGGTGTCGGTCGCCAATCCGAAGTCCCCCGCCACGCGATCGAACAGGATGTAGCGCCGTCCCTCGCGAGCGAGGCTCTGCAGGACGACCGAACGGACGCGGGGGTCGTTCTCACGACCCAGTGTCGCCAGGACTCCGGTGGCGTCGCGCTGCAGTTCGTCGAGGGCATTACGCTCGGCCAGCACCCCCACTGCGAACGCCAGCGGCAGCCCCAGCAGGACCACCGCGGTCGCGACCGCAGCCAGCGTCGACAGCAGCAGACGCTTTCTCATGACGGAGAGGGCGGCGATGGTTCGAAGCGGAAGCCGACCCCGCGGATGGTGGTCACGTAGCGGGGCTGGCTGACGTCGTCACCGAGTTTGCGCCGCAGCCAGGAGACGTGCATGTCCAGGGTCTTCGTGGATCCAAGCCAGTTGGTGTCCCAGACTCGCTCCATGATCCGCTCCCGGGTGAGCACCGTCCCGGCATGCTCGACGAGCAGGGCGAGCAGGTCGAACTCCTTGGCCGACAGCCCCAGTTCCTCATCGCCTCGCCAGGCCCTGTGAGCCGCCCGGTCGACCCTGACGTCCTGGATGCCCACGACCGAGGAACCCTCCGCACCCACGCGCCCTCCGGCGCGGCGCAGCAGCGCGCGCAGCCGCGCAAGCAGTTCGGCCAGGCGGAAGGGCTTGGTCACGTAGTCGTCGGCGCCGGCGTCGAGCCCCACGACGATATCAGCCTCGGAGGTCCGGGCGGTCAGCATCAGCACGGGCACGCCAGGGACGATCGCGCGCAGGCGGCGGCAGACCTCCACCCCGTCGAGATCGGGCAGGCCGAGGTCGAGCACGATCGCCCCGGTGTCCTCCGAGGCACGCGCCAGCGCCTCCCGTCCGGTCGGGGCGCGCAGGACCTGGTAGCCGTCGCCCCGGAGGGCGGCCGACAACGGCGTGGCGATGCCGTCGTCATCCTCCACGAGCAGAACGTGCGGCACACCTTTCATCTCATCCACCTACCTGCCATGACAATCTCGTCAGGTTTTGCCTGCCATTGACCTACCACAGCCCGAGCGTTGGCACGACCTTCCTATGGTGGTGGCACGCAGTGTGGCATCAACTGCGTTGCACCGTGTGCCCGGCGACGCCCGCAGGCCGAGTGGGGACTCGGGCGCCGACCTGTCAGGATGGTGGGGGTTCCCCCCAAGAGTGAGCGACCGACGTGGACCCAGACACCCAGATGTGGCCGCAGGGCGGCCGGCGAAACGCGGATCCCGACAGCCAGGCCAGCGCCTCTTTCGCCACCAATCCCTTCCCGCGCGCCGATGATGCGGACGACCGCGACGAAACGCTCGTCCAGCCCGCTCAGCAGGCGCGGGTCCCACCGCCCGCGGGACGCGGGCATGACCCTGGACCCCACGGCGGCCGGGGCCGAGGTTGGCCGCCGATCCTGGCCTCGGCCCTGGTGGCCGCCATCGTGTCGGCCCTGGTGACGCTCGGGATCACCGGGACGGTCCAGGAGAACGGACCGGCAGCCGGGCAGCAGGCTCCTGCGACCGGGGACCCGGCTCCCACCCGGGTGCGGCAGGGCGGCGGTTCGGTCGCCGAGGTCGCCGAATCAGTGCTGCCGTCGGTGGCGCGCGTCGACGTGAACGGCAGCGCCGGATC
>WHTC01000082.1 GCA_009379795.1 Nitriliruptorales bacterium | reverse complement strand
CGAGGATGGAGGTGGAGTGGTGAGCGTCGGAGGGGTCCAGGTCTCCTCGGGTACCACCGGCTGCGGCAGGACCGCCACCTGCCGGGTGAGCTCGGCGCCGTTCACGTCGAGCACGCTGCCGTCGCTGTCGGTGGACTGCAGCGAGGCCAGCGCGGTTGCCGCGAAGGCGTCCCGGACCCCAAACTCCGCGTCCGCCTGCGTCTCGCCCCGCGATGACCGGCGTACCCGGGAGACGGGAGGAGCGAACGAGGATCCGTAGCCCTCATCGTCGAGCCGCACCGTATCGTCGGGCGGGCGGACCGCCTCAGGTTCGATCAGGTCGATCGAGGAACGGGTATGCGGCATCTCCCGCAGCACCGGCGTCCCGCTCTCGAAGGACCACCTCTTGTCGGGCATCAATTCCACCTCCGCGACCACAATGCCGGGAACGACCCGGCGAGGGCAGTGAGAACGTCAGCCCGAAACGGGCAGGCGCCGGGCCAAGGCGCGAGGGGTTCCCCTGCTCCGGGGACCAACCGCCCTTGCCCTGGAGATTCCGCCCGGGGAGTGGCGGGTTATCCGGGAAGCCGGGACTCGCACGCGCACGGAGACAGAAGCGTGAGCCAGGAGCGCCCGCTCCTCTGGCCTCGCCGCGACCGCTGTGCAACGTGCGTGCATCACAGGCGGCACTCTACCTACTGGCATCCAGGGCGCGGCCAATCCGGAGCGGGCCGATCGGGGAAGTAGGCAAGAAGTTTTTCGGAGGGTGCAGCCGAGGTTGCTCCCCGTACAATTTCGGTGAGAAATTCCCCCAACCGGCGGCGTGAGCATCCCCTGATCAGCTACCCCACACCCCCCGCGAGGCTCACCCCACCGTCCACGACAACGGTCTCCCCCGTGATCCAACTGGCTTCGTCGGACAGCAGAAAACGAGCAATTGCCGCGGCGTCGCGCACTTCGCCCAACCGTCCAAGAGGGTAGGTCGCGGCCACCTCCGCCTCCCGGCCCTCATACATGGCGCGGGCGAAGCGCGTCCGCACGACCGCCGGGGCGATGGCGTTCACCCGGACTCGTGGCGCGAGCTCGAGCGCCAACTGACGGGTGAGGTGGATCAGCGCGGCCTTGCTGGTGTTGTATGCCCCGATCATCGGCCCGGGGCGCACGCCGCCGATCGACGCGACGTTCAGCACCGCACCGCCATGCTCGGCCATCGTCGCTTTCCAGACCTCTTGCACCCAGGCCAGCGGGGCGATCACGTTGACCTCGTAGATCTTCGCGACCGCGCCGAGATCGGCGTCGACCAGCGGCCCGTACTGCGGATTGGTTCCCGCGTTGTTGACCAGCAGATCGAGCGCGCCAAAACGCGCGATGACCTGCCTGATCGCGCTCAGCCGATGGTTCGCGTCATGGCTGGCGCCGGCCACGGCGAAGACCGCGTCCTCCCGGCCAGGCACCGCCTCGCCCAGTTGGACCAGGGCGCTGTCCAGGGACTCCCGCTTGCGCCCGGTCAGACACACCCGCGCCCCGTGGCGCACCAGATCCTCGGCGATCCCCAGGCCGATGCCCCGGGAAGCCCCCGTGACCAGCGCGACCCTGCCCTCCATGTTGACTGCCTTTCTGCCATGCCTCACCAGGCCGTGATGTCCCTGGGCTCGGACAGGGCGCAGTCTGGCCTGCTTGCCACGCTGGCGCACGTGCGGTATGCCTCTGGGGTGACTGGTGAGGAACTGGCAGCGCTCATGGACCGGCCCGGGGAACGACTGCTGGCCCGCCTCCCCGCCGGCCCCCTGACGCCCGCGCAGGCCCTGCGCCTGGGCGGGCGGCTGCGGGCGGAGCATCCGGCGCCGCTGGTGGCGGCAGCGATGACGCTCCACAATCTGCGTTGGCGGGCGCGCACCAAGTTCCGCCTGGCCGACCGGATGGTCTTCACCCGCGAGGGCCTGGAGCAAGCGTCCTCAGAGCGCATGGCCCGCCATCACGCGGCTCGGTTCGCCGGTCAGAGCCCCCTCGCCGACCTGTGCACCGGTATCGGCGGGGATCTCACCGGGCTCGCGGCGGGCCGGCCGGTGCTCGCCGCCGACCTGAACCCCGTGCACCTGCGCATGGCGGCGCACAATGCCGGGGTGTACGGCCACGACGGCGGCTTGCGCTTCGTCGGCGCGAACGTGCGCGAGGTTGCTCTGGACGGCGTCGAGGCGGCGTTCGTGGACCCGGCCCGCCGCCAGGGCGGCCGCCGGCTGCGCGCCGGGTCCAGCGAGCCGCCCCTGCCCTGGTGCCTGGCTCTTGCCGAGCGGGTGCCCGCGGTGGGGATCAAGGCCTCGCCCGGATTGCCGATCGCACTGGTGCCGCCCGGCTGGGAGGTGGAGTTCGTCTCGGAGCGTCGCGAGCTCAAGGAGGCCCTGCTGTGGTCGCCCGCGCTGGCGCGGGTCACACGCCGGGCCACCCTGCTCGACGGCGGCCACCACTTGGACGCCGCCGACGATCCCGGCGCGTCACCGCCCGTACCGTGCGCACCGCCTGGCCGCTTCCTGCTCGACCCGGACCCGGCGGTCACTCGAGCGGGGGTAGTGGAGGAACTGGCCCGCGCTTTGGGTGCCTGGAAGATCGACGAGCGCATCGCGTTCCTGTCCGCCGACACCTCCCTGGACACTCCCTTTGGCCGGCTGCTGCGGATCCAGGCGTCGTTGCCCTTCCAACTCAAGGATCTGCGCCACGAGCTGCGCCGGCTGGAGGTGGGCAGCGTGGATATCCGCCAGCGCGGCTCCGCCGTGGACACCGACGACCTCGGCCGGCGGCTGCGCCCGCGCGGAGACGGCCGCGCGACCCTGGTCCTGACCCGGGTGGCTGACCGGCCATGGGCCCTGGTGTGCAGCCCGGCCGCGCCCGGCAATGGTGCGTAGGCTCCGGCTCCCGGCCCGGAGAGGAATGAACCCATGGTTGAACCAGCCCAGGAGCGTCCAAGAACCGCGGTGGTCGCGGGTGGCGGCGGGGCGCTCGGCAGCGCCGTCGTGGACCTGCTGCTGGAGCGGGGCGAGTGCGTCGCCGTCCCCTACATCGTGGACGCCGAGGCCGAGCGCTTGCGCCAGCGGCACGCCGATGCCGTGCGCGACGGGCGGCTGCGCCTGTCCGAGGTCGACGTGGCCGACGGCGACGCCCTGGCCGCTCACCTGGACGTGGTGGCCGCCGACTGGGGGCCGCTGTGGCTGGCATGCTCGGTCGCGGGCGGATGGACCGGTGGCGTCAACGTGGAGGATCTGGACGACCTGTCGCTTCTGGACCTGCAGCTGCGCCTGAACCTGCGCACCGCCGTGGTGACCGCGCGCGAGGGGCTGCGGCACATGGGTCCCGCCGGCGGGCGCGTGGTGGTCGTCGCCTCGCGCACGGTGCGCTACCCGGCTGCGGGGCAGGCCGCCTACACCGCCTCGAAAGCCGGGGTCATCGCGCTGGTCGAGACGCTCGCCCAGGAGTTGCGCGGCACCGGCAGGACCGCCAACGCCGTGGTGCCCAAGGTGATCGACACGCCGGCCAACCGCCAGGCGATGCCCGACGCGGATCACCGCCGCTGGGTGCCGCCGACCGCCATCGCGGAGGTGATCCTGTGGCTCGCCAGCCCCGCGGCGTGGCCGGTGTCGGGCGCTGCCGTACCCGTCTACGGCGACAGTTGAGGTCTCGCCGGGAACTTTCGCGTCCCTCACCCCCACTCCTTGGTGGAGGCACCCCGTTACCATGACCCCACGGGTGAGCGATGAGGAGCTTGACCGGTACGCCCGCGCTGCTCGCGGCGGCGACGGCGCGGCGTTCGAGATCGCATGCCGCGCGCTGGCCGACGACGTGTGGCGCTACTGCCTGGCGCTGCTCGGGGATCAGGACCTGGCCGTCGAGGCCGCTCAGGAGACCTTCCTGCGACTCGTCACCGCCGTGCGGCGCTACCGCGGGGACGGGCCCTTCCGGGTGTACACGCTGGTCGTCGCCCGCCGTGCGATCGCCGAGACCCTGCGCCGCGAACGGCGCCAGCGGGACCGCACGGCGCCGGACGCCGAGCCGGACCGGATCCTGGCCGACGCGAGCGGGCTGGTCGAGCTGGAGCAGCTCGTGGCCGCACTGCCCGAGCCGCTGCGGCAGGCTTTCGTGCTCACCCAGGTCCTGGGACTGCCCTACGAACGAGCGGCCGATGTGGCCGGTTGCCCCGTCGGCACCATCCGCTCGCGGGTCTTCCGCGCCCGTGAGCGCCTCGCCGCCGCACTGCAGCACACCGATGTCGACGAGGAGCCCCGGCGATGAGGAGCCCAGGGATGCCCGATCGTGACCCGCTGACCTGCCACACCACCCGGGAGTGGCTGTCGGCCTACCGGGACGCCGAGGCGCCTGACGATCCGGTCAGCCGGGGTCATCTGGAGGCGTGCGCCGCGTGCGGCACCTGGAGCGCCCGCCTGCGGCAGGTGACCCGCGCGGTGGCGGCGAGTCACGCCTCCACCCCACCCGACGTGGTCGGTCCCGCGCTGGCGGCATGGACCAGTCGGGAGGAGGCCCGCTCCGGGCGGCGTGGGCGGGTAGGGCGGCTGGTGCTGGCCTTCGCCGGAGTCAGTGGCATCGTCCTCACCGTCGCCGCCCTGGTCATCCTTCCGACGAGCACCGATCACGCTCTGCGGGACCAGTTCGGGTTCCAGCTGGCGTTCTGCCTCGGGTTCCTGTTGTGCAGCCGCGACCCGCGCCGGTACGGGCGGGCCATGCTGCCGCTGGCGGCCGCGGCGAGCGTGATCGTGCTGCTGCCCTCGGCCGCCGAGACGGCCGCCAACGATCTCGAACTGCTGGCCGAGGCCAGCCACCTGCCCATCCTGCTGGGCCTGTTCGGACTGGTGCTGGTCATGGACTCGTTCCGGCGCGGAACCCGAGGTCGCAGCGGTACCCGGGGCAGCCTCGGGACCGTCTCGGCATGAGCCCGCGAAGCGGACCACACCCCGGGCTGCTGGCCGCCGGGCAGCGCGCGGGGGCGGCACTGGTGCTGGCGGTCGGCCTCCTGCTCGCCCTGGCGCGCCCCGCCGGTGCCCATGCGGTCCTGCAGGCCACCAACCCAGCCGACGGCGAGGAGCTGGAGACCGCGCCTGCCGAGGTGACCCTGCAGTTCAACGAGCCGGTCACCGCCCCGCTCGGCGCCGTGCGGGTGTTCGACGCCAACGCCGAGCGGGTTGACCTCGGGGACGCCGGCAACGTCAGCGAGGATCCGAGCAGGCTGCGCGTGGGGCTGCCGGGCGATTTGCGTGACGGCACCTACGTGGCCACATGGTCGGCGCTCTCTACGGACGCCCACCCGGTCCGTGGCGCGTTCCTGTTCACCGTCGGTGACGTCGAGGCAGCCGACGACGAAGCGCTCTCGGCGATCTTCGCCCAGGCGGAAGGTGGCGACAGCCCGCTGGTCGCCACCGCCGCGAGCGGCCTGCGCTTCCTCGTCTACATAGGGTCCCTGCTGGCCGCCGGCGGGGTCATCTTCCTGCTCTGGGTCCATGACCGGCGCCCCGCGGAGCGCCGGCCCCTGACCGCGCTGGCCACGGTCGGCGCCGGCGTGGCGGCGGTGGCCTCGGTGATCGGCATCGCCGTCCAGGGGGTGCTGGTCACCGGCCTGGGCGCCGCGGCGCTGCTCGACCCTGAGGTCCTCGGCGAGACCCTGACCAGCAGCTACGGCGCCGCCGCCGTCGTGCGTCTGGCCGGCCTCGGGGCGCTGCTGGCCGCCCTGCCCCGGCTGTGGAACCGCCCGGCGATCATCGCCACCGGCGTGGGAGCCGCCGCAGTCCTCGCCTCCTTCGCCCTGACCGGCCACACCGTCAGCACCGAACCGCGCTGGCTGGTGGTGGGAGCCACCCTGTCGCACACGCTGGCCGGCGCGGCCTGGTTCGGCGGGCTCGTGCTGCTGCTGGTCGCACTGCGCAGCCGCCGTCTGGCTGACGATCCGGCCGGAGGTGGGAGGCTGGTGGCACGCTTCTCGACGCTGGCGACGTCGGCGATCGTGCTCGTCTCGGCGGCAGGGCTGGCGCTGGTGTGGAGCCAGGTGCGCGCGCCGCGTGCCCTGATCGCGAGCGCTTACGGCTGGACGCTGCTCGCCAAGGTCGCGATCGTCGCCGCGGTCCTGGCCGTCGGCTTCTACAACAACCGCCGGCTGGTGCCGGCCATCACGCGCGGCGCTGGCGACGCCTGGCAGCGCCTGGGCCGCACGGTCCGCTTCGAGGTGATCGGATTACTGGCCGTCGTGCTGGTCACCGCGGTGCTCGTCAACCTGGTGCCCGCCCGGATCGCGGCCGGGGTGACCGGTGTGTTCTCCACCTACGCCGACATCGGCGAGGACCACCAGATCAACATGACCATCGACCCGAACCGGGCGGGGACCAACGACGTGCACCTCTACCTGCTGGGTCAGGACGGGCGACCCGCGGACACCACCGGGGATCTTGTGCTCGCGTTCTCGCTCCCCGCCGAGGACATCGGACCGATCGAGCGCGAAGCGCTCCTCGCCGGTCCCGGGCACTGGCTGCAGACCGGCCCCGAGCTGTCCATCCCCGGCGAGTGGCGGATCGAGATCCGGATCCGGGTCAGCGACTTCGAGCAGCTCTCGACCGAAGTGCCGGTCACCGTCAATCCCTAACACGGACTGCCAGACTGGGCAGCCATGACACCCACGACGTTCCCGGCGGCATGGTCCGAGTGGGGGCGGCGGGCGTCCGCCCTTGCCGGGGTGATGCTGGCCGTGCTGGTCCTGGCGGGCTGTGCCGACAGCGAGCCGGCGGCGGTCGCTGGGCCTACGGACCGCTGCGAGCCGGTCGAGACGGTCCCGATCCAGGGAGGCTCGCACCTGATCGGCGATCAGGAGCCGCCCGTCCCCTACAACTCGACGCCGCCCACCTCCGGCTGGCATTCCTCCGGTGCGTTTGCGATCGACGTTCGCGGTCCCGCGGAGGCGTTGAGTGAGCCCGAGCAGGTGAGCGTCCTGGAGGCGGGAGGTGCGGTGGTGAGCTATCACGGGCTGTCCGACGCCGCCCGGGCGACGCTTCAGGAGACCGTGACCCGCGACTACGACGGGCGGGTGGCGGCGACGCCGTACGCGGCGCTGGAGGAGGGCACAGTGGCGTTCTCCACTTGGGGCGCCATGCAGCACTGCGAAGGGCTGGACCTGCAGGCGCTCGAGGGCTTCGTCACCTCCTACGCTGACGAGCGACCCGGCGTGCCCGGCGGACACTGAGCGTCCGCGGCCGGCCTCCGGTCGGGTGTCGTCCCAGCCGTCAAGTCTCAGAGCCTCCCTGACCGCTGCGGCTCCGGGTCACCAGCACTCCCACGCCTGTGAGGACCGCGGCGATGATGCCGATGAGCAGGGGAAGAGGGAAGCCTCCCGTGTTCTCGACGGCAGCGGTCTCCTCGGCGTCGTCCACGGATTCCTCGGTCGGTCCGGCCGGCGAGGCGTCCTCGGCCGGCGAGGCGTCCTCGGTCTCCTCCGGTGCCGGATCGGGTTCGGGTGCGGCCGGTTCGGCGAGGGGCCCGTCGTAGGTGAAGGTGTAGCTGCCTTCGTAAGGATCACCATCCGCGGCGATGACCAGGTGCTGGACGGTGTACTCGCCGGCATGCTCCAGCGGCCCGACCTCGACGCTCAGCACGCGGTCGGAAACCTCGACGATGTCACCGTCGTCGATGCGCTCGCCAGCCGGATCGAACAGCCCGACGGCGTGATCACCGCCGTCCTGCAGCGGCCCGCTGAACTCCAGCCGCACCTCGGACAGCGCCTCGGTGACGGTATCGCCCTCCTCGGGCGAGGCCGCGCTCAACTCGACATGCGCCGCCGCGGGCCCCGCCAGGATCATCGGCAGCATCAGCGCGCCCAGCCCCACGAGCAACGCTCGCCGTCGCAGCTTCCTCATCCGGATCACCAGCCTTGTCGTCTCACCCGCTCGACGATCCTAGAGGCCCGCCAGGTGCGGCCCCGCAGTCAGCGCCGGTGATGCGGCGGGGACGATGGCGGTGAACGGCGGCCCTGATCCTCATGGCGCCAGCCGTCATCGTCACGCCGCGGATCCGCCGGGTTGTAGGCGTCCCGCAGCTGGCGAATCCAGTCCAGATCGTCGGCTTCCTGAGGGCTGGTCGGCTCCGGCAGAGGTGCAGGCTCGCGACCCCGACCCGGCCGTCGCCGATCCCCCTGCTCCCGCTCCGGCCGCCGCCCCTCGGAGGGCTGCGGAGGACGCTGCTCGCGAGGGTAGGTCGAGGGAGGCGGCGCGGGCGGTACGAACGGTGCAGCCGGATACCCCGGGATCATCAAGCGGCCCTGACCCGGCATCGGCGGCTGCTCCGGAGGCGGAAGCTGATCGATCCGGTCCGTCTGGTCGCCGTGGGCGAACCGCTCCATGGCAGCGGGCGCCCTGGGCGCGGGCTCCGCCGGGTATCCCGGGGGCATCACCGGCATGGGTTGCGGCCCGAACTCCCGGGCGCTGGCCGCAGGCGCCGCAACGGTGGCCGGTCCGTGCGCGTGATGGTGGCCTTGCCGGTGCCGAGCCTCGGCGGCGACCTTCTTGGGCTCGCTGCACGCGAGGACGGCGGCCAGCGCGGTGGTGATCGGCACGGCGGCGATCAGCCCGAGCGAGCCCACCAGCGTGCGCACCACCTCGACGGCCACGATCTCGCTGGTGAGCACGCTGACCACCGGGTCGATGCCTACGGCGAACAGGATCAGCAGCGGCAGTGCCGCGCCGGCGTAGGCCAGGAACAGGGTGTTGACCGTAGCGGCGACATGGTCCCGGCCCACGGTCAGCGCGCCGCGCGTCAGGTTCCTGAACCCGGCGCGCGGATTGGCCCGCCGCAACTCGAACACGGTCGAGGCCTGGGACATGGTCACGTCATCGAGGACGCCGAGCCCGCCGAGGATGATCCCCGCGAGCAGCAGCCCGCGCAGGCTGAGCCCACCGGCCTCGACATTGGCCAGCCGCGCCTCCTCGGAGGTGAACCCGGTGAGGTTGGCGCCCTCGACGAACAGCGCGGCGAGCGCCCCGGTAAGCAGCAGGGCCAGGGCCGTACCGACCACCGCGGCGGTGGTCTTGCGCGATGCGCCGTGCGAGAGGTACAGGGTGATCACCATGATCACCATGGACGTGGACAGGGCGACCTGGACCGGATCCTGGCCGTTGAGGATCGTCGGGATCAGATACAGCACGATCAGCAGACCGGTCAGCGCCAGGCCGATCAGCGCCCGCACCCCCTGGAAGCGGCCGAAGGCGATGACGGCGACCACGAACAGCCCGGCGAGCAGCGCCAGAGGTCGTTCGCGCTGGAAGTCGCTGATCACATAGAGCGTGTCCTCGCCATCGGTCTCATTGGCGGTGACGGTGACGCGCTGCCCGGCGTGGAAGGTGTCTCCCGTGTCATCGATCATCGGGAAGGTGATGACCTCGCCGGTGTCGTCCAACCGCGCCGTGACCTCCACGGAGACCGCGCCCGGTGGCAACCCCGCCGGGTCTTCGTCGGGGACGGGGGTGACCTCCAGGATCTGCGCGTCGAGGACGGATGAGCGCTGCAGCGCGTCCTCCCGGAACGCGGGATCGTCGTCGGACACGCCCCCCGAGTAGAGCTGGGCCATGGTCGCGACCGCCGCCAGGGTGATGATGCCGACCAGGACCAGGAGGAGCCAGTGGGTAACGAAGCGCACCTCAGCCTCGATCTCGGTTGGCACGGGCGTGGAAGGATGCGTTCATGGGTGAGCGCATTCCCGGGAGGCTAGCCGCCGCCCCCGCGGTTGTCGCATCCGGAGGCGATCGTCGTCGCCCCGGCTGGTCAGGCGGATCGGCCCTGGTCCTCACTGGCGTGGGCGAGCGCGTTGGCGATCAGAACCGCGACGTGCTCGTCCGCCAGCGAGTAGTACACGTGCTTGCCCTCGCGTCGCCGCTCGAGCAGCCCCACGGCGCGCAGCACGCGCAGGCGCTGGGACACCGCGGACAGGCTGGCTTCCACGGTCCCGGCGAGTTCGCTCACGCAGCGCTCGCCCTCACTGAGGATGGTCAGCAGCCGGAGCCGCTCGCGATCGCCGATCGCACGGAACAGATCCGCCGCCACCCCCAGCGCGTGGCCGGAGTACTGGGGAGCGGCCAGCGTGGCGTGCTCGTGCGCTCGGACGGTCCCCACCCCGCGCACGGCCCCTCCTGTAATCGCAGCTCAGGGTGCAAGGATAAGCACATTGACATTATGGAAATGAATGTCATGATCCTTCCATCTCGGTGGATCACCACCGGGATTGATCATCCCATGACCGACAGGAGCGTACATGTCACTTGATGTGAAGGCAGACCTGCAGGAGCAGGCCCAACTCGGCGACATCGACGAGGCCGAGTTCGTCGACTGCGTCCGGACCTCACTTCCCTACGCCTGGGACCTGATCACGGGGTTGGTCCGGGAACTGCACGCTTCGTCCGAGGCCTTCACCGACAACCGGGTGCCACCGCCGGATGAGCAGGCGCGCGGTCAGTTGCTGCGAGCACTGGCCAGCGACAGCATCCGAGGGGCGCTTGAGCGGCACTTCGGCGTGAGACTGGCGTTCCAGAACTGCCACCGGGTGGCGGTGTTCCAGCCCGGCCAGGCGAATGGCGACAGCTACCGCCGGTTCGTGTCGCCGCGTGCGCAGGTGCTCAACCAGACACCCGAACTGCGCAACTGCTGACCCGCTCCTACAGGGCATCCACGGCGGTCCCGCGCCGCCGTGGGTGCTCTGGCGCTGCCGAAGGGTGAGCGGAGAGCCGGCGGTGCCGCCCTGGTCGCGTCAGCGCTTGTTCTTGGCGCCCTGGTCCTGGGCGCCGCGCTGGTAGCGACGCTGGTAGCGCTCCACCCGGCCGGCGGTGTCGACGATCTTCTGCTTCCCCGTGTAGAACGGGTGGCTCGCGCTCGAGACTTCGACGCGGACCAAGGGGTAGGTGTTGCCATCCTCCCACACGATCGTCTCGTTGGTCTTGATCGTGGAGCCGCACAGGAAGGCAAAGTCCGCACCGGTGTCCTGGAACACCACCTTGCGGTACTCGGGATGAATGCCCTGCTTCACGACGTGACCACGCTCCTTGCGTCCAGGAAACTTCGGCACGCGCCACCTGCATGCGGCGCCGCGCCCGCCCAGACTATCCGTCACCGTCTCCGGACACCAACCGGTGAGCAGTGCCCGGGCGGGGCCCGCCGAGAGGCAGCGAGTGCTCCCAATCAGCCAGGATGGCCCGGAGCGCCGCGATGAACGCGAGTGGCTGATCCAGCAGCAGGTGGTGATAGGACTGGGGGATCTCGACGAACGGCGCGTTGCGGCCCAGCAACTCGCTCATGTACTCCGCGACCTCGTCAGTGACCAGTTCGCTGAACTGGCCCTTGAAGATCGCGATCCGGCAGCGCGCGCCGGCCAGGTACTCGTGGAACACCCGGGGCCGGGTGCGCTGGAACACCCGGGGATCGAACTTCCATGTCCACCCCTTCTCGACCCTGCGCAGCGAATTCCGCGCCACATGATCGATGACGAACGGGTTGTCGCAGGGTTGGGGCGGCACCAGGTGGAAATGCTCCAGCGCCTCGGAGAGGCACGGGTAGGTCTTGGGATTGCGGAACGCACGACCTCCCGTGCCCTCCTGGGTCTCCGGGTCGGGCCGGCGGATCGGAGAGTCGACGATGACCGCGCCCGCCAGGCGGTCGCCGTGGACCGAGGCGGCAACGATCGACACGACCCCACCCATGCTGTGCCCCACCACGATCGGGTGACCGCGCATGCCGGCGTCGACGGTCGCCGCCATGACCTCCTCAGCCCACAACTCGACGGTGTAGACCTCGCGCCACTCGCTGTCCCCGTGACCGCTGAGGTCGATGGCGATCACGTGATAGTGCGGCAGGAGAAAGGGCGCGATGAAGGTCCACCAGTGGGCGTGGGCGGCACCCCCGTGCAGGAGCACGATCCCGGGGCGATCGGTCTGGCCCCAGCGCAGATAGTGCACCTTGCACCCTTGCACCGTTACGGTCCGCTCCTCAAAGGGCGCGCCGACCGCGGTCCGGAACCAGGCCGGTACACCTTCCACCGCAGTGCGCCCGAACGGGCCTGCCGTCGCGCTCATTGCCGCCTCACCAAGATGACCGGGGCCGGACCTGCTCCGGCCTGAGACTCCAGAATGACCGCGACAGCGGCATGGCGAAAGTCCGGCGCCCGGCCAGGGGCGGCGCGCCGGCGCTCGGGATCGTCGAGTGTCCATTCCTGAATGGAGGAGAGCCAGGCCGCGGCGCCCTCAGAACGGCCGGGTACCGCGGTACCGCTTTCGGCTCGTCCAGGCGCTGCTTCCATCGAAGCGAGCCCGGCTCCGCTCTGTCCACAATCTCCCGAACAGAAACCCGGCGTAAAAACCGATGGCGATTCCGACCAACAGAACGACGTCCATTCGGCGACTGTCGCAGCGCGAATCGGAACAGTCAAGAAACGCTCAGTCGGGAGGCGCAGACCGCTCCGGACGGGATGGTCCGACAACATCGACTTGACGTCCGCCTGCGACTTGCGCAACGTTAGCCCCCATGGGTGATGCGCGGCGTTGGGGGCCTGGGCTCGGGCGCTGGGGGACGGGAAACTGTCTGCTGCGGGAGGGCGTTGCATGGCAACTCTGCGACGTCGCTGGATCGGCCACTGTCCTTGGGGATTGCGGGGTTGATCCTGGCCGCCTGCGGTACGGGCGGCGCGGACGCGCCGGATCCCGACGACCCCGGGTCGTGGCGCAGATCGTCGAGCTTCCGTTCCTGTTCCGCGAGGGCTCGGCCGAGCAGGCGACGGAGGCGCTCTGGGAGGCTCGCCTGTCGGGCTGCCTGCTCCTGAGCTGTACGACTCCCTCGAGCTCGGGGTCATCGACGGGCTGATGATCGCCGAGAACGGTGTTCACGACTTCAACCTCTTCGACGTCCTCGACTGCGGCGTGGCGTGCGACTGCTACACGAGCCCGATTTTTG
>WHTC01000312.1 GCA_009379795.1 Nitriliruptorales bacterium | reverse complement strand
CTTGACACGGAAGAGGTCAGAGGTTCAAATCCTCTATCGCCCACCAAATAGAACCGCAGGTTGCGGAGCTCATCGGGTCGCAGGCTCTGGCGCTTCGATCCGGACCTCACCTGGCCCCCACGTCGGCCACCCTGGCGTGGACCCCTGCGCGGCGTGGATCGCCGCACGCACCGCGCTGCTGAAGGTGACCGCCGCGTCGTCGAAGCTGTTGGAGTCGACGTATCCGGTGAAAACGACAGCGCCGGTCTCCAGCGCAGCGCCGTAGTCGACGTCATGCACGCCGTGCATCTCACGCAGCCGGTCGAGGATCTCGTCGAGACGCGTCTCCAGCTCGTCGTCTCGGACATCGGCGTCCAGCTCAAGGACGAGGTGGTAGCTAGTCATGTTGTCTCCTCCCAGCAAGTGCAGTTGCTCAGCCACGCCCGTTTCCGCCGGTAGTAGCTCTGGCGCGACTGATGCGCTGGGCCATCGTGGTTTCGGGAACCAGGAAGGCATGCGCGATCTCCGCCGTCGTCAGCCCGCCGACCGCGCGCAATGTCAGGGCCAGCTGCGAAGGCACGGACAGCGAGGGGTGGCAGCACAGGAACACGAGCGTGAGCGTGTCATCGGCGTCGGAAGGCTGCCCCTTGCCGGGCGGTTCCAGTGCGGCGGCTGTCTCCTCCCGACGCCGCCGCGCGCTCTCGCTCCGCCATTCGTCGACCAGGCGACGGGAGGCGACGGTCACGAGCCACGACCGAGGGCTGTCGGGCACGCCCTCCTTTGCCCACCGCAGCGCCGCGGCGAGCAGCGCCTCCTGCACGGCATCCTCAGAGGCGTCGAACTGCCCGTGCCGCCGCACGAGCGTGCCGAGGACCTGCGGCGCGAGCTCGCGCAGCAGGCCCTCGATGCGGGAGCCAGGCCTCAAATCTCCGGTGGTGCGTCCATGATCTGGCGCACCTCGATCGGTCCCTCGGTGAAGGCGACGACTCGTGAGGCGATCTCGATCGCACGGTCCTTGCTGACGTCGACGACCCAGTAACCGGCCAGCGACTCCTTGGACTCGGCGAACGGTCCGTCGGTCGCGACGGGGACACCGTCCTTGATGCGGACGGTCTTGGCCTGGCTCGGATCGGCGAGCCCCTGTCCGTCGACGAGTTCGCCGGCCTCCTTGAGCTCCCCGTCGAGCTTCTGCATGAACTCGATCATGTCCCTGATCCATTCCGGCGACTGGGTCTCCATCATGGTGGCCGCGTCCCCGAACATCATGATCATGTACTTCATCTCGTCACTCCCTTTCCCTTCGCACCCGTGGTGGGCGCTTCCACACGCGGTCGGAGCGGTCCCGTCGTTCTCGACATCCGGGGAGCATCTATTGAGGACTTAATCTGACCGCAATCGCTCCTAGCGTGCTCGCTGTAGGCGAGACCTCACGGACACCGAACCGGCCAGCGGCCACGGAAAGGAAGACGACCATGGAGTGGAAGCTTGAACTGGTGGCGGTCCCCGTCTCGGACGTGGACCGCGCGAAGACCTTCTACACCTGGTCGTCTCCGACATCGAGGCCGCGCGCGCGGAGCTCGTTGAGCGGGGCGTGGAGGTCAGCGAGGTCCAGCGGTCCGACTGGGGCTCGTTCGTCTTCTTCAGCGATCCGGACGGCAACGGCTGGGCCGTGCAGCAGCTGCCTGCTCGCAACTACGCTGACCAAAGCGCTCGCCCCTGAAGGGCTGAAGCCCACCGGGAGGGGCCTGGGTCAGTGGACTGCCTCCTTGGTGGGCGGTTGGTCGAACTGGGTCCGGTACAGCTCCTCGTAACGGCCGCCGGCGGCGAGCAGGACAGTGTGGGTGCCGCGCTCGGCGACCCGCCCGTCCTCGATCACCAGGATGAGGTCCGCGGCCCGGACGGTGGACAGCCGGTGAGCGATCACCACCGCAGTCCGCCCGGCCAGCGCCTCACTCAGCGCCGCCTGCACCGCTGCCTCCGACGTGGAGTCCAGGTGCGCGGTGGCCTCGTCGAGGATCACCACCCGCGGGTGCGCCAGCAGCAGCCGCGCGATCGTCAGCCGCTGGCGCTCACCTCCGGACAGCCGGTACCCGCGCTCGCCGACGACGGTGTCAAGCCCGTCGGGCAGCGAGCTCACCAGCGCGTCGAGGCGGGCGCGCCGCAGCACCTCCCACAACTCCTCCTCCGACGCTCGTGGGCGTGCCAGCAGCAGGTTCACACGGACCGACTCGTGGAACAGATGCCCGTCCTGGGTCACCATCCCCAGCGTCTCGCGGATCGACTCGGCGGACAGGTCCCGGACGTCCACACCGGACAGCCGCACAGCGCCGCCCTCGACGTCGTAGAGCCGCGCCACCAGCTGCGCGATCGTCGACTTCCCGGCCCCCGAGGATCCCACGAGCGCCACCACCTGCCCCGGCTCGGCGCGGAACGACACGTCGTGCAGCACCTCGACACCGCCGCGCGTGTCGAGGCTTGCGACCTCCTCCAGCGACGCGAGCGACACCTTGTCCGCCGACGGGTAACCGAAGCGCACCCCGTCGAACTCCACGGACACCGGCCCGTCGGGCACCGCCCGGGCATCCGGTCTCTCGGCGATCAACGGCTTCAAGTCCAGCACCTCGAACACCCGCTCGAAGCTCACCAGCGCGCTCATCACATCCACCCGCGCGCTGGCCAGAGCGGTCAGCGGCGCATACAGGCGGGTGAGCAGCAGGGCGAGCGCGACAACGGCGCCCGGATCCAACTGCCCCCGCAGCGCGTAGAACCCGCCGAACCCGTAGACGAGGGCAAGCGCCAACGCCGAGACCAGAGTCAGCGCGGTGATGAACACCCACTGCACCAT
>WHTC01000280.1 GCA_009379795.1 Nitriliruptorales bacterium | reverse complement strand
TCCGTGGCCACAGCGGAGGAGACACACCCGGCCACATTCCGAACCCGGAAGTTAAGCCCCCCAGCGCCGATGGTACTGCACAGGCAACCGTGTGGGAGAGTAGGACACCGCGGAACACACACCACCCAAAGCCGCCCCCACCAGGGCGGCTTTCACCATGCAAAAAAGGTCACCACAGTGCCCCCCAACCCATCAGAAAACAGCGACGGTCAGCGTCGTGGTCGTGACGACCCCGGCCGAAGCGGAGATCGGAGTCGCGGCCGGGACCGTGACCGGGACCCGACCAGCAGACCTTCGGGCCGGACTGGGCGGCCACCGGTCGGACGTGACGACCTGCTGAGGGCAGGCGGCGGTTCCCGCCCCCGTCCCGTGCGCCTGCCGTCATCACGCCGCGGGCGCGTGCCCAAGCCGGCGCTCCCCGAGGAGCGCCCGCTGTTGCCACGAGCCGTCTATCGGGACCTGCGCTCATCGGTACCCGAAGGTCTTCTCGACGAAGTGATGGCGGCGTACGCGGTTGCGGGGGAGGCGCTCGCAGCCGGTGATCCGGAGCGCGCCCTGCCATACCTCGAGTGGGCCAAGAGCGTCGCAGCCCGCAGTGGCATGGTGCGTGAAGCCCTCGGGATCGCCCGATACCAGAGAGGCGAATGGGCCGCCGCGACCGCCGAGTTGACCGCCTACCGGCGACTCACCGGCATGCAGGACCAGAACCATGTACTCGCCGACTGTGCGCGGGCGCTGGGAAAACACGACAAGGTAGCCGAAGAGGTCGAGGCCATGGTCGACGCCGAAAAGGTCAGCCGGGACCGCGTGGTCGAAGGCCTGATCGTCCTTGCCTCCGACCGGGCGGATCGCGGCGACCTGCCCGGCGCCATGAATGTGCTCGAACGCGCCGACCTGCACCCCCGGCAGGTCGAGGCCTGGCATCCCCGCGTGTGGTACGTGGCCGCCGACCTGTCTGATCGCCTTGGGAAGCCCGACGAGGCGCGCGACTACCTGGAGGCGGTCGTGGCCGTGGATCCCGACTTTCTCGACGCCGCCGAGCGGCTCGGGGCCGGCTGATCGCGCTGGCGGCTACCGGGCGGGCGGCCGCTCCTCGCGCTTGCTCAGGTAGCGGAGCAGCCCCATCGCATTGGACCGAGGATCGATCATCAGCCGCACTCGCCCTTCTGTCTCCGGATCGTCTGCGGTGAACGCCACCTCGTCGGCGAAGCGCTGGGCCAGCGTGTCTGCGACATGGTCGAGCTCAGCGTGCTCCAGGTAGGCCGCCTCCGCCACGTCGGCCCACATCTGCAGCCGCTCACCGGCTTCGGCAAGCGACTCCTGCGGCGGGTCCACCGCTCCGTAGTGCGCCAGGTAGATCACCTCGGGGTTGAGCGCGGCGTAACGCTTCAGCGTCCGATGCGCCAGGACCAGGTCGAAGTCCGGTGGCGGGGTTGCAGGGCGGATCATGGTCATGCCAGGCAGCTTCACCCCGACCGAATCGCCGACGAACAGCGCGCCGAGATCCGGTTCGAACGCGGCGATGTGATGCTTGGCGTGACCGGGGGTGTAGAGCAGGTCCAACCGCCGGCCGCCGCCCAGGTCCAGCACCTCACGGTCGGCCACCCCGCGGATGCGCTGCTCGGCGATCGGAGTGCAGTCGCCGTACACGGTGTCCATCAGCGGTCCGTACACCCGGCGAGAACTGGCGTTGAGGCGCTCAGGCTCGACCAGGTGCCGCGCCCCCACCTCGCTGACCACGATGGTGGCCCCCGGGAACGCCTCGGCGACGTCACCCGCGCCGCCGGCATGGTCGAGATGGATGTGCGTGAGCACCAGGTAGGCCAGGTCACCCGGATCCATGCCCAGCTTGCGCAGCGCCGCGATCACCGCGTTCACCGACAGCGACGGCCCACATTCGATCAGGGTCGGCCGGGGGGCCTCGATCAGGAACCCGGCGGTGACGCTGCCCATGCCGGCGGTCAACGTGTCGACCTCATGCAGGCCGCCGCCGAGGTCGCGGACCGGCCCCGGTCGTGCGGGACGCCCGGGGGGGTTCGCATGGTTCGCGGGACGTGAGGTCATGAGTTTCACTTTCGGTGGGCGATCGCAGGGGCGGTCGGGGTCCCGTGGCCGGCGGCGGCGGGCAGATCCACGGGCAGGGCAACCTCTTCGAGTTCCTCGATCAGTTCGTGGCGCCGGACGTAGGTGGACAGCAGCGCCTGCAGGATCGCCGTCGCCGGCAGCGCCAGCAAAGCGCCGACCGCACCCAGCAGCGTCCCACCGACAAGGACCGACACGAACGCTACCGCCGGATGGACGTCCATCGTGTGCGCCTGGATCCGCGGGGCCAGCAGGTAGTTCTCCACCTGCTGGTAGATGATCACGAACCCGAGCACCCACAGCGCGCTGATGGGATCGTGGACCACGGCGACGATGATGAGCAGGATTCCCCCGATGTAGGTGCCCACCACGGGGATGAACACGCTGGTGGTCCCGACGATCAAGCCCAGGGGCACCGGGTAGGGGACCCCCAGCACGACCAGGAAGATCCCGGTGGTCAGGGCGCAGATCATGGCCAGGAGCAGCCGGCTGTAGATGTAGCCGCCGGTTTTCGCCACGGCGAGTTCCCACATTGCCAGCATCTCCCGCTGGCGATCTGGCGGCAGCGGGCGGGCCAGCACCCGCCGTGCCCGCGGGCCGTCGGCGACCAGGTAGAAGGTCACCAGTGCGATCGACAGCAGTTGGAAGAAGATGCCGAGGGCCGTCGAGGCGATCGTCACCACGTTGCCGGCCGCACCGAGCGCGAGGTTGCTCAGGCGCGCGCCGAGATCATTGCCGAACTGCGAGACCTGCGCCTGCAGCTCAGGGCTGGCGCCCAGCGGCTCCAGGAAGCCGAGGCTGGGGAACATCTCGGCGAGCTCGTCCAGCGATCCTGGGACGCTGCGGATCAACGCGGTCAACTGATCCGCGACCAGCAGGAGCAAGGGTGCGCCGACACCGACGAGCCCGAGTAACACCCCGACGAAGACCGCACCGGTCGCCCAGCCACGCCGCCACCGGCGCTGCGTGAGCCACTGCACCGCCGGCTCCATCGCAAAGGACAGGAACAGTGCGACCAGCAGCATGATCAGGATCGTGCGCAGGGCGACCACGATCGTCAGCGCCGCGTAGGCGCCCAGGACCACCGCGATCAGGCTGAGCAGCCGTCCGGGAGTCAACCAGGGGGCCGCAGCGTGAGTCTCCCGCTCCTGCCTCGCACCCGGGTCTCCGGCAGCCTCATGACCGGCGGCGGGCGCGATGGTGTGCGGCCTATGTCGGACTTCGACGGGCCCCTGGGCTTGGGGCTCCTCGGCGGGGCTCATGAGAGACCCAGCGCCTGCACGTTTTCGGCGCTCATGAGAGACCCAGCGCCTGCACGTTTTCGGCGCTCATGAGAGACCCAGCGCCTGCACGTTTTCGGCGCTCATGAGAGACCCAGCGCCTGCACGTTTTCGGCG
>WHTC01000468.1 GCA_009379795.1 Nitriliruptorales bacterium | reverse complement strand
GCCCTTGATGAAGTAAAGAAAGTTCTCACAAGGCTCCCGATTCCTGGACTCGGACTTGCGCGCTCCAGGCGGGGACGACCGCTCAAGCGCTATTACACTGTTGAGCGTCCGCTCAAGGAGGTAGAGGATGGCCGCGCAGCATCGGTTCAGGCCGGGCTACGTCGCGGCGGGTATCGTGCTGATGGTGTTCGGGTTCATCTCGATCTTCACGATTGGGGTTCCGATCCTGGTTGCGGGCGTGATTGTGCTCGTGGCCGGGCTGACGGACGCCCACCGGCGCCGTCCGCGGGTGTTCTGGCCGGTCGTCGCCGCGATCGCCGCGCTCTTCGTCGGTTACGTGCTGGTGGCACCCCTGTCGTGTACCAGCCAGGCCGTCGTGCGCGAGAGCGGCGAAGACGTCGGCGCGACGTCTTGCACGAACCTCGTCGGCATCGACTACTCGGGCGGACTTGGCTACAACCCGCCGCTATGGCCTGCAGTGGCCGTCGGTGGCGGTGGTGCGGCACTCGCAGGTGCGGCCACGCGACGGTCCATGTCGTCGGATCGGGGCCGATGATGGCGTTCTTCGACCGGCGGCAGGTGCGTCTCGCAGTGCAGACGGCGCGTAAGCGATCGGCAACGCCTCCCGCATCTTCCCGTGGGGCGCCTCTCCGCTGGCGAACTTCGTGTCGTCTGGGGTACCCGACGCAGAAGCCCGAGGCGCTGCTGGAGCGCATCATTGAGGCGGCGAGCAATGAAGGTGATGTGGTGCTTGATCCGTTCTGTGGCTGCGGGACGGCCGTCGCCGTAGCACAGCGGATGCGGCGACGGTGGATTGGGGTCGATATCACGTTCTTCGCCGTGGATCTCATCGACAAGCGGTTGAGGGACACTTACGGGGAGGGTGTTCGTTCAACATACGAGGTGCGAGGCATCCCCCGAGACCTGGATGGGGCGCGGGCATTGTTCGCAAGCAATCCTTTCGACTTCGAGCGATGGGCCGTGTCCCTGGTCGGCGGCCAGCCGCACGAGCGGCACGAGCAGGCAGGTGACCGGGGTGTGGACGGCTGGGTTCGCTTCCCCGCTAACGCAGCCGAGACCGGCAGAGTCGTCGTGAGCGTCAAGGGTGGGCGCCAGTTGAATCCCGCGATGGTGCGCGACCTTCGGGGTACTACCGAGTCACAGCGCGCCCAGATGGGACTCCTTGTGACCCTTGAGAGTCCAACGCGGGGGATGCGTGATGAGGCGCGACGGTCGGGGACGTATATACATCCTCTTACGGGTCGTGCGTATCCGCTTCTGCAAGTAGTCACAATCGCTGAGCTGCT
>WHTC01000499.1 GCA_009379795.1 Nitriliruptorales bacterium | reverse complement strand
GGCGAGCAGTTCGTAGCTCTTCTCCGACCCGTAGCCCTTCACCAGCGGCAGCAACAGGTCGTTGAGCCGCTCGAAGGCGGTGACATCCTCGCCCCCCGCCTTGCCCATCCACACCCGGTCCTGGATGCTCGCGGTGTACAGCACCAACGCACGCATACCCTCGACGTGCGCCTTCTGCGTCATCAGCATCCGCCGGACGTCGGGATGGCGGATGATCGCCACGCGTGGTGCGTTCGGGTCGGCCCCTCTCGCGAGATCGGGGCCCTGGACGCGCTCCTTGGCGTAGGCCAGCGCGTTCAGGTAGCCGGTCGACAGTGTGGCGATCGCCTTGGCCCCCACCAGCATCCGCGCGTACTCGATGACGTCGAACATCTGGCGGATGCCGTCGTGCGCCTCACCGACCAGGACACCGCGAGCGGGTCCGTGCTCGCCGAAGGTCAGCGTGCACGTGGCGGAGGACTTCAGGCCCATCTTGTCCTCGAGTCCGGTGGCCACGACACCGTTGCGCTCGCCGAGCGAGCCGTCCTCGTTCACCCAGTACTTGGGGACGATGAACAGCGACAGGCCCTTGGTGCCGGGCTTGACCTCGTGCCCGGGGCCGAGGTGGGGCCGGGCCAGGACCAGGTGAATGATGTTCTCCGGCCAGTCGAAGTCGCCGTTGGTGATGAAGCGCTTGATGCCGTGCAGGTGCCAGGTCCCATCGCCGGCCGGCGTCGCGGTGGTGCGCGCGGCGCCGACGTCTGAGCCGGCCTCGGGCTCTGTGAGCACCATGGTCCCGCCCCAGCGGCGCTCGACCATCGGCCGTACCCAGCGCTCGCGCTGCTCGTCGGTGACCAGCGGATCGATCATGCTGGCGAAGAAGGGTCCGGCAGCCGTCATCAGCGCGGCGGGGTTGGCGCCGAGCAGCATCTCGGAAGCGGCCCAGCGCAGGCTCGGCGGCGCGGCAAAGCCGCCGAGGTGCTCGGGCAGTTGCAGGCGGTGCCACTCGCCGTCGAAGTAGGCGTCCAGCGACCTGTTCATCCCCTCAGGCAGCACGACCGTGCCCTC
>WHTC01000427.1 GCA_009379795.1 Nitriliruptorales bacterium | reverse complement strand
TTGTTTGGGGGGCTGCGTGCCCCGGGTCGTGCTGGCACGGTCGCCCCTGGCACGGATCCTGATCGGCGTCAGTGGAGAGACGGCTGCGGCGGGACGATACGGCTGCGAACAGCCGTCGCGCCACGCTCCTGAGTCGAGTTCTGGCGAGTTGTCGCGCCCAGGGTCGATACCCACGGGTCGCCCACAGGCAGATGAGGAAGGCGTCATCGCCGACCCACGCTGAGCCGTCGTTGCCGAGAACGATCAGTTCGTCCATGAGGGGGAGGTGGCCCGCGAGCTCGCGGGCCTGGTCGGAGTCGGCCGGAAGGAATCCGAGTTCGATCCAGCTGGGCTGGGATTCCAACCAGGTCCTGCAGTGCCTGCACCAGGCGCAGGTCGGGTCGTAGAGGACGAGCAGGGCGCCCGGGCGGGAGCCGGTCATCATTGCGGGGGCGGCCACGAGCCGGATGCGCCCTCGGGAGCCGGCGGAGATCCCCAGCTTGCGCTGGCCGCCACGGGCGGAAGGGCCTGGTGCTCGGTAGCGCGTTGGCGGATGCGCTGGAACACAAAGACGTTGATGAAGTGCAGGAACGCCAGGGAGACCAGCAGCAACCCGAGCTTGGTGGCCAGCTCCTCAACCGCCCCCACGACCGACGACGCCGGGTCCGCCCGCAGGATCAGGAACGCATAGCCCAGGTTGAACATGTAGAAGCCGGTCACGAGCAACCGATTGATCGCCACCGCCACCTCGGGACGCTCGGGGAAGACGTCGTCCAGGAACACCGCCCCGTGCTGGAACAGGGTCCGGGCAAGCCACACCGTCAGCCCCACGCTGACGGGTACGTATACCGCATACACCATGACGACATACGGACCTTCGGGGGTCATCTCTCGTCTCCTGATCGTCTGATCTGATCATATGATCAACAATACCGTCGCCAGCCGATCGATGCAGGAGGAGGAGCGACATGGACGACACGCAGGGCGCCGCAGGCGACCGCAAGGCGCCGGTGCGCCGGCTCATAGAGGAGGTGATGAACAATGGTCGGCTCGACGCCTTGGAGGAGCTGTACGCCCCGGCGATGACCGCCGCGGCGCGGCGGTGGATAGGACCGTTCAGGGATGCCTTCCCCGACGTGCATATGGACATCGTGGCGCTGGTTGCCGAAGGTGACACGGTCGTCGGTCGGTTCCGATGCTCGGCGACCCATTTGGGGGAGTGGCGTGGGAATCCGCCAACCGGGCGGCGGTTCCGCAACGTCGACGAGGTGTACTTCTTCACCGTCACCGACGGGCGGATATCCGCGGCGTGGGGGCTGGAAGACAACGAGTCGCGCGCCCGACAACTGGGGCTGCCCGTCCGCTGAGCGGCCCGTCGCACGCTGCCTGGCTACGACGCTTGTACCGGGCTCGGCATATGAAATACCATCTACCGAACGAGTGAGATGAGGAGACGCACGGTGGACCTCGGGCTGACCGGCAAGGTGGCGTTCATCACCGGAGCGAGCAGGGGGATCGGTCGGGCCACGGCCAGGGTGCTCGCCGGGGAGGGCTGCGACGTCGTCATCACGGCGCGTGGCGTGGAGCGCCTCGAGGAGACGGCGAAGGAGCTGGCGAACGAGACCGGCGCCACCGTCGTGCCGCTCGCCGGCGACATGAGCCAGTCGGCGGACGTCGAGCGCTGCGTGGCGGAGACCCTCAG
>WHTC01000117.1 GCA_009379795.1 Nitriliruptorales bacterium | reverse complement strand
GGCTGCAGCCAGCCAATACCAGCGCGGCGGTCAGCCCCGCCAGCAGCAACATCATGCGCGACATCGGTCGTCGATCTCCTGGTTACGTCAGCTCTGGAACGTTGCGTCGGCTCTGGAACGAACATCTCCTTGCTCGGAGGCGCCGACCTCAACCCGCCCATCATCTGTGAGAGCCTCCCTGCAAGGCCACTCCCATCCTGTCGAGTGGCGCCACGGGAAGCAACTGAACCGCGTCGCCGCCTGCGCGGACTGCGGTCGATAGCATGCCCCGGTCCCCCGGAGATCGACAAAGGATGCGCCAGGATGTTCCGCGCCGTACTCGTCGCCAATCGGGGGGAGATCGCGCTCAGGGTCCTGCGCGCCTGCCGGGAGTTGGGGATGGCCACCGTGGCGGTCTACTCCGAGGCCGACCGCGACGCTCCCTGGCTGCGACTCGCCGACGAGGCGCACCTGCTCGGGCCCGCCGCTCCCGCCCAGAGTTACCTGAACGCCGAGCGCATCCTCGAGATCGCCCACCGCTCCGGCGCCGAGGCGATCCACCCGGGCTACGGTTTCCTGGCCGAGAGCGCGACCTTCGCGCGGGCGGTGGTCGACAGCGGGCTGGCCTGGGTCGGCCCGCCGCCGGGAGCCATCACGGCGATGGGCGACAAACTTTCCGCAAGGGCGGCAGCACGGTCCGTTCATGTTCCGGTTGTGCCTGGGACGATGGAACCGACCGACGACCCCGAGGTGGTGCGCGCCTTCGCCGCCGAGCACGGCTTGCCCGTGGCGATCAAAGCCGCCTTCGGTGGCGGTGGTCGCGGGCTGAAGGTGGTACGCGCCGAGCCGGAGTTGGTCGAGGCGCTGGAGAGCGCCAAGCGCGAAGCCGCAGCCGCATTCGGTCGCGGCGAGGTCTACGTGGAGCGGTACCTTGCCCGCCCGCGACACATCGAGATCCAGGTGCTGGCCGACGGCGACGGCACCTGCCTCTCCCTGGGCGAGCGCGACTGCTCGACGCAGCGGCGGCACCAGAAGCTGATCGAGGAGTCCCCCGCGCCTGGGTTCGACCCGCGGGCACGCCGGGACATGGGCGCTGCCGCGGTGCGCCTGGCCAAGGCGGTCGGCTACACCGGCGCGGGGACGTGCGAGTTCCTGTACGAGAACGACCAGTTCTTCTTCCTGGAGATGAACACGCGACTGCAGGTGGAGCACCCCGTCACCGAACTGGTCACCGGCCTGGACCTGGTGCAGTGGCAGTTGCGCATCGCCGCCGGAGAGTCCCTGCCGTTCACCCAGGACGACATCGTGTTGCGCGGCCACGCGATCGAGGCGCGGATCAACGCCGAACACGTGGCGCGGGGCTTCCTGCCCTCACCCGGACGCATCACCGCCTGGCGGGCGCCCTCCGGTCCGGGCGTCCGGGTCGACGCCGGGGTCGAGGCCGGCTGGGAGATCCCAGGGGCCTACGACTCCCTGCTGGCCAAGCTGATCACCTACGGCGGCGACCGCGAGGATGCGCGCCGGAAGATGGCCCGCGCCCTGGACGAGTTCGTGATCGAGGGCGTTCCGACCACCATCGACTTCCACCGCTTCGCCCTCGCCCAACCGGACTTCGTCTCCGGCGAAGTCTCGACGGTGACGGTGGAGCGGGAATGGGACCTCAGCGCCATTCCGGTGGCGGAGCTTCCCGCACCAGGTGGAAAAGGGCAGCGCCCCTCACGGACGTTCACCGTTGAGGTCGACGGCAAGCGCCTGGAGGTGGTGCTGTTCGAGTCGGCGGGCGGGAGCCAGGCTCAGAGCGGGATGGGCACCCGCTCGCGCCGGGAACGCCCCCGCGCAGGCACTGGTGCCTCCGCAGGCGGCCCTTCCGGCGCAGAGCTGCTCGCGCCGATGCAGGGGACCATCGTGAAGACCTCGGTGAAGCCGGGGGCAACCGTGGCCATTGGTGATCTCGTACTGGTCCTCGAGGCGATGAAAATGGAGAACCACATCGCCGCGCACCGCGATGGCACGGTCACCACGTTGCACGTTGCTGCCGGGGATGTGGTCAACGCGGGCGACATCCTGGCGACCATCGACAGCGAGGATGCCGGCTGAGCCGTCACCGTTCCGCTAGAGCAGCTCGGCCTCCACGTCGGTCACGGTCTGAGAGCCCATGTCCCCGCGACAGGGCACGGTCTGACTGAACGGCACCGTGGTCGTCTCGCCCGGTTCGATCACCGGCAGATCGGCCTCGCTCGCCCCGATCCAGGTGTCATCGATGTTGCGGAAGATCAACCGCGCGCGCCCGCCCGCGAGTTCGTCCGAGGTGTTGCGCACTTCCGCCGCGACGTCGAAATTCAAGGCGCGGTATTGGCAGACCGACCGCACAGTGAACTCGAAATCGCCCACAGCCACTCCCTCAGTGGCGAACTCCCGGGGCGCGACGATCGGCTCGCCGGACTGCAGCACCAACCGGGTCTCGCTGCGCAATTCGGTCACCGATTCCGTCGCCGCGGGACCGGCGACCCTGACCTCCTGGATCCCGCCACGGGGCAACAGCCAGGAGGCCGCCAGGGCGACGGCCAGCACCAGCGCGAGGATCCGCATACGCAGAATCTCCCGGCGCTGCTTATGCAGGACCCGGACCCCTCGCGCCCCCATGTCTCGGCCCATGTCTCTGTCGAGGGACATGCGCGGGATGCTAGTATCGAACACCTTCTCAGACCCTGTCCATTCGTCCATTGCGCTCATCGCCTTTTTAGCCTGGGGCTAACCATTCCTGCAGGTCAGTGAAATCCCTGTGGCCCTCCTGGGGTGATCAAGAGGCCATGTGCCTATTGGTCATTCGGCCACCCTTGCGGGTCACGCAGTATGCTGTTCTACGCACCTCCTGGCTAGTCGGGTAGTCGAGGGGGATTAGGGACAGCCATGCAAGGCAACGAGCCGAGCCTCAACCGGCGCATGTTTCTCCGTGGCGCCGCGGGCGTGCTGGGCGCAGTGGCCGCGCCGGGACTGCTCGCGGCCTGCACCCGCAACGACGCGCAGTCAGAGGCCTCCCCCGCTGCCGACCCTGATCCCGGTACAGCGCCGGAGAACCTTGATTTCGAGGCGCCCGACGGCGGGGGAAGCGCGGATGGGCTGCGCGTCGGTCTGCTGGTGCCGACCTCCGGGGTCTACACAACCCTCGGCTCGGCCATGGTCCAGGGCTTCAATCTGTTCGTGGGTGAGAATCTGGACGCCTTCGGCGGACGCCGCATCGAGACGGTCACCGTGGACGAGGGCGAGACTCCTGAGAGCGGGGTCGAGGCGGCCCAGCGACTGCTGAACGAGGAGCAGGTCGACCTCGTCGTCGGCATCGTCAGCTCCGGGGTGGCCCTGAACGTGCGTGACCTCTTCGATCAGGGGCAGGTGCCGCTGATCATCGCCAATGCCGGGGCGGGGGCCTTGACAGGACAGGCCAGGTCGCCCTACCTGTTCCGCACGTCCTTCTCCAACGCGCAAGAGGGTTACGCGCTCGGGCAGTACATGTACGACAACGTGACCGAGCAGGGCGTGTACCTCATCGGGCCGGACTACGCCGCAGGTATCGAGCACCTGGTCGGGTTCCGCAAGGCGTACGAGGAAGCCGGTGGTGTCGTACTCCGAGAATCCCATCCGGCGTTCGCCACCACCGAGGACTACACGCCATTCCTCGACGAGATCAAGGAGATCGATGCCGAGGCGGTGTGGGCGTTCTTCTCCGGTGCGGAAGCGGTGCGGTTCGTGCAGCAGTACGCGGAGGCGGGCCTGCAGGACGACGTCCCTCTGCTCGGCACCCCGTTGACCGACGAGAACTGGATCGAGGCACAGGGCGATGCGGCCGAGGGCGTGCGCTCCAGTCTCCATTACGCGCTCGATCTGGACCTCGACCGCAACCGCCAGTTTGTCTCCGCCTATCAGGCCGCCTACGGCGTGATGCCGTCGAGCTTCTCGGTGCAGGCCTACGATGCGGCGCAGTTGCTGGCGCTGGGCCTGCAGGCGACCGAGGGCGACACCTCGAACATGGAAGCATTCATCGAGGCGATGGCCTCCATCGAGGAGATCGACAGTCCGCGCGGGGCCTTCACGCTGGATGGGAACCGGAACCCGGTGCAGAGCTTCTACCTGCGGACCGTCGAGGACGGGGAGATCGTCTACACCGAGGATCTCGGTGTCGTGGCGGACCCCCTGAACTGAACCCCACGAAAGGCGTCACCGCATGGGTATCACGCCTGAGGACATCGAGGAGAAGGTCTTCCGCGAGCGATTCCGCGGCTACGACCCCGTCGCTGTGGACCACTTCCTGGACGCTGTCGCTTCGGGCATCCGCGAGCTGACGGCCCAGCGTGATGCGAGCGTCGCTCGGATCAGGGAACTGGAGGAACTGGCACGAGGCGATGTCGGCGGTCTGATGCACCGGACCATGGGAGAGGTCGAACGCGTCACCGCCGACGCGCGCAACCGTGGAAAGCAGGAACTCGATCGGGCGCGGCGGGATGCCCAAGAACTGCTGGAGCAGGCTGAGGTCGGGGCGCACAAGACGCTCGCCGCCGCTCGCGAACGGGCACAGCGCGAGGAGCAGCAGGCCAAGGCGCAGGCGGCGGAAGCCCGCAACACAGCCGAGGACACCCTGCGCGTCTCCCGCGACCACGCCTACCGCGAACTGGAGGACGCACGCAGCCGCATTGACAAGGTGCGCGCCGCCGCTGAGCAGCTGGAGCAGTTCCGGGCGAGCTACGAGGATCGGCTGCAGTCGGTGGTCACCGAACAGTTCGCGGTGTTCGAGCGCATCTATCAAGTGCTCAGCCTTCCCGAGTTACCGCGCGAACTGCGCAAGCTCGAGAACCTGACGATGGACGTGGAGGCGTTGGCCAGCGTGAAGGGCCAGTCGAACGGCCGTCAGCCGGTGCCCGCCTCCAGCGAGGCAGCGCGTTCGGGTGAGCCAGCGCGTTCGGGTGAGCCAGCGCGTTCGGGTGAGGCAGCGCGTTCGGGTGAGCCTCATCAAAGGGACCGCAACAGCAGCGACCGGGGCGACAAGCCCGCCGAGAAGCCCGCGGGCGAAGGCAACGACAACTTCGCCGAAGGCACGGGTTCCGGGAAGAGCGCCAGGACGCTCTGACCCCTACGGCGGAACCGGACCCGCGCACATCGCCTCAGGTCGCGGACGCGAACCGTCCCACAAGCAGGCGCGCGGCCTCCGATACGCTGCCCGACATCGACGGGTAGATCGTGAAGGCCTGGGCCAGTTGGCTGACCGTGAGACGGTTGTGCACAGCCAGGCTGAGCGGGGCGATCAGGTCGCTGGCGTGGGCGGCCACGACCGCGCCGCCCAGCACCGTTCCCGAGCCCTCCATGGCGTGCACTTTCACGAACCCGTCGGTGGACTCCACCATCTTCGCCCGCGAGTTGCCGGTGAACGGCTGGGTGACGCTCTGGACCGGCAGCTGCGGGGTCAGGGCCTCGGCCGCGGTCATGCCGACGGTGGCGACCTCCGGGTCGGTGAAGATGCAGTAGGCAACCGCGTCCCAGCGCAGCGGCGACACCGCGCCACCGAGCGCATGCCAGACCGCGTTACGCCCCTGCATGGCGGCCACGCTGGCCAGCATGATGCGACCCGTCACGTCACCGGCAGCGTAGATCGTGTGCACGTTGGTGCGGCTGACCGCATCGACGGGGATGGAGCCGTTGACGGCCAGTTCCACCCCACCCGCTTCGAGCCCCAGGTTGGCCGACACCGGCACCTGACCGATGCACCACAACGCATGGGTCCCTTCAACCCACTCGTCCTCGCCGACCCGCACCCGCACCCCGTGCGCCCCGCGCTCCAGACCTACCGCCCGGCGCCGGCGGTGAATCGTCATGCCCCAGCGCTCGAAGCTGTCCTCGATCACCGCGGCGGCGTCGGGGTCCTCACTGGGGAGGATCTGGTCCCTCGAGGAAATCAGATGCACCTCACTGCCCAGACGGGCGAACGCGTGCGCGTACTCGGCGCCGGTGGCGCCGGAGCCGATCACGATCAGGCGCTCGGGGACCTCGTGGAGGTTGAACAACTCGCGTGACGTGAACACACGCACGGCATCCGGCTTGGAGAACGGCAGCGTCCGCGGGCGGCTCCCCGTCGCCACGATCACGAAATCTGCGGGGAGGACCGCGCTGGTGCCGTCGCGGCCCTCGATCACGACGGCGTGAGGGCCCGCCAACCTGCCGGTGCCCTCGATGATCCGCGCACCGGCCCGCGCGACCTTCTTGCCGATGTCGTTGGACTGGTTGCCCGCCAGGTGCTGGATGCGGTCCATGACCGCGCCCATGTCGACCGCCGCCCGGCCCGCGATCTCCCCGCCGGTCGGCCAGCGCATCCCCAGCCGGTAGGCCATCGACATCCAGCCCATGGCCTCGGCCGAGACGACCAGCGCCTTGGACGGCACGCAGTCCCAGAGCACCGTGTTGCCCCCAAGTCCCTCGCGGGACACGACGGTGACGTCCGCGCCCTGTTCCGCCGCCACGAGGGCCGCCTCGTAGCCGCCTGGCCCTCCGCCGAGGATGACGATCCGCATCCGCCCCATGCTCCCACCGTACCGGTCGTAACCGGCGCCACGCCCGTCCACCTCCCCCCGCCGTTCACCTCCACGTGACGCTGACCGGTCATGCAGCGTCCGGTCGTCTTCACATGGCGCCGCCGGTCACCCGCACGTGAACCTGACCGGTCAGCAAGCGCCGGTTCAGCTTCACGTGAAGCCGACGGCGCGGCGGACGCGCGCTTCCTCAGAGCGCGTCGGGTGGCCGGTACGAGCCGTAGATCCGCTGGAGCGTGTCACACACCTCTCCCACGGTGGCCATGCGCCGAAGCGCCTCGCGCATCGGTACCAGGAGGTTCTCCGACGACTCGGCCGCCTTGGCCACATCGGCGAGCGCAGCCTCCACGGCGTCACTGTCCCGCTCGGCGCGGATGCGTTTCAACCGGGCGATCTGATCCTCGCGAACGGCATCGTCGACGCGCTGCAGCTCCGGCTCGACGTCCTCGTCCATGGTGAAGCGGTTGACACCGACGACGACCTCGTCGCCACGCTCGATCGCCTGGGCGAGATCGTAGGCGCTGCGCTCGATCTCGCTCTTCTGGTAGCCCTGTTCGATGGCGTGAACCGCGCCTCCCAGATCGTCGATGCGTCGCAGGTAGTCCTGTACGCGCCGCTCGATCTCGTCGGTCAGGGTCTCGATGAACCAGGAGCCGGCCAGCGGATCGGCCGTCACCCCGACATCGGTCTCGTGGGCCAGGACCTGTTGCGTACGCAGCGCCAGGCGGGCCGCCTTCTCCGACGGAAGCGCCAGCGCCTCGTCGAAGGCGTTGGCGTGCAGCGACTGGGTGCCGCCGAGCGTGGCGGCCAGGGCCTGCACGGTCACGCGCGCGAGGTTGACCTCGGCCTGCTGCGCGGTCAACTGCACGCCTGCAGTCTGGGTGTGGAAGCGCAGCATCTGTGACCTGGGATCGACCGCGCCGAAACGGTCGCGCATGAGGTGCGCCCACAGGCGCCGCGCCGCGCGGAACTTGGCCACCTCCTCGAGCAGCGTGCAGCGCGCGACGAAGAAGAAGCTCAGTCGCGGAGCGAAGGCGTCCACGTCCAGCCCGGCGTCGACCGCGGCCTCCACGTAAGCGATGGCGTTGGCCAGGGTGAAGGCGATCTCCTGCACCGCTGTCGCCCCCGCCTCGGCGATGTGGTAGCCGCTGATCGAGATCGTGTTGAAGCGCGGGAGTTCCCGGGCGCAGTAGGCGAACGTGTCCGTGACGATCCGCAGGGACGGCACTGGCGGGAAGATGTAGGTCCCGCGGGCGATGTACTCCTTGAGCACATCGTTCTGGATCGTCCCGCGCAACGCGCTCGGGCGGACGCCCTGCTCCTCGGCGACCAACTGGTAGAGCAGCAGCAGGATCGACGCGGGCGCGTTGATGGTCATCGAGGTGGAGACCTCGTCCAGCGGGATGCCGTCAAACAGCCTGCGCATATCCGCCAGCGAGTCGATGGCGACCCCGACCTTGCCGACCTCCCCCACGGCGAGGTCCGCGTCCGAGTCGTAGCCCATCTGCGTGGGCAGGTCGAATGCGACAGACAGGCCGGCCTGGCCCTCGGCCAGCAGGTACTTGTAGCGGGCGTTGGACTCGGCGGCGGTGGCGAAGCCGGCGTACTGCCGGGTCGTCCATGACCGCCCGCGGTACATCGTCCCGTACACCCCGCGCGTGTACGGAAACGCGCCCGGATCCCCAAGGTCCCCGGCGTACGCCGCCTCGTCCATGGGGCGATCGCCCGGCCGGTACACCGCAGCCGCGGGGATCCCCGAGGCGGTGGTCACATCAGGATCGTGGGAGGACATCACCGTCCTGACTGCCGCAGTCCATTGATGTCCGAATCGTACCCGCCGGCTACTCGGGCTCTGCGATCTCCCTGAGCACCTCGATGGCCGTGGCCCCAAACTCGGGTGTGATGTTGCCGGTCTCGACGGATACCTCGGCCACCGGAAGCAGCACACTGGCCTCCTGCACGCGCTCCCCGACCTCCAGACCGTCCAGGTTCCGCAATCCGCCGGCGAGCAGTTCGCCACCCGGGCCGACAGCCTCGGGATCATCATCGAACTGCGCGAGCAGCCCCTGCACGGACAGTTCCGGGCGCAGGAGTTCGGCGATGTCGGTGGACAACTCCGACGTCGGCGAGTCGGTTCGGGCATCGACCGTAGCGCGCCCATACAACTCTGCGGCCTCACCGGCGCGCTCGGCCCCGTCCAACTCTTCCAGGCGGGAGAGCCGCTCCAGGACCTCGCTCATGCCCTCGCCAAGATCGGCATCGCCGGCGGCCGCCCGGTCCAGGATCGCCTGCGCGGAGGGCGGACCATCAACGTCCTGGGTGACCGCGGCCTCCGCCGCGGCGCCCTCCGGCGGCTCGGCGGCTGTCGAGCCCGAGGAAGCCAGCAGCGCTGGACCCTCCTGACCGCCGCCCCTCGTCAGGAGGACCCCTGACAGCACGGCCACAGCAAGCACCCCGAGTGTGGCCAGCCCGACTATGCGGCCCAGAGGGGTGAGCGTGGGGCGCGGCCCGCGCGCCAGGTTGGCGACCTCGCGCAGGGCGGCAGGAACGGGAAGGCGCCGCCAGCCCTTGGAGGGAGTGGTCACGCCTCCAGCAGGCGGCGGGCGGAGCCCCGCCTCGCTGAGCGCCGCCCACAACTCGCCCGCATCCGGATACCGCTCATCGGGATCCTCCGCCGTGGCCTGGCGCAGGACGGCGGACTGCCGGGGGTCGGGCATCTCACCGAGCAGCGCCTGGGCGAGCGCTCCGGCGGCGGCCACATCAGACCGGCGATCGGCGGGCAGACGCAGATCCTGCTCCGGCGAGGGTCCTGCGGTGCGACGTGGCTTGGGGTCCCCGCCAACCCGCATCCCAAGCCCGCTGTCCTGGCCGGCCTCCGCCATCCCCGCGCTGGTCAGCAGCGCGCTTCCGTCTGGGAGCAGCAGCACGTTCTCCGCCCGCACATCGCGATGGACCGCGCCGGCCTCATGGATCGCGGTGAGGCCGGCGAGCAGGTCGATGAGCACACCCGGCGCGCGCTCGGCCGGAATCCCCTCATTGGCCAGCACGCTGGCGAGCGTCCGCCCCGGCGCCAGGCCCAGCACCAGGAAGGGTGGACGTCCCTGCTCGATGTCCAGGACGGGGACGACGTGGGGATGCTGCACGCGCGCCGCCGCCCTCGCCGCCCGCAGCCCGCGCCCGACGGCGGCGGGGTCCTTCAAGGCGTCGAGGGTCTTGACCGCGACGTCGCGGTCGAGCAGGGCGTCCCTGGCCTTGATGACCCGGCCCGAGGCTCCCCGCCCGAGCTCCTCGATCAGCCGATAGCGCCGCGACAGCAGTCCCGAGGATGAGGGTTGCCTGCGCGTCGCCCGTTTGGTCTGTGGTGTCATGCCAGCCGCTCGGCGTTGTCAGCAGGAGCCTCCTGCAATTGCGGCGGCGGCCCGCTGTCCACTTGGGGCGACCCGCTGTCCAGGGCAGCGCGCAGGCGTGCGAGATCCGCGACGATGCTGCGGTGCCGCTCCTCGAGGGCGGCCACGGCGACCTCGTGCTCCTGGCGCCGCGCCTCCTGCTCGTCGCGCGCGATGGTTGCGACGCGCTCGGCCTCGTCGGTGATGCGCTCGGCCTCGGTCTCCGCCCGGCCCACGATCGCCTCGGCCTGCTCCTCGGCGTGCCGGCGAGTGCGCTGGAGCAGATCCTCGGCCTC
>WHTC01000300.1 GCA_009379795.1 Nitriliruptorales bacterium | reverse complement strand
CGACTGGACTGGACGCCAGGACGACGGGTGGGACCCCGAACCGGGCCGCGAGCCGCTCCACGCGGCAAGTCATCAGACAGCGCGCCGCTCCGGCGTCGGGGCTGCCGAGCACGTGTCACAGCGGCGTAGTCACGCCTATGACACCCGAACCGGCCGAGGCGTAGGGGAAGCGGTGCGCGAGCCTGCCGGGCCCGGCAGCGAGCCGCTGGACGTATTCCCGCAGGACATCGGGTCTTCCCCCCGCCAACCAGACGTCGAGCCCCCGCCCGCTCCGGAGCGCCCCGGCATCGACCTCGCTCTGTAACACCGAGGAGGCACACCATGCCCACAACGCCCACCCTCGCCCGGGCCGCCCAGCTGTACGCCCGCGCCGGCTGGCCCGTGTTCCTTTCCACCAAGTGGATGCCGACGCGGGCTGCTCGTGCAAGCTCGGGCCCGAGTGCCGCCAACCCGGCAAACACCCCCGCACCCCGAGCGGGTTCCACACCGCCACCACCAACCCCGACCGCCTGCGCGCCTGGTGCCCGCCGGCCGCACGCCAACATCGGCATCGCCACAGCCGTGCCTCTGGCATGGTCGGCGTCGACCTCGACGGCCCCACCGGTCGGGCCACCTGGCATGGTTTGCGCCGGTATCCCGCGCCGGGCCGCAGCACGAAGCCGGGGTCGCCGCCGCGGGTGCTACCAGCATCTCTTCCTGGTCGAGCGTGGGACCGGGGACGGCGAGGTCGAGTTGCCGGCCGAGGACTGACGGCTGCACGGAGACGGCGTGGTCTTGTCGGCGCTGTACCGCCGTGAGGGCTGGCTGGTCTGCGAGCGGCCGGTACCGGCACGCCTGGCGGGTGGTGTCACCTCTGCCTGTGAGATCCGACCTGTTCGGCCGCCCGGCCGCCGTCCTTCCCGTCACCGGCGGAGGTGTTGATTTCGCTCTGGATCGGTTGGAGATCCGCACGCTGCCGCTCGGCGCTGAGCGCCAGCACTTCCGAGGCTTAGACGGGTGCGATTATCAGGGTCATCGCAGCTCCAGTTCGCCTCGCCTCATCGGCGCGTCGGCGCCGTTGCGCCCCGGCGGTCACGGTCGTCGGTCATCACAGATGGCCCAGCACGGCGAGGAACAGCAGGCTCGTGACGCTCAGCCCGACCGCCAGCAGGAACCCCATGTAGAGCGGTCTCGGCCCCGTGCGCAAGATCGCCCGCAGGTCGGTGGTAAAGCCCCACACCTGCGAGTGCGACCAGGATGCACACCTCGCTGAGCAGGACCGCCCATTCCCGCACCGGCCGACCCGCGACGACGGGCTGCAGCGCTCCCGTCGACGCCACCGCAGCCACGGCCAGGAAGCCCAGCACGAACAGCGGGAAGGCCTTGCGTGCGGCACCCGGCGCCGGCCGTGAGCCTCCCGAGGATGCCAGCAGCCCCGCGCCCAGGACGACCGGTGCGATCAGCACGTTGCGCGTCAGCTTGACGATGGTGGCGACCTCACCGGCACTCGCGGTGTAGCCGAAGCCGGCCGCCACGCCTGTGAGGTGTCGCCGATCGCCGTCCCGGCCCACATCCCATAGCCGGCGTCGGTCAGCTCCAGCGCCACGCCGAGCACCGGGTAGACCAGCACCGCGGCCAGCCCCACCAGGGTGATGGTCGCCACGGCGAAGGACACCTCGCGCTCATCCGCATCCACCACGGGAGCGGGCGCGATGATCGCGGTGTTGCCACAGATCGCCGTGCCGACGGCGATCAGCAGGGGCAACCGCCCCGACAAGCCCAGGGCTCGCCCGAGCCCCACACCACCGATCAGCGTCAGCGAAACCAGGGCCGTCACGAGGAGGATGGTGGAAGCCCCGAGGCGGATGACGCCTTCAAGGCTCAGGCGCGCGCCCAGGACGATGATCCCTAGCGCAGCATCCGCCACATCGCGAAGACGATTCCCGCCGCACACCGGCTGGCAGCCGGAACACCGTCGCCACTGCCGCCCCGAACACCACCGCCAGGCCGACGTCGCTGATGAAGGCCGGCAGGACCAAGGAGGCGGCGTACGCCGCCAGCGCGACGAGCCCGGCGAGGGCGAGTCCGGGCAGGACTGTGGTGCCGTGCCGCCACCTGCGAATGTGGCCGTCGGAAGAGGCCGTCCGCGGCTCAATCACGGATGTCCTCGAGGAACCACTCGGTGGGGAAATCCTGCCCCAAGCCGCGCTCCCGGGCGAGCTGCAGCGTTCGCCCCGCCACTGCCGCGAATTGGAGGCCCTGCGTCCCGGTGGTGACGAACAGCGTGACCTGCTGCGGGTCGGTACGACCCGGGTGCCGGCCCTTCATGAGGTCGACGAGCGAGGGGTACACCCCGCGTTCGGACCCGCGGCCCTGCGGGATGCGCGCGCGGTCCTCGGGGCGGCCGGCGATGTAGGCGGCCATCCCGCTGCGGCGCCACTCGACGCCCGGCACCCGCGCCCCGTAGGGAATGGTGTTGACCCCGAGCTGCACGATGACGTCCGCACGTTCGAGCAGCCCCTCCCCCAGCTCCCGGCGGGTGACGCATGTGACATGGGCGCCCGGCTCCACCCAATCCGCGTCGAAGGTCGGCGCCATCGCGTCGGTGGCGGTGGCGACGATGTCCGCGTCACGCACGGCCGTCTCAGCACTGTCGACCGCCTCGACGGTAAGGCTCAGCAGCGCCGTCATCTCCTCGGCGAAGGCTCGGCGGTGCGCCTCCGTGGGGCTGAACACCCGCACGTGTCGCAGCGCCCGGACCTCCGCGATGGCCTCCAGGTAGGTCCTGGCCATGCCGCCGGAGCCGATCAGCCCCAGCGTCGTCGCGTCGTCGCGGGCGAGCGCGTCGACGCCGATGCCGGCGCTGGCGCCCACCCGCATGTGCTGCAGGTAGCCGTCCTGCACCAGCGCCACCGGCTCCCCGTTGTCGGTGGAGTACAGCAAAATGATGCCCGAGTAGGTGCCCGGCTCGACGCAGTACTTCTCCTCCGTGCGGCCCTG
>WHTC01000337.1 GCA_009379795.1 Nitriliruptorales bacterium | reverse complement strand
GCCGCCGAGGCCGCTAGCCCCGAACCGGCCACCCCCGAACCCCAACCGGAACCGGCCGCCGCCGAGGCCGCGGAGGGGGAGGGGCGGAGTGCCGGGCAGGAACAATGAGCCGGTGAGCTGTCGGCAGGACGCGCACGCCTCGTTCCCCCGCCAGTACGCCGCCACCCAGCGCTTCAGTCTGGGCCAGCCGCGCGGCGTGACCGTCTCGCCCGACGGCGGGCGGGTGGTGTTCCTGCGTGCCCTCTCCGGGCGGGACCCGGCCACCGGGTTGTGGGTCCTCGACACCGCCGGCGGCCGGGAACGACTGGTGGGCGATCCCGCGGCGCTGGGCACCGGCGATGGCGTGCTCACCGAGGAGGAGCGCCTGCGGCGCGAACGCGTCCGGGAGAGCGCCACGGGCATCACGTCCTATGCGACGGACCGGGCGGTGCGCATCGCCGCCTTCGCTGTCGCCGGGCAACTGTTCACCGCGGACCTGATCGCGGCCACGCTGACCCCCTTCCGGCGCGTGCCGATCCCCGATACGGCCCATGACCCCCGGCCCAGCCCGGACGGGTCGCGGGTCGCCTTCTCCTCCGAGCGGGGCGTGTCGGTCGTGGACGCCGAGGCCGCCGCGGCGACCCGTGTGGCCGGCGAGGACGACCCGAACGTCACCTGGGGCCAGGCGGAGTTCATCGCCGGCGAGGAGATGGGCCGGACCAGGGGATTCTGGTGGTCGCCGGACGGCAACGTGCTGGCCGTTGCCAGGGTGGACGTCAGCGGCGTCCAACGCTGGCACCTGGGCGACCCGACGGATCCGACCAAGCCCCCGGCCTCGGTCGCCTACCCCGCGGCCGGCACTCCGAACGCCGACGTCTCCCTCCACCTGGTGCCCCTGCGCGGCGGCGACCCCACCCGCGTCATCTGGGACCGGCTGGACTTTCCCTACCTGGCCGACGTGGTCTGGCAGGAGCACGGGCCGCTCACGCTGGTCGTGCAGAGCCGTGACCAGAAGGTGAAGCGCCTGCTGGCGGTCGACCCGGCGAGCGGCAAGACGACCGATCTGCGCGAGACGCACGACCAGCACTGGGTGGACCTGGTCCCAGGCGTCCCGCGATGGCTGCCCGACGGGCGACTGGTGGACGTAGTCGACGTTGATGACACGCGCAGCCTGGCGCTGGCCGACCAGGTCTGCACGCCGCGTCGCCTGCAGGTACGCGGCGTGGCCGGCGTCGGCAGCGACGCCGTCTACCTGACCGCATCGAGCGACCCGATCGGCATCGGCGTCTGGGAGGTTCCCCTCGACGGAGCCGAGCCGCGGCCGCTGTCGGCTGAGCACGGCGTGGCCGGCGCGACCGTCGGCGGGCGCACGGTCGTGCTCGCCCGGCGCGATCTGGGCCGGCCGGGCGTGGACACGATCGTGCACAGCCCGCACGGTGACTCCCCGCTGCACAGCGTTGCTGAGCGGCCCCCGCTTGACCTGAGGGTCGAACTCCACCGCCTGGGCAGGCGCGAACTGGCCACGGCGCTGGTCCTGCCCTCGACGTGGCGGGAGGTTGACGGGCCGCTGCCCGTCCTGCTCGACCCCTACGCCGGACCCCACGCGCAGCGCGTCCTAGCCAGCCACGACGCCTACCTGGTTTCCCAGTGGTTCGCCGACGCGGGCTTCGCCGTCGTGATCGTCGACGGCCGCGGAACGCCCGGACGTGGTCCCGCATGGGAACGCTCGGTGGCCGGCGATCTCTCCGATCCGGTCCTGGAGGACCAGGTCGACGCGCTGCAGGCGGCGGCCCAGATGCACCCCGCCCTGGACCTCAGCCGGGTCGCGATCCGCGGGTGGTCCTTCGGCGGTTACCTCGCGGCCTTGGCGGTCCTGCGCCGGCCTGAGGTGTTCCACGCCGCCATCGCCGGCGCGCCGGTGACCGACTGGACGCTGTACGACACGCATTACACCGAGCGTTATCTCGGGTTGCCCCAGGAGCAGCCGGAGGTCTACCGGCACAACTCGCTGCTCGAGGACGCTCCGAACCTCACACGGCCGCTGCTGCTGATCCACGGGCTGAGCGATGACAACGTGGTGGCCGCGCACACCCTGCGCCTGTCCGGGGCGCTGTTCGAGGGCGGGCGGCGACACCAGGTGCTGCCCCTGTCCGGGGTTACGCACATGACGCCACAGGAGAAGGTCGCCGAGAACCTGCTGTGGCTGCAGTTGGCGTTCCTGCACGACGCCCTGCGCCTCGACTGACCGCCGGCGGCAGGCTCGGCGGATGCCAGGAGGACACGTGGAGTACCGCAAACTGGGCCGCTGGGGCGTGAGGGTGTCGACCGTCGGCCTCGGATCGTGGCTCACCTACGGCGACAGCGTCGAGGAGGATACGGCGGCCCACTGCATCCGCCGGGCGTACGAGTTGGGCGTGAACTTCTTCGACACCGCCAACGTGTACGCGGCCGGCCGGGCGGAGGAGGTCGT
>WHTC01000386.1 GCA_009379795.1 Nitriliruptorales bacterium | reverse complement strand
GCGGCGGCTCACAAACCCGGTCGCCTGCCTCCGGCCGAGGCGGCGGTGTCCACGCACCGCACGCGCAGCGCAGCACATGCCCCGCCGGGAGGAAGTCATGGACGTGGGCGCCCCGCGCAGCACGAGCAGCCCCAACCCCATGGGGCTGTGTCACCGCCGTGTCACCAGCCCGGAGATCCCCGTGGCCGTCCGACCGATTGCGTTCTGCGGCCGTCCGGAAACGCGCTGGTAGCGCGGACGCGCTGGTCAGAGGCCTACTGTGGCCAGAGGGAGACTCGTAATGAGCAGGTCCGGGGTTCGATTCCCCGCCTCGGCTCCACAAACCAGCAGGTCAGGACCCATTTCGGCCTGCGCGAGTCTTGGTCAGGCTCACTGCTGCCATCAGCGGAGGAAATCGACGAGCGTCGGGCGGAGGGCCTCAGGCTGGTTGAGGACGCCGCGCTCGACGGCGTAGGTCTCTCCGTCCCCACTGCCACCCCTTCGGCGCCGGTAGTAGGTGACCGCCGTGGCGTGCAGCACCAGCGTGACCGCCAAACCGGCGACGGTGGACCGATCGTTGAAGGCGCCGCCGATGAGGATCACTGGCGGGGCCGTCGCCCGATCGTTCCACGGCAATGGGGGTGGCGTCCGAAGGTGAACGTCGTTCCTGCCTGTCGGACCCACTGGTGGATGCGAGGAGCGCCGTCCCCCAGCGGATTCTGTGGGTCGCCGTCCGGTCCCGCCGCTGCTCATCTACCAGAACCCCGTCGCCGCGCAGGCCCTGCCCGAGTCGGATAGTCCCTCATGTCCGAGGCCGAGGCGATCATGAACGACCTCCGCGAGACCGGGGAGTGGGTCGGCGGTGAGGGGCTCGCCGATCCCACCACCGCCAGGTCCGTCCGGGTGCGCGACGGCGTCCCCGCCGTGACCGACGGCCCCTTCGCCGAGGCCAAAGAGCAGATCGTCGGCTACTGCATCGTCGACTGCGACGGCATGTACCGGGCCGTCGAGATCGCGACCCGCCGGCCCGACGCTACCTCCAGGCCCAGGCAGCCCGGCTGTCAGCGTCGGTGTGACTGAAGCACCCACGGTCAACCCCCGGTAACCCCGGTACCGCGGCCTCTCTCGGAGTCCCGGGTACCGATGGACGGCGAGGAGAACACCGTCCTTGCCGCGGGATAGGCCTACCTCGACTGCACAGCCGTGGGCAAGCAGGAGTTCGGAGTACAGAGGATCCCAGACAACCACCGCGTCTTCAGGTTGACACGCAAGCATATACTTGCCTATGGTGTCGGAGTGGGTGACGTGTTCAAGGCGCTCGCCGATCCGACGAGACGGGCGATCCTCGATGAGCTGACGGAGCGGGACGGCCAGACGCTGTTTGAGCTCTGCACGCGATTGACGATGAAGCACGGGGTGAGCTCTTCACGGCAGGCGATCTCGCAGCATGTCGACGTGCTGGAGGCTGCGGGTCTGGTGAGCACGAGGAGGGACGGCAGGTACAAGTTCCACTTCATCGACACGACACCGCTGCGGGCCATCGGCGCCCGATGGCCGCTCTCAGACTGACAGGAGACTGTGGTGAGGATCAACGTCACGAGCGTCTTGGTGGACGACCAGGCCAGGGCGCTGGCCTTCTACACCGACGTGCTCGGGTTCGTGAAGAAGGCCGATATCCCGCTGGGGGAGGCACGATGGTTGACCGTGGTGTCGCCCGACGAGCCAGACGGGACGGAACTTCTCCTGGAACCCGACAGTCATCCCGCGGCTGGACCATTCAAGCAGGCGCTGATCGAAGATGGCATCCCGTTCACGTCGTTTGCGGTCGACGACGTCCGAGCCGAGTTCGACCGGCTCCGCACGCTGGGAGTCCGCTTCACTCAGGAGCCCGTCGAGGTGGGCGGCGTCACCATGGCCGTTCTCGATGACACCTGCGGCAACCTCATCCAGATTGCGAGTACGCAAGAAGGGCGGTAG
>WHTC01000326.1 GCA_009379795.1 Nitriliruptorales bacterium | reverse complement strand
GCGGCTCGCGGCAGCATGGGAGTCCGGCTAAGCTGCCCAGCCGGCCCCAAGGTGGAGTCGCATAGTCCGGCCTAGTGCGCGGCACTCGAAATGCCGTAGGGGGGCAACCCCCTCGTGGGTTCGAATCCCACCTCCACCACTTCCAACGCCACCGCCAGCTCGCCACCTCGCCACCTCGACGCGGCCGACCGGTTGGGTAGGTCACGGCACCGGAGGCGGGACTCGCGGTCCGCGACTGCGCCGACCCGGTCGCCTCGCACACCACAGCTTCGACCATTGGCGATCCAGCTCGGTTCAGAATCTCTTGGGAGTGTCGATCTCCCCGCTTCTTGTTCGACGCGTTGGTAGCGGCGAGGCTGACCCGGCGAACATCGATCGGCGACTGCCCGCCCGGAAGCCGAGACGACAAGGAGGGACTGACATGCGAGTCATGGTGCTCATCAAGGCCAACGAGAAGTCCGAGGCGGGGGTGCTCCCGAGCGAGCAGCTCCTCACGGAGATGGGGAAGTTCAACGAGGAGCTGGTGAAGGCCGGCGTGATGCTCGCCGGCGAAGGACTCCACCCCAGCTCCAAGGGCGTGCGCGTGAAGTTCTCCGGCGGGAAGCCGACCGTGATCGACGGGCCCTTCACGGAGACGAAGGAGCTGATCGCCGGCTTCTGGCTGTGGCAGGTGTCCTCGCTGGAAGAGGCGATCGAGTGGGTCAAGCGCATCCCCAACCCGGACGGCGAGGAGGAGGGCGAGATCGAGATCCGCCCCGTGTTCGAGGCAGACGACTTCGGTCCGGAACTCACGCCCGAGCTGAGGGAGCAGGAGGAGCGCCTGCGGGCGCAGGCGGCCGAGCGGCAATAGGCGTCACGGCGGTGTGCGCGGGAGGGACGCAAGGTGGTTTGATCGGGGGCCGTGACGGCCCCCGATCCCCACCGCACCGTCGAGGCGGTCTGGCGCATCGAGTCGGCGAGACTCGTCGCCGCGCTGGCTCGCTTGGTGCGCGACGTGGGCCGCGCCGAGGAGCTGGCGCAGGACGCGCTCGTCGCGGCGGTTGAGCAGTGGCCGGAGTCAGGCGTCCCGGATAACCCGGGCGCATGGCTCATGGCGGTCGCCAAGCGCCGCGCGATCGACGAGTTCCGCCGCGGCGAGCGGCTCGAGCGCAAGGTCGCCGAGCTCGGACGGGACCTCGAGGCCCGGCAGGAGGAGGCCGAGGCGAAGCTCGACGCCGCGCTCGACGACGACATCGGCGACGACCTGCTGCGCCTGGTGTTCATCGCCTGCCACCAGGTGCTGTCGACCGAGGCGCGGGTCGCGCTCACCCTCCGCCTCCTCGGCGGGCTGACCACCGCTGAGATCGCCCGGGCGTTTCTCGTCCCCGAGGCAACGGTCGCCCAGCGCATCGTCCGCGCCAAGCGCACCCTGTCGAGGAAGCAGATCCCGTTCGAGGTCCCGCAGGGAGAGGAGTTCGCCGCCCGGCTCCCGTCGGTGCTCGAGGTCATCTACCTCGTCTTCAACGAGGGCTACGCGGCCACCACCGGCGAGAACTGGGTCCGGCCTGCGCTCTGCGAGGACGCGCTTCGCCTTGGTCGCGTCCTCGCGGGACTGCTGCCCGCCGAGCCGGAGGTCCACGGCCTCCTCGCGTTGATGGAGCTCCAGGCCTCCCGCCTGCGGGCGCGGGCCGGCCCGACCCGCGAGCCCGTCCTGCTGCTCGACCAGAACCGTGCTCGCTGGGACCAACTGCTCATCCACCGCGGCCGCGCCGCTCTCGAGCGGGCCGAGACGCTCACCCGTGGAGTCCTCGGCCCCTACGCGCTGCAGGCCGCCATCGCCTCCTGCCACGCCCGCGCGCGCAGGGCAGAGGAGACGGACTGGGTGCGCATCGCCGCCCTGTACGACGAGCTCGCCGAGCGCGCGCCGTCCCCCGTCGTCGAGCTGAACCGCGCCGTCGCCGTGGCGATGGCGTTCGGTCCCGCCGCCGGCCTCGAGCTCGTCGACGCCCTGCGCACCGAGCCGGCGCTCGGGGGCTACCACCTGCTGCCGAGCGTCCGCGGCGACCTCCTCGCCAAGCTCGGCCGCACGCACGAGGCACAGCAGGAGTTCGAGCGGGCGGCGTCGCTGACCCGCAACGAGCGCGAGCGCACTCTGCTGTTGCGGCGCGCCGCCGCATGCGCAAACTCCGCGTCGGACCCGGGGCCGAGCTGAACATCGGTAGTGAACCGCCTCTGGAAACTATTCTTGGTGCTTCGACCTGCGCTTCTGTTCGTAGCGTCTCCGAGACTCGGCGGCGCCAAGGAGCTTGTAGACGTCGTGGGCGGTCGGGATCCTTGAGCAGCGATCGGGAGGTGACGCCCGGGCCTCGGCTCTGGCCAAATCGGAAAGACCGAGGGGCACAAGCACGCGACAGAAGTCAGGATGTAGCACGCCCCTAAGCCCAATACCGTTCAGTTAGGGTGGTGCGAGTACTTCGACGGCGTCGCACGAGGTGAGGGTGGGGCGGGGCCAGTGGCGGTGCTCGGCACGTTTGACGCCGAAGCCCGACATCTTGCGTTTGACGACTCGGGCGGCGGAGCG
>WHTC01000004.1 GCA_009379795.1 Nitriliruptorales bacterium | reverse complement strand
GGCCTTGATCGATCGCTACACCGTGCGCGTTCCCGTGGTCGCCGTCGACGACCGCGAGATCGCCGAGTTCCAGGTCGACACCGCCACCCTCCGCGCCGCGATCCGCGAGGCCCGCCGCCACTGACCGGCACGCGGCGAGGAACCGGTGACGACCTACGCGCTCGACGTGAGGAACTCCTGCGGCGTGCCCGCATGAGTAGCCCTGTGTCAAGCCGCCTGGTCGATTGCTTCGTTCGGGGTGAGGAAGGGTCGGGCTCCGCCGTGGCGAGCGGAGTCATAGCCGGTGCCGTCTTGCCAGCAGCGCCAGATGACGCGCAGCCAGGCGCGGGCGAGGATGCGGGTGGCGTGTTGGTGGGTTTTGCCGGTGGTGCGGTGGCGGTCGTAGATGGCGGCGGCCCAGGGGCTGGCTCGGCGGCTGTCGGCGGCGAAGTCGATGACCGCATCGCGCAGCTTCTTGTCGCACGCCCAGCGGAACGTCACGACGTGGTGGCGGCCGGACTGGCGGGTGGAGGGTGCGGCGCCGGCGAGGGCGGCCAGGGACGCCTCGGTGGGGAAGCGGCCACGGGCGTCGCCGATCTCTGCCAGCAGCTTTGCGGCACGGACCTGTCCGCTGCGCGGCAGCGAGGTGAACACGTGGGCGTCGGGGTGCAGGGCGAGCTGCTCGCGGATCTGGGCTTCGAGGGCAGCGATCTGACCGCGGACCGCGATGAGCGTCGCCACGTAGGCCAGGGTCGTGTGCGCCGCGGCGGCGGCCGCATCGCCGGTCAGCCCCTCGGGGCCGGTCTGGAGTCGTTCGAGCAGCACGCGGGCGGGTTGGCGACCGCAGTAGCCGTTGGCGGCCAGCCACGCGCCGAGGCGTCGCTGGCCGAGCCAGGCGGCCTTGTCGACCGAGGGGAAGCGGGCAAGAAACGTCAGGCTGATCGGCGAGTCGAGGTCGGCGAACAGCCCGACCACGGCGGGGAAGACCACACGCAGGTGCGCGCGCAGCTGGTTGCACAGCGCCACCCGCGCCTCGACCAAGTCGGTGCGGGCGCGCACCGCCGAGCGCAGCGCCAGGGTTTGTGGACTGTCGGGGGTCAGTGGGGTGAGCCGGTGGCCGTCGGTGCGCAGCACATCGGCCAGCACGTAGGCGTCGAAGCGGTCGTCCTTGTTGCCCGCCGCGCTGTAACGCGCGCGCAGGTGCTTGACCTGCCGCGGAGTGATCACCACCACCTCGATGCCAACGGTCAGCAGTGCGTCCACGACCGGGCCGTCGGGCCGCTCGATCGCGACCTGCTGCACGCCGTGGCGGACGAAGCCCTCGACGAGCCGGCGGATGCCCGCGGCATCGTGGGTGGTGTTGCGCCGCGCCACGATGGAGCCGGTGGCGTCGACGATGCACTGCTCGTTGGTGTCGGTCGCCCAGTCGACTCCTCCAATGAGCGCGGTCGTGTCATGCTGCATGTGTGCCTCCTGGCTGTTGGCGCAGCTGGCAGGCACCCGGCGGTGCTGGGACGTGCTCGTCGGTCGCTCACTGATCGGCGCTCGGTGGCGCTCAGCCCTGTCGCCGCTTGGCACGTCCCGGGCCGCCGGACCTCGCATCACTCATGCCGGCCCTCCAAGGGCAAGCCACGCTGGCGATGGCCCGGCAGGCACACAGGGTGCATCAGCAGCCCCATGACCGCTGACCCCGGGATGGTGCACAGTGAGCCGGCAGGAGCTCCAGGGCGGAGCGGAAGCGGGGATGCTGGACGCGGACGAATTCTGGCTGTGGGAAGACATTCGCGCCGTCGAGTTTCTCCTCGGCGACGACGCCGACCGTTAATTGCCGAGATCGCGGCCGAAGCCCAGCGCTTCGCTGAGGCGATCGCCGACCTCATCGCTCGCACGGTTAGCGACGACCCGAGCATCCGCGCCCTCGACCGGGGCAACCGTGTGGTCGTCGCCTGCGACCGCACACTCCGCGGGTTGATCAACGGCGTTGAGGAGCCCCCGCCAGCCACGTACCCTTGTGAAAACGCCGGCCGGCGGGTTCCGACAGGAGAAGGAGGGGCAGCCGCAGGTGTCGTCTCGCCAGATCCCCGAGGCCAGTGTCACCAGGCTTCCCGTCTATCTTCGGGCGTTGGTCGACATGGCCGAGAAGGGAATTCACACGGTCTCGAGCGAGGCGCTGGCCATGGCCGCGGGCGTGAACTCCGCGAAGATCCGCAAGGATCTCTCCTATCTCGGCTCGTACGGGACCAGGGGCGTCGGCTACGACGTGGAGTACCTGATTCATCAGATCTCCCGCGAGTTGGGGCTGACCCAGGACTGGGCGGTGTGCATCGTGGGGATCGGCAACCTCGGGCAGGCACTGGCCAACTACAGCGGCTTCGCCGAGCGGGGCTTCCGCATCGCCGCCCTGCTGGACGCGGACCCGGCCAAGGTCGGGCAGGTCGTCGGTGACGTCGAGATCGGGCACTTCGACGAGGTCGAGCGCTACGTGAAGGAAGAGGAGATCTCCATCGCGATCCTCGCGGTGCCGGGCGCCGTGGCCCAGGAGGCGGCCGACCGGCTGTGCGCCGCGGGGATCTCCTCGATTCTGAATTTCACCCCCCGCGTTCTCACCGTTCCCGCAGGGGTGAGCCTGCGCAAGGTCGACCTGTCGATCGAGTTGCAGATTCTGTCCTTCTACGAGCAGCGCCGGGTGGCCGAGGAGTCGGTCCGCCGGGGCACCGCGCGGCGCCGCCTCGAGGCGGGGGGCCTGCTGCCTGGGTCGCCGGGAGCGGTGCCCGCTCCCGAGCAGCTGTGACCTCCGGTACCGCGGACAACCCTTCCAGCGCCACCGTCCCGCTGTTCGTCCGCTTCGACGGCGCCCGTGTGGTCAGCGTGGGCGCCGGGCCGGTGGCCGCCTCCAAAGCCCTGCCGCTGCTGGACGCCGGTGCGGATCTGGTGGTTGTGGCACCCACGGCCTCCCCCGACATCGCGCGCGCTGCCGCTGCCGGCCGGCTCACCTGGCACCGCCGCGGCTTCCAGGAAGCCGACCTCGAAGGGGCCGTCCTGGTCATCGCCGCGACCGCCGATCCGGAGCGCAACGCCGCCGTCGCGCGCGCGGCGGCTGACCGGGCGACGCTCTGCGTGCGGGTGGACCGGGGCGGTCAGGGCACCGCCGCCCTCGCCGGCGTCGTGCGCCGGGGGGCGTTGACCCTCGCCGTGTCGACCTCAGACCAAGCGCCCGCCCTCGCTCGCCACCTGCGCACGGAGTTGGACGGCGCCTACGGGCCGGAATGGGGCGAGTTGGTGGCGCTGTACGCCGAACTGCGCAGCGACCCCGAGATCGCCGACGCCCTGGCCGGCCTCACCGACGTCCAGCGCCGCGCCCGTTGGCGGGCCATTCCGGTGCCGGATATCCTGAGACTCATTCGCACTGGCCGTCATTCTGACGCGAAACGGGTTGCTTCCGCTTGTCTGTCCTCGTCCTCGGGCTGAACTACAGAACCGCTCCGGTCGGCCTTCTGGAGCGCGTGGCAATCCCGTCCGAGCAGGTGCCGAAGGCGCTGCTCAGCCTCGTCCAGCGCGCCCATGTGACCGAGGCCGTGGTGCTGTCGACCTGCAACCGCGTCGAGTTGTACACGAACGTCAACCGCTACCACGGCGGCATGGCCGACCTGCGGGACTTCTTCCTGGAGTGGGGCGGGCTGGTGCCCGAGGACCTGGCCAGCCTGACCTACGACTACTTCGACGACCGCGCTGCGGCGCACCTGTTCGCCGTCGCCTCCGGGCTCGACTCGATGGTGGTCGGCGAGCGCCAGATCGCCCTCCAGGTCAAGCAGGCGTTCATCCGCGCCCAGGCGGAGGGCAGTACCGGCAGGGTCCTGTCCTCGCTGTTCCGCCAGGCACTCCGGGTGGGCAAGCGCACCAGGGCGGAGACGGGCATCTCCGCCGGTGCCCACTCGATGGTCGATGTTGGTCTGCAGGCGGCATCACGGGTGCTCGGGCCGCTGGACGGTCGCACGGTCCTGGTGGTCGGCGCCGGGAAGATGGGCGGGATGGCCGCCAGCCGGGTGCACGGCAACGCTGAGCGGATCGTGGTCGCCAACCGCAGCGCCGAGAAGGGCGAGCGACTCGCGCTGCGGGTCGACGGCGACGTGCTGGACTTCGCCGACCTTTCCAGCGGGCTTCGCGACGCTGACCTGGTGCTGTGCTCCACCGGATCGTCGAGTCCCATCATCAGCCACGAGGCGGTGGCCGAGGCGATGGTCAGGCGCCCGGAACGTCCCCTTGTGCTGCTGGACATCGCCGTGCCCCGCGACGTGGATCCGGGCTGCTCGTTCGTGCCCGGCGTGACGGTGCTGGACGTCGATGCCGTCCACGCCCTCACCGAGGGGGGGGCGACCGGCGCCGAGGCCGTCAAGGCGCGCCTGCTGGTCGATCAGGAGGCGCAGCGCTTTGCCGCCTGGACCCGCACCGTCCGGGTCGAGCCGACGATCGCCGCGTTGCGCGCGCGAGCGGAAGCTGTCCGCGGGGCGGAGATGGAGCGGCTGAGCGCGCGACTCGCCAGTCTTGACGACCGCCAGCGCGAGGCCGTCGAATCCCTGACCAAGGGCATCGTCAACACGCTGTTGCACGATCCCTCCGTTCGGCTCAAGGCCATCGCCGACGGGCGCGGTGGGGAACTGCACGCTGCCACGCTCCGTGAGTTATTCGACCTCCCCGACGAGGGGTGACCGCCGGCCGCCTCCCGGCTGCCGCACGGCATCCCCTGACCCCGGCCCACTTTCAGCGGCCTGAGGTGCAGGACATTGGCCACACTCCGCATTGCCACCAGGCGCTCCGCGCTTGCGCAGGCGCAGGCGTTCCAGACGGGACGCGCGCTGCAAGCGCGGACCGGACGCGATTTCGCACTGGTCCCCATGGCCACGGCGGGCGATCTGGCCCCGAGCAGGCCCGTCGGCAGCTTCGATGTCAAGGGCATGTTCGTCGACACCATCCGTCAGGCGGTGCGCTCCGGCGACTGCCACCTGGCCGTGCACTCCTACAAGGATCTTCCCACCGACGTCGTGCCAGGGCTGACCCTTGGGGCGGTACCCGAGCGTGAGGATCCGCGGGACGCGCTCATCAGCCGCGTGGGCCACGCCTTCCCGACCCTGCCGCCGTTGGCGACCGTCGGCACGTCCAGCGCCCGTCGCAGGCTGCAGTTGCTGCGCGTCAAGCCGGGGCTGCAGGTCCTGCCGCTGCGGGGCAACCTCGACACCCGCCTGCGCAAGGTCGCCGAGGGGGAGTTCGATGCGATCGTCGTGGCCCTCGCCGGGTTGCGTCGCCTGTACGTGCCGGTGGAGGCCGGGGGCGTGGGCGCGCTGGGTCTGCCGCTGACGGCCGCGCCGCTGGAGCCCGGCGAGATGCTCTCCGCGGCCGGGCAGGGTGCCCTGGCCGTGGAGTGTCGTGCCGACGATGACGACATCCTGGCCGCTTGCCGCAGCATCGACGATCCTCCGACGCGTGGGGCGGTGCGCGCCGAGCGGGCGTTCCAGGCCCATCTGGGCGGGGGTTGCCTGGCCGCCATCGGTGCGCTGTGCCGCCTGCGGCCCGGCGGGGAACTGGAGCTTGCGGGAGTCATCGGGGATCCGGGTTCGCGGCAGGTGTTCCGGCTGACGCGCCGGGGCCCCGCTGCGGATCCCGAGGGTCTGGGCGTCCTGCTGGCGGACGATATGAAGGTGGAGATGGCGTGAGCTGGGCTACCCAGGCCCCGCTCGAAGAGCTCGGGGGACCTGCGGCCTCGCCTGGCACGGTCGCGCTGGTGGGGGGTGGTCCCGGAGATCCCGGGTTGGTGGGACTGAGGGCGCTGCGGCTGCTGTCGACCGCCACGTTCGTCGCCTACGACCGGCTGGTGCCGCCGGAGTTGCTGCCGCTGTGCCCGCGGGACTGCGAGCGGGTGTACGTCGGAAAACTCCCTGACCGCCACGCCCTGCCGCAGCCGGAGATCAACCGGCTGCTGGTGGACAAAGCCCAGAAGGGCCACGCGGTCGTGCGGCTGAAAGGCGGCGACCCCTTCGTCCTGGGGCGCGGCTCCGAGGAGGCGCAGGCCTGCGTCACCGCCGGGGTGCCCTTCGAAGTCGTGCCGGCGGTCACCTCGGCGATCGCCGCCCCCGCCTATGCCGGTATCCCGGTGACCCACCGCGGCACTGCGCCGGCCTTTGCCGTGGTGACTGGCCACGAGGATCCCACCAAGGACGAGCTCCAGGTCGACTGGAAGGCCCTCGCGACGTTCCCCGGCACTCTGGTGCTGCTCATGGCCGTGGGCCGGATCCGCCAGATCGCCACCGCGCTGGTCGCGGCCGGCAAGGATCCCGCCACGCCCGTAGCGCTCGTGGGTTGGGGGACGACCCCGCGACAGCGCACGGTGAGCGCGACGCTCGCCGACGTGGCCGACACCGTGGAGCGCGCCGGCATCGGTTCACCCGCCGTGACCGTGGTCGGCGACGTGGCGGCGTTGCGCGACGAGATCGCCTGGTTCGACCGCCGGCCCCTGTCCGGTGTGTCCGTGCTGGTCCCGCGCACCCGCCACCAGGCCGGCGAGCTGTCGACGCGTCTGCGCGCGCTGGGCGCCGAACCCGTCGAGGCACCCACGATCGCCATCGAGCCCACCCGCGAGCCGGAGCGCCTCCGGCAGCGCCTGCTTGCTGTGGGTGAGGGAGCCTACGACTGGGTGGCCTTCACCTCTTCCAACGGGGTCGCTGCGGTGTGGGAGGCCATCGAGGGCCTGCGCCGGGATGCGCGCCTGCTCGCGCCCGCACGCCTGGCCGCGGTCGGCCCCGGGACCGCCGAAGCGCTGGGCCGCTGCGGACTGCGCGCCGATCTGGTCCCCGAGCGCTCGACGACCCGGGGGCTGGCCGAGGCGTTGATCGCCACTGGTGGAGGACACCATGCGACCGCGAATGACCCCGGTGAGCCGCTGCGGGTGCTGCTTCCACGCGCCGACATCGCCACGCCGGCGCTGACGGCGGTGCTGGACGCGGCCGGGTGGGTGACCGACGAGGTGGAGGCTTACCGCACCGTCCCCGCCGAGGACCTGCCCACCTCGGTCCGCCACCGGCTCGAGCGCGGTGACATCGATGTCCTGGCGTTCGCCTCATCGTCCACTGTCCGGAACTTCGTGGCCCTCCTCGGCAAGCCCCCGGACTCGCGCATGCGGGTGGCATCGATCGGTCCGGTGACCTCTGAGACCTGCGCCGATCTGGGGTTGCGGGTGGACGCCGAGGGCGAGCCGCACGATCTGGATGGGCTGATCAGCGCGGTGATCGCCGCGGCGGCCCATGCGGACAATGGCTGATAGCCCACACTCGGCGTTTGCGCTACTACCGTGATAGGGACTAACTTGGCGCCCGCCCAGACAATCCGCTTGAAAGGACGATTCATGCTGCGTCGCAAGTTCGCCTCGCTTGGCCTGGTCGCGCTGCTCGCGCTCGCGGGCGTCGCCTGCAACGGTGAGGAGGCCGACACCGAGGAGCCCGCCACCGACGACACCGAGGCCGACGGCCTCGAGGAGACCGAGGAGGCGACCGACGGCCTCGAGGAGACCGAGGAGGCTACCGAGGAGGCGACCTAGTCACTCGGTTCCGCACAACGCGGAGCAACGACGACACGACCCCGCATCCCCGGCCGACCAGCCGGGATGTGGGGTCGTCGTCGTTCCCACCGGGTGGGTGCACCTATCCTTTGGGCATGAAACCGCCACCGTTTCCCATCGCGAGGCCCCGCCGCTTGCGACGCACTCCCACGCTGCGCGCGGCCGTCCGCGAGACGCTGCTGGCGCCCTCACAGCTGGTCGCGCCGGTGTTCATCAAAGAGGGGATCGCCGAGCCGCGGCAGGTCGCCTCGATGCCCGGCGTCAGGCAACACACCCTCGACAGCCTTCTCCTCGAGGCCAAGCAGTTGCGTGCGGCCGGCGTGACGAGCCTGCTGCTGTTCGGGGTGCCCGCACACAAGGACGCCGGCGGCAGCGAGGCCTGGAACGACGCCGGGATTCTGCAGCAGGCGCTGCGCGCACTCCGTGACGATCACGGCGACGAGTTGGTCCTCATCGCCGACACCTGTCTGGACGAGTACACCGACCATGGGCACTGTGGCCCGCTGCGCGCCGACGGCACCGTCGACAACGACGCGTCGCTGGCCGCCTATGCGCGGGCTGCGGTCAGCCAGGCCGACGCCGGCGCCGATCTGGTCGCCCCCTCCGGGATGATGGACGGTCAGGTCGCGGCGATCCGCAGCGCCCTGGACGAGGCGGGCCACGCCGAGGGCGTCGGGGTCATGGCGTACTGCTCCAAGTACGCCTCTGCCTTCTACGGTCCCTTCCGGGAGGCTGCCGAGTGCGCGCCGCAGTTCGGCGATCGCTCCGGCTACCAGATGGATCCCGGCAACGGGGAGGAGGGCGTGCGCGAGGCGCTGGCCGATGCCGCCGAGGGTGCCGACATCCTGCTGGTCAAGCCCGCTGTGCCCTACCTGGACGTGGTCGCGCGGGTCAAGGCGGCCACCGGGTTGCCGCTGGCCGCCTACCACGTCTCCGGCGAGTACGCGATGGTTCACGCCGCCGCCGAACGTGGCTGGATCGACGGGGACCGGGTCATGGCCGAGACCCTGCTGTCCATCCGTCGCGCCGGCGCCGACCTGGTGATCACCTACGCGGCGGGCTGGGCCGCGCGACGCCTCGCCGACCGGTGAGCGACGCGGGCGGTGGCGCCATCCTGGACGCAGTCGCCGGGCACCTCGCCGCCTTCAACGCCCGCGACGCCGAGCGCACCTCGGCAGGGTTCGCTGAGGATGCGGTCTTTGCCGCCGGGGACCAACTGGTCGTAGGTCGCCGCGCGATCCGTACGCTGTTCGCCGACGCCTTTGCCGCGCCCATCTCGGCGACGCTGGAGTTGCGCCGGTCCTACGTCGACGGCGAAACCGCCGCGTGCGAGTTGGTCGAGCATCTCGAAGTCGAAGGTGACGTGCACGAACTGCCGGTCGCCGCCTTCTACACGGTGCGCAATGGACTGCTGCTCCGCGTGCGCGTCTACCGCGACCATCCTGCGTGAGCGCGTGGCCTCGCTAGCATCTTCCCTGACCCCATACGTGTTCAGGAGTTCGAGCAATGCGCTACCGGCAGCTGGCACCCGGCATCGAGATCTCAGAGATCGGTTTCGGCAACTGGACGTTGACCACGGGCTGGTGGGGCGCCTATACGGAGCACGAGGCCGTCGAGGCGCATCGCGCGGCCTACGACGCGGGCATCACCTTCTTCGACACCTCCAATGCCTACGCAGAGGGCTACGCCGAGCAGGTGCTCGGCAAGGCGCTGGCCGGCGTCCGGGATCAGGTCGTGATCTCCACGAAGTTCGGCTACGACCTGGACGCCACCGGCACCCGCCGTGGCCAGCAGGAGCGCCCGCACCGCACCGACCTGGCGTCGGTACGCGCCGACCTTGAGGCCAGCCTCCGGCGGCTGAACGTCGACACCATCGACGTGTACATGCTGCACAACCCACGGATGGCGCACGTCGACGACGACGATCTGTTCGGCTTCCTGGACGAGCGGAAGGCCGCGGGCGCCATCCGCACCTACGGGGTGGCGCTGGGGCCGAAGATCGGCTGGCTCGAGGAGGGCGTGCACGCGATGCGCCACCGCCGCCTGACCGCAGTGCAGATGATCTACAACCTGCTCGAGCAGGATCCCGGGCGCGAGTTGCTGCGGGTGGCCGCCGAGACCGGCACCAGGATGATCGTGCGGGTGCCGCACTCCTCCGGGATGCTCGAGGGCAACCTCACGGCCGATACCGTGTTCCCGCCCGACGACCACCGCCGCCACCGGCCGCGCAGCTGGCTGCTGGAGGGTGTGCAGAAGATCAAGACGCTGGACTTTCTCAGCGAACGGCGCACCCTGGGACAGGCGGCTCTGCGCTGGATCCTGGCCCACCCCAACGTGGCTTCGACGCTGCCCAATATCTACGGGGCGGGCCAGATCAAGGAGTTCGCGGGCGCCTCGGACGTGCCCGATCTGACCGACGAAGAGTTGGCCCGCGTGGCTGAGTTGTACGGGGACAACTTCGGCGTCACCGCCGCGAGCGTGTAGCGCGGTGGCAGACCCGGCTACGGGCACCTCGGACCGGCTGTTCGACCGTGCCCGGGCGGTGATCCCCGGCGGCGTCAACTCGCCGGTGCGTGCCTTCCGCAGCGTGGGTGGAACACCGCGGTTCATCGCCGCAGGCTCCGGCGCGCACCTGACCGACGTCGACGGCCGCCGCTACGTGGACTACGTTTGCAGCTGGGGACCCCTGATCCTGGGGCATGCCCACCCGCAGGTGGTGGCCGCCGCGAAGGCGGCCGTCGACCGCGGCTCGAGCTATGGGGCGCCCACCCAGGCCGAGGTGGAGTTGGCGGAAGGGATCGCGGACCGATACCCGGGTGCGGAGATGGTGCGCTGCGTCTCCTCAGGCACCGAGGCCGGGATGAGCGCCATCCGGCTGGCGCGCGGGGCCACCGGCCGGACTAAGATCGTGAAGTTCGCCGGTCACTACCACGGGCACTCCGATGCGCTGCTGGTCGAGGCCGGTTCGGGGGTCGCCACCTTCGGGCTGCCCGACTCGCCTGGCGTGACCGCTCGGGCAACCGCCGACACGGTCGTCGCGCCCTGGAACGACCGGGCGGCCGTGGAGACCGTGTTCGCCGAGTGGCCAGACGACGTCGCCCTGGTCGCCTGCGAGCCTGTCCCGGCCAACATGGGCGTGATCCCGCCCGAGCCCGGTTACCTGGAATTCCTGCGCGAGATCACCAGCCGGCACGGAGCCATGCTGCTGTTTGACGAGGTGCTGACCGGTTTCCGCGTGGCGCGTGGCGGCGTCGCGGAACTGAGCGGCGTGACCCCCGACCTGGCCGCCTTCGGCAAGGTCGTCGGCGGCGGGTACCCGCTGGCCGCTTTCGCCGGCCCGGCGGCGATCATGCGCCAACTCGCTCCGGAGGGCCCGATCTACCAGGCGGGCACGCTGAGCGGCAACCCGGTGGCGGTGGCCGCCGGACTCGCTCAACTGCGCCTGCTGGACGACGAGGCCTATAAGGGCCTGGACGCTCGGGCCGACCGGCTGATCGCCGGGCTTACCGAGGCCTTCGCAGCGCACGGCGTGCCGGCGGCCATTCCCCGCGTGCGGAGCCTGTTCAGCGTGTTCTTCAGCGAGCGGGGGCAGGACGCCCCCCGGGACTTCGACGAGGCGCGCGCCTGCGATCACCAACGCTATGCCCGGTTCTTCAACGGCATGCTCGCCCGCGGCCACTACCTGCCCCCGTCAGGCTACGAGGCGATGTTCGTCAGCCTGGCGCACACCGACGACGACCTCGACGCCACCATCGCGGCCGCCCATGAGGTCGCCGCGGAAGTGGGTACGGGGCCCGTATGACGACTGCTGTCCGCATCTACAGCACGACGGTTCGGCGGAGTGCGGGCTCGTGACGGATCCGGATGGGCCGGCAGGCGACGGCGCGCTACCGTGACCTGATGGACACGACCGACCGGCAGCGTGGCCTCCGCAGGACGGTGCTGCTCGCCGGTGCGCTGGTCGTCCTGCTCCTGAGCGGGGCGCTGGCCGTGGTCGCACTCGACCAGGGGCGGCAGCCGGCTGAGCCTCCGGCGGACGGCGGCCTGTCATTGCTGGAGGAGCGCTTGCCGCCGGATCGGCAGGCGCCCCTGCCTGATGGACCGCTCGACGGCTTCGCCGGCGGGGCTGCCGTCGATCTGGCCGCCTACCGGGGGCAGCCGCTGGTCGTGAACCTCTGGGCCACCTGGTGCGCGCCGTGCGTCGAGGAGATGCCGGACTTGCAGGAGGTGGCCGGGCAGTCCGAGGGGCGGGTGGCCTTCCTGGGCGTCAACGTGGCGGACGGAGCGCGGCGAGCACAGCGCTTCGCCGAGGAGGTCGGGGTCACCTACGACCTTGCGGCCGACCCCGATCGCCGGTTCTTTGAGGCCGTCCAGGCCTTCGGCATGCCGACCACGCTGTTCGTCTCTCCCGAGGGCACGATCGTGTACCGCCAGACCGGTCCGCTGGACGCCGACGGCCTCCGGGCGGCGCTCAGCACCCATCTCGGCGTGGACGTGTGACCGGCTACGACGGCAATGGTTGACGTTGGCGCGGGTCGGAACCCGCCGCTAGCATGACCTTTACGGGAGGGTCGTGTGACCCGAGGTCATGCAAGGTGCGACCAGCCTGCTTGCCTGTGTCGCATGCAACCTTCCCCCGGGACGTGGGATATGCCCCGCCCAGGCAATCGGTGCGGTTTCCTCGAGCCGACCGTTCAGCGCAAAGGATGCGGCAGACGTGGACTTCATCGGCGAGTTCTTCAGAGCGGTGCCGGAGGCACTGGTCGCGCTGTGGGACTTCGCGGACGGCTTCCGGGGCCTGGCGGTGATGCTGGGCAGCGCAGCGCTCGCCGTGGTGTTCGGCTTGATCGCCCTGCAGTTGCGACACCGCAGCGGCTGGCTGGGCTCGATCTTCGGGATGATGAGCGTCACCATCGTGATGTGGTGGCTGTTCGGCATCCTGCCCTCCGCCTGGGTCTACTTCGCCGACGGGCAGCAGGAGGTGCTCGGCGGCCGGATCATCCCCGAATCACTCCCGCTGATGGACAATTTCTACGAGCTGTTCCGTGACCTGGTGGTGGCCACTGAGACCGGCATCGCCATCGGACTCGTCGTCGTTGCGGCATTCTGGATCCAGAAGCGCTATCCCCGGTCGCTGGCTGAGGGCGAGGAGGCTCGACCGCAGTCCGGCGGCTACCGGTGAGCGTGACCGGAGCCCTGCCCGACACGAGGCGGAAGGACACTGGCCGTGGGTAAGACCGACCAGGGACTCCACCCCGAGATCTTCGACGACTACCGGATCGAGACCGTCGACCCCGGATGGCTGCAGGAACGCGTCAAGCCCAAGCGACACATCGGGCTGACGCCGGAGTTGTGCATCCTGTGCCGCGCGTGCGAGGACGTCTGCCCGTGGGAGTGCATCTTCATGCTCGCTCCCTCGATCGCCGTGGACGCGGAGAACCCCGAGATCATGACCTTGGCCAACACGGCCTCAGCGATCTTCGTGATCGATGACAACGAGTGCACGCGCTGCGCGATCTGCGTGGAGCGCTGCCCCTCTGACGCCCTCTGGCTCGGCCGGGTGCAGAACTAGGAACTGACCCGGCCGCGATCGAACAGGACTGCCGCGAATGTCGCGTATCCCCACCTTCGAGGAATCAAAGAAGAAGGTCCAGGACAACGTCGTCTGGAAGTCGATCTTCCGGCCCGGTTCCATCTACCGGAAGGGCTACCGGGACACCTCCCGTGACCGCGCGCTCGCGGCGATGAACAACGTGCTGTACCACCTCCACCCGGTGAAGGTGAAGCGGCACGGCCTGAAGCTGACCTACACCTACTGCCTGGGCGGCACCAGCTTCTTCCTGTTCATCCTGCTCACCATCACCGGCATCTTCCTGATGTTCTTCTACACCCCGGCGGCTGGAGCGGAGCAGGAGATCGCGTACCTCGACATGCAGAACCTCCGCCAGGTGGTGACGTTCGGCGACCTGGTCCGCAACATGCACCGTTGGGCCGCACACCTGATGGTGCTGACCACCTTCCTGCACATGGCGCGGGTCTTCTATCACGGGGCCTACAAGGCTCCCCGCGAGTTCAACTGGGTGGTCGGCGTCCTCCTGTTGGTGCTGACCCTGCTGCTGGCCTTCACCGGCTACCTGCTGCCGTGGGATCAACTCGCGCTGTGGGCGGTCGCGGTCGGCACCCAGATGGCCGGTTTCACGCCGATCTTCGGCCAGCAGGTGCAGTTCGTGCTGCTGGGCGGCGTGGAGATCGGTCCTGCGACCCTGCTGCGGTGGTACGTGCTGCACGTGCTCGCGCTGCCGTTCATCCTGACGATCTTCCTGGCGGTGCACTTCTGGCGCATCCGCAAGGACGGCGGCATCTCCGGCCCGCTGTAGATCACGACCCACCGGTAAGGACCCGAGTGCCCGCACAGTTCGGGAGACGAGATGGCTGAAGAAGTCGAACTGGACCAGAAGGTCTACGACGAGTTGATCGCCGCGGGCAAGAGCGAGCGCATCGCTCGTGCCAAGGCGAAGGCCGCCACGATGCGTGCGAGGAAGGCCGCTGCCGGGGAGAAGGCCGGCCCGCGGGAGGCCGGTGAGTCGACCGCGGCACCCAGGAAGGAGGCCGCGGCGGCGACGGCGAGCGGGGGCGCGGCCGCCACCGGCGCGGTCGGCACGCAGGCGGGTGCAGGCGGAGCACCGGGAATGCTCACCCCCGAGGAGCGCCAGGCTCGCGTTGCCGCCGCGCTCGCACAGAAGGGCAACGGCGCCGCCGCCCGGACCGCCGAGGCCGGCACCCGCTATGCCAGCCAGGACCACACCCACCGCCTGCTGGCGATGGTGCCGCCGGACGGCATCCAGCAGATCCGTGGCAAGCAGGAGGACAAGGTCTACGTCTGGCCCCACCTGATCGCCTCGGAGTTCATCTGCATCCTCGTCTGGACCGCGGGCCTCACGATCTTCTCCGCATTGGTGGAGGCGCCGCTGCGTGAGTTGGCCAACCCGAACCTCACCCCCAACCCCTCCAAGGCCCCCTGGTACTTCCTGGGTCTCCAGGAGATGCTGCGCTACTTCCACCCGATGGTCGCCGGGGTGACCATTCCGACCATCGGGATCGTCCTCGGGATGGCCTTCCCGTTCCTGGACAAGAACCCGTCGATCAAGCCGGAGAGCCGCAAGACCGCCGTCACCGCGTTCACGTTCTTCCTGATCTTCGCGGGTGTCCTCGTGATCACCGGCTCGTTCTTCCGCGGGCCCGGCTTCAACTTCATCTGGCCCTGGACAGACGGCCTCTTCTTCGAGCTCTAGAGCAGGGAAACGTCGTGCCAACCGTTGCGTTCCTCAGCCTCGCGGTGTTCGTCGCCGCGCTGCTCCTGGCGGCCTTCTGGTGGATCCGCCGGGAGAACCTCGCCGTGTACCCCGCGGGACGTCAGCCACGCAACCCCCGCCCGCTGCCGACCGGCTGCGACCTGGGCGCTCAGCTCATGGCGGCCCAGGACACCCGCACGCCCGCCACCCCGCCCGCGGCCCCCTCCAGACCGTCCGGCGCTGGTGGCGGTGCGCCAGCACCCAAGCGCAAGAGCAGTTCCGGGCCGACGCGCCGGACCTTCCTCCGCAACTCGTGGTTGATCTCCATGCTCGGGCTGCTCGGGGGTTTCGGCGGCGCGAGCCTCGCCTTCCTGTGGCCGAACCTGCGCGGCGGCTTCGGGGCCGAGATCGACGTCGATGACGAGCAGGCGGTCCTCGACTACATCAGGGACAACCAGGAGCCCTTCCCCTACCCGGCCGGCCGGATGTACCTGATCGACTACGACGCCGCACTCGACCCCGACGGTGAGTACGCCGAGGTCACCGATGGCGGCAGCGCACCGCTCATGGCCATCTACCAGGTGTGCGTGCACCTGGGATGCAAGGTGCCGTGGTGCCTGTCCGCCCAATGGTTCCAGTGCCCCTGCCACGGCTCCAACTACAACCGCTGGGGCGAGTGGCAGTTGGGCCCGGCGCCGCGCGGCCTGGACCGCTTCTCCCTGCGAGTGGAGAACGGCCGGGTTCTGGTCGACACCGGCACGGTGATCACCGGCCCCAGCCGCGAAGGCGGCGTGCTCCAGCAGCCACAGGAGGGGCCGAGTTGCATCTGACCGTTCAGGTTCGCCTGCGGAGAAGGTAGAGCCGCCTTGTTCACCAACGCCATCGCGATCGGGATCCTCGTTCTTGCGGGGATCCTGGTCATCGTCCTGCTCACCACGAACGCCAACCGGCGCCGTCGTCGGCTCGAAGACGTCCCCCCCGGCATGCGCCCGGCCTACTCCGACGAGGAGTTGGAGCGCAGTGTCCTGGAGCGCTACATGCAGTGGGGCATGGTCCTCACGGTGGGACTGGCGCTGTTCTTCCCGCTGTACTGGCTGAACGAGTCCCGGCGGCTCAACAGCGAGACCCAGGACTTCTTCGTGGAGGCGGTGGTCCGGGGCGAGGAGCAGTACCAGGCGAACTGTGCCGAGTGCCACGCGCCCGACATGGGCGGCGGCGCCGCACCCTCCCCGTACAGCGACAGTTCCTGGCCCGTGCCGGCGCTGAACAATATCGCCACCCGGTACGCGGAGAACCGCAACGTCACGGATGTCCAGGACTTCATCATCCAGACGCTGCAGCGGGGACGGCCGGGCACGCCGATGCCCACCTGGGGGGGCGCCTACGGCGGGCCGATGACCGACCAGCAGATCGAGGACATCACCGCCTACATCCTGGCCAACCAGGTGGAGGAGGTGACGGAGGCCACGGCCGCCGCCAACGTCAGCGGTGAGGAGTTGTACGTCGGCAACTGTGCCAAGTGTCACGGCGAGGACCTGGAGGGCGTCGTCGGCCCGTCGCTGATCGGCGTCACCGAGCGCCACTCGCCCGAGGACATCCTTGGCATCCTCACCAGCGGGATCCTGATGCCCACCGGCGTCGTGATGCCCGGGTTCAGTGAGCAGCACTACATGTACGAGGACGCCCGGTACACCGAGGATGCGCTGCGGCGGCTTGTCACCTATCTGCAGGAGCGCCAGCCGGCGCAACTGCCGGAGAGCGCTGGCCAGTACCAGACGCCCGGTGAGGGGCAGCAGGCCGCCCTGGACTCCGCCGCCGACGGCGGTGGGGGCGGCGATGGGGAAGCCGCTGACGAGGCGGAGAGTGGCGCCGGAGCCGGCGCCTGAGCGGACGAAGGACCTTCATCCATGCAAGCCCTACTCCCCGACCTGGTGGTCATCGCCGCTGAGGGTGTCCCCTACGACAGCCCCATGGCTCGTCTCGCGGTGCCCCTCGGCATCCTGATCTTCCTCGGCGGGCCATACCTGCTGCTGCGCTCCAACCTCGGGACGCGGCGCGGTTATCTGGTCATGGCCACGTCGACCTTCGGCTTCACGATCATCCTCAGCCTGTTCTGGGCGTTCGGTGCGCCGGGAACCCCGGCGAACACCGGGCCCACCAACCTGCCTGGGCAGGTGCCCAACGAGTACCAGCCGGTCTGGACGCCCTTCGCCGAGGACAGCCTGATCGCCGAGCGCGAGCCCTATGTCAGCGTGATCAGCGACGAGGGCGCGTTCGGTGAGGAGCCGCCGCAGGGCCTTGGCTCCGAGCAGATCGACGCCGGTGTCGGGGATATCCAGAACTTCTTCTCCTCCGAGTCCGGCGGCGGAAGGATGGGCGAGCAGTGGGGAATGGCCGAGTCTCCACAGTTCGCCGTGGCGCCGAACGGTCAGCCGGTCATGCGCGCGACGTTCGGTGAGGTCTATCAACTGGATGATGAGGGCAACCTGCCGGAGGGGATCAGCGAGGAACAACTCGACGAGGTCATCCCCGAGGGTGAGCAGGGGGCGGAGTCCTTCACCGCGTACGCATTCTTCGACGCGGGTAACCCGATCTTCCCCAGCCTGGTCTTTCTGGGCGTCTCTACGGTGCTCTTCGCTTTCCACGCCGTCCTGCTCTACCGCGACGAGCAGCGCGAGAAGCGTGAGGCTGGAGCCGAGCTCGTGGAGGAGCCCGGGCGCGTCCCGGCAGGGGTCTGAGACCCCGGCGAGCGGGGCGGTATGCGCTCCCCGCCCGTCGGCCCCGTGGAGGACTGCGGAACGCGGGGGGCTCACTAGGCTGGTTTGCGATGTGGAGAGGCCGTCTGGGGTTTGCGTTACTGGCGCTTCTGCTCGCCGGGTGCAGTCTGCTGCCCGCGGCTGGGAGTGAGGAGCCGGTGGTCGTCTTCGCGCCCGACGAGCGCGTCGGTGCGCCGGAGATCGCCGGGGAGACGATCAAGGGGGAGCCTCTTGCCCTCGCCGACTTCGACGGGCCGGTGGTCCTGAATTTCTGGGCGTCGTGGTGCGGGCCATGCCGGACCGAGGCCCCCCATCTCAACGCGGTCGAGACCGCCTACGCCGACCGGGGCGTGTCCGTGCTGGGAGTCAACACCAAAGATCCCAACCTGGTCAACGCGCGGACCTTCGCACAGGACAACGGCCTGGTCTTCGAGTCCTGGTACGACCCCGAGCAGGCGATCGCCGCACAGTTCGGTGCGAGCGGACCGCGCGGCCTGCCGACCACCATCGTCCTGGATGCCCAGCACCGCGTCGCCGCGCGCTACTACGGGGCGATCACCGGCGCGACCCTGGGGTCGCGGCTGGACGAGTTGCTGGCGGAAGGTGCGTAGCGGACATGGATCCGGGCAGCATCATCATGAACGCGAACGTGCTGCTCGCGGCCGCCGTCGCGTTCCTGGCCGGCATCGTCTCGTTCGCTTCGCCTTGCGTGGTGCCACTGGTGCCCGGCTACCTGTCCTACATGAGTGGCCTGTCCGGCGTCGAGCTTCGGGAAGGCGGCGGGAGCCGCCTGCGCGTGGCCGGCGGAGGCGTCCTGTTCACCCTTGGCTTCGCGATCCCCTTCACCCTGCTGGGGGTGACCGCCGCCCGGCTGCTCTTCCTGCTCCAGGGACGCGGCTGGCAGGTGGTCCTGGGGCTGATCGTGGCCGGTTTCGGACTGGCCGCCACCGGACTGCTGCCATTCGACATCCTCCGGCGGGAGCGGCGCATCAGCGACACCGCAATCGACCGTGGTCTGCTCGGGGCGTTGCCGCTCGGCTTCGTCTTCGGAGTGGGTTGGACCCCTTGCATCGGACCGTCCCTGGCCGCCATCTTCGCACTGGCGGCGGCCGCCACGGGAGGCTCGGTGGCACGTGGCGGGCTGCTGGCCTTCGTGTACTCGCTCGGGCTGGGCCTGCCCTTCATCGCCATTGGCCTGCTGTTCCATACCGCCGGCGGGACGCTGGGGTTCCTGCGCCGCAACGCCCGCGGGCTCCAGATCGGCGGCGGCGTCATGCTCACGATGGTCGGGCTCTTGATCGCCACCGGCGTGTGGCAGGCGCTCATCACCCGCCTGCTGCCCCTCATCAGCGGATTCGAGACCGCGCTGTGAGCCGCCCGTGACCGACACGCTCGCACCGTCCCGCCCGGCCGGCGGTCCCACGGTCCCGGGGGGCCCGCGGCTGCCCGAGATCCCCGGGCCGCTCGACGCGGCGATGCTGGCCTGGCGGACCCTGCGGCGCATGTCCACCGCGCTGGTACTGCTGTTCGCGATGGCCGCAGCGAGCGTCGTCGCCACCTTCGTGCCGCAGGAGCCGTTGATCCCCACCACGGTCGGGCAGTGGCGGGACGGCACGGCGGGGCCAGGCAGCGCGGTGTCCGCCGCGTTCGACGCCCTCGGCTTCTTCGATGTCTTCGGTTCCTGGTGGTTCGCCGCCCTGACGGTCCTGCTGTTCGTGAGCCTGACCGGCTGCCTGATCCCCCGCTACCGATCCTTCCGCGGGGTGGTGCGCCGCCCTCCCGCCGCCGGTCGCCGGCTTGACCGACTGTCGTCCCGCAGGGTCCTGGCCACCAGCCTGCCGCCGGACGAAGCGCTCGCCGCGGCCGAACGCGTGCTGGGCGAGCGGCGGTTCCGCCGTCGGCGGTTGAGCGCCGAGGAGAGCCCCGCCGTCGATCCCGCCACCGGCCAAGCCCTGCCGCAGGTCGCCGCCGAGCGCGGCCACTGGCGGGAGGGCGGCAGCCTGATCTTCCACACTGCCTTCTACCTGCTGCTGGTCGGCATCCTTGTCGGTCAGGGTTTCGGGTTCACCGGGCAGATCAACCTGGTGGAGGGTGAGGGGTTCGCCGACGCGCGCCTGTCCTATGACGCGGCCGCGCCGGGCCGCCTCTGGGGAGTCGGCGACCACCGCGGCTTCAACCTCACGCTCGAAGACTTCGAGGTCTCCTACCACCCCAGCCAGGCACCCGCCGACTTCGTATCCACGATCACCCTGCGCGGCGCTGACGGTGACGTCCGCAGCGAGCAGGTGCGCGTCAACCACCCCGTGCGCTTCGAGGGGATGAACATCTACCAGCAGCGTTTCGGGATGGCGCCGCACCTCGTCGTGCGTGACGCTACGACGGGGCGGACCATCTTCGAGCAGTCGGTGCCCCTGACCGACGCCGGCGGCAACACCTGGAGCGGGGCCACCAAGGTCCACATGGGCGGGGAATTCACGGACCAGGCCACCGGGCAGCGGCGGGAGATCCCGCAACTCGCGCTGGACATGGCGTTCCTGCCCGACGCCACCGTCATCGAGGGGCCGAACGGCCCGCTGCGGGGCAGCGCGTCACCCGACCCGGACAACCCGCGGGTGCTCGCCGACCTATATGTGGGTGAGCTTGGACTGGAGCAGCCGCAGCCTGTCTCCGAACTGCGCGCGCAGTGGGAGCCGCGGCAATTGGCCGACCGGATGGTGCTGACCGAGGGGGAGGCCGTCGAGGTCGCGGGCGGCACGATCACCGTGGAGTTCTCCCGCTTGGACATGTGGTCGGGCTTCCAGGTCAGCCATCAACCGGGACGCTGGATCCTTCTCCTCGCCGCCGGGTCGATCCTGGTCGGGCTGCTGCCCTCGCTGTACGCCTACCGGCGGCGGGTCTGGGTCACGGCCCGCGCCAACGACCAGGGCAGCGAGGTGGTCCTCGCCGGGGCCGCCCTGCAGCGAGCCCCGACCTTCACGGAGGAGTTCGAAGGCGTGGCCGCAGAACTGCGGAAGGCGCTTCCCGGCCCATCCGAACAACCGCCGACAAGCACGGAGCGTTAGGTCCATGGTCGTCCACGAGCAGCTCGCGCAGACTTCGAACACCCTGTTCACCATCGCCTTCGCGTCGTATCTGGTGGCGATGGTGGCGTACTTCTTCCGCCTCGCCTACACCAAGGTCAGCGCCGAGGGCGTCACGGCCAGCACGGCCGCCGGCCGGCGGGTGGGGTTGCTCGCCACCGGCCTGGCGATCTTCGGTCTGGGGGTCCACGTGGCCAGCGCAGCCACCCGCGGCCTCGCCGCCGGCAGGGTCCCCTGGGCCAACATGTACGAGTACTCCTCGTTGATGGCGCTGTTCGCGGTGGCGGCTGGGCTGATCGTGGTGCAGCGGCGGTTCGGCTACGGGCACCTGATGGGGTTCGTGCTCGCCCTGGCCGTGCTCACGATGACCGGAGCGGTCCTGCTGTCGGTCGACCCCGGCCCGGTGGTGCCCGCGCTGGACAGCTACTGGATCCGGATCCACACCTCCGCCGCGATGGTCGCCTCGTCCATCTTCATGGTGGGGTTCGCCGCGACCGCGCTGTTCCTGGTGAAGGACACGGCGGAGCGGCGGGTCGCCGGGTCCCCCGGTGACCGTTTCACGGGCTCGACCGTCGGCGCGGCGGCGATGCCTCCGACCACCGGGGAACGTCCCGAGGGCTATGTGGACGACCGTGGCGCGGACCTGCGGCCGGCGCCTCCCGAGGCGCAGCGCGACGCGCTCTCGCCGGTGCTGTTCCCGGTGGCGCCCTTCGTGGTGGTGGGTCTGTTCGTACTCGTGGTGTGGCGCGTCCCGGTCGGCGCCTTCCTGGCGGCTTCGGGCGCTGCGCTGCTGGGGATCGCGACCTGGTACGCGGTGCCCTACCTGCCGCCGGCCGCGCAACTGGACAACCTCGGCTACCGCACGATCGCCTTCGGCTTTCCGATCTGGACCTTCGCCATCCTTGCCGGGGCCGTCTGGGCGGAGGAGGCCTGGGGGCGGTACTGGGGTTGGGATCCCAAAGAAACCGGGTCGTTCTTCACGTGGACGCTCTACGCCGCCTACCTGCACGCTCGCTCCACCCGCGGTTGGCGCGGGAGGCGGGCTGCCTGGACGGCCGTGGCGGCCTTCGCCGCGCTTATGGTCACCTATTACATGGTCAATCTGTGGATCGTCGGCTTGCACAGTTACGCTGGCGTCTGATCCAGGGCGGCCGCAGAGCACGGAAGGCAACGGGCAAGAGCGCGACAGGCTGGCTGTGCGGGATCCTCGAAACGAGGAGGAGAGGGGAGTCGCACCGTGCTCAAGCGGGGAGCGCGGTCCGCGAGCGTTGGACCGACCGGTACGTCTGGGGAGCGGGACTGACGGTGGTCGATCCCGACCGGACCGTCAGCACGAACGGCCATCCGCACAACGGCGCGCGCCGTGAGGATGCTTCCACGCTCAGCCTGCGGTCTGCGGCGATCGCCGCGGTGGCCAGCGGGCGGGATGGGGGCACCAGGCTGGGGCTCGCCGGGGTCGGCACCCCCCGTCCCGTGGTGAACGAGATCCGGCGCTCCCTGCTGCGGGCGATCCTGGCCAACCGCGCCATTCACGCCGCGTACCAATCGGTCGTTTCGCTCGACACCCGCGAGGCGGTCGGGTTCGAGGCGCTGGCGCGCGGGCCCCGTCGCTCGATTCTCGAGCAGCCCGACGCGCTGCTCAAGACCGCGGAGGCGGCCGGGTGCCTGGAGGAGTTGGATTGGATGTGCCGCGGCGCGGCGGTGAAGGGCGCGCTGGCCGCCCGACTCGACCCTTCGCTCCTGCTGCTGGTGAACGTCCATCCCAGGGCTCTGGACGCCTCGGTCCCCGACGACCTGGTGGACCTGATGCAGCGGGGGGCCAGCGAGCTCTCGCTGGTGGCCGAACTCACCGAGGCCGCGTTGGCGAGCCGACCCGCGGCGTTGCTGCGCGTCCTGGCTTCCGTGCGTGACCGCGGGTTCGGCATCGCTCTGGGAGATGTCGGGGGCGACCCGCGCATGCTGTCCCTGCTGCCCTTGGTACGCCCCGACGTCATCAAGCTGAACCTGCGGGTGCTTGAGCAGCGGCCCGAGCCCGAGGTCGCGGCGCTCCTGGCGGCAGTCAACGAGCAGTGCGAGCGCACGGGTGGTGCGCTGTTGGCCGAGGGCATCGAGACGGAGGCGCACCTGACCGCCGCCCGCGCGCTCGGCGCCACGCTCGGACAGGGCTATCTCTTCGGCCGGCCGGGCCGGCTGCCGATGCGGCTCGGCCGCCCGGAGGTCCCGGTCGACCTGGGGAACCGAGCCCGAATGCCGGGCGGCCAGACCCCGTTCGAGGTGGTATCCGCCGTCCGCCGTGTGCGTTCGGGCAACCAGGATCTCGTCCAGTCGCTCGCGCGGCTCGTAGAGAGTCAGGCGATCTCCCTGGTCGGTGGCGGAATCGTGCTCGGCTCCTTTCCACGCCCTGACCTGTTCACCTCCGAGGCGCAGCGACGCTGGGCCCATCTGGCGGAAGACACCCTGGTCGTCGGGGTGTTCGCTCCGGGCATGAGGCCGCAACCGGCGCCCGGCGTGCCGGGGGTCGCGATCGATCCGGAGGACCCTCTGGCGGGGGAGTGGAGCGTGGTGGTGATCGCCCCCGGCTTCGCGGCTGCACTGGTCGCCGCCGAGCAGCCGGGGCTCGGTCCTGACGGACGACCACGCTTCGACGTGGCGCTCACCCACGACCGGGAACTCGTCGCCGCCGCCGGGGCCAGCCTGCTGCGCCGTGTCGCGGGGGAGAAGGCCGCACGGTAGGGTCACCCGTTGGGCCGCCGCCGTGGCGGTCATCAGGAGCGCTGGACATGGCAGTCGGGGTGGCACCGCCGGCACGCCCGGGCATCTTCGGGCAGCGGCCGGTCCTGAGCGGTGTCGCGGGTGCGCTGTGCATCGCCTTCTCCGCGGTCCTCGTGCGCCTCGCTGACGTCGAGCCCGCGACGGCCGCCGTCTTCCGGTGCGCGTATGCGCTGCCGGTGCTGTACCTCCTCGCCGCCCGCGAGCGGCGACGCTATGGCCCTCGCGCCGCGCGAGCACGGCGGTTGGCGATGATCGCAGGCATCTGTTTCGCGGTGGACCTGGTGCTCTGGCACCACGCGATCGATGCGGTCGGGGCGGGGCTGGGGACCGTGCTCGGCAACCTCCAGGTTGTGGTCGTCGGGTTGGCCGCCTGGCTGCTGCTCGGAGAGCGTCCCGGGCGGGGCCTGGTGGTCGCGGTGCCGACCGTCCTGCTGGGCGTCGTGCTGCTGTCGGGTGTGGTCGGCGAGGGCGCGTACGGCGCCAACCCGGCCCTCGGGGCGGTCTTCGGGATCGGCACCGCGCTGGCCTATGGCGCGTTCCTGCTCATCCTGCGCCAGGGCAACGATGATCTCCGGCGGCCTGCTGGACCGCTCGCCGACGCCACCGCCGTGGGCGCCGTGGCGGCGGCGCTGCTCGGGGCACTGACCGGAGGGGTCGACCTGGTGCCGTCCTGGCCAGGCCACGGCTGGCTGGCCGTGCTCGCCCTCACCTCGCAGGTGATCGGGTGGTTGCTGATCTCCGTGTCGTTGCCACGCCTGCCCGCGGCCATGACCTCCGTCCTGCTGCTCCTCCAGCCGGTCGGGTCGATGGTTCTGGGCGTCATCCTTCTCGGCGAGCGCCCCTCGGCGACCCAACTGCTCGGCGCCGGGGTCATCCTCGCCGGCGTCGTGCTCGCCACCACAGCCCGCTCCCGGCGCCGTTCTGCGTGGGGAGGCCGATCCTTGTGAAGCGGACCGGGCCGTCCACGATCAGCGGACCGGGCCGTCCACGATCAGGGGACCGGCGCGGGAGCCTCCTGGTAGAGGTCGGCGGGTGTGAGGACCTGCTCGCCGTCACGGGCCACTACGTAAAGGGTGTCCGCGGTGTGGTGCGGTGACGTGGCAAGCGCGGCGCGCAGGGCCTGGCGCAGGGCGTTGCCGTCCACCCCGGTCGCCCAGACCGCGCTGGCGGCGGCGACCGCCGCCCCACCCCGCAGGACCAGTGCATCGACAGCGTTCTGTCCGCCGCCCGCCGGCCACCAGGGCCCGCAGGTGGCCTGCTCGCGCTCACCGACCCAGTCGCGGGCGACGGCCTTCAGGGTCAGCGCCTGGCTGACGGCCAATTCCTCCCGGGCGGCGGCGAGCACGCCGGTGCCGCGGCCCAACTCGAAGGCCTCCCGGTGGGGCTGGACTACACCGAGCCAGATCCGCAGGAACGGGTCGCGCACGGTGTAGCGCACGCGGCGGGTGCGGCGGGGATCCTCGCTCACCGGCGTATGCCGCTCGATCAGCCCCAGGGACTCCAGGCTCCCCAGCGCCTCGCTGGTGCTCGCGGGCGCCAGACCGGCGCGCTCGCGCACGGCGGTGAAGGTGTCCGCTCCCAGCGCCACGAGTTCCAGCACCCGGGCGGCCGCTGACCCCGGCGCCAGTTCCTGCAGCACGACAGTGCCCTCATCGCCCAGGGGGGCGCCGGGGCCGTCGAGCGCGTCGGTGAGGTTGGTGCGGGCGTCCATCCGCGGGTCCCACAGCGCCAGGTAGCGGGGCATCCCGCCAACGGTCACGTACGCCTCCAGCCATGCTGCCGGTTCGTCTCCGCCGACGAGCAGCCCCGCCTCCCGCCAGCCGAACGGCGCCAGGCGCAGGTGCGCGTCGGCGCGCCCGAACAGCGGGGCGTCCGCGGTCACCAACTCCTCCATCAATCCCACATGGCTGCCCGCCAGCACCAGCGACAGTCTGGACTCCCCGCGGTGGTCCCAGCGCGCCTGCAGGGTCGAGGGGAGCGCCGGGTCGGTCTCGCACAGGTAGGGGAACTCGTCGAGCACGACGAGCAGGGGTTCGTCGCGGGCGCGGGCCAGCAGGTACCCGAGGGCGGCGTCCCAGCTCTCCAGGTGGCCGAGGTCGAGCAGGTCGCCGGGCAACGGCGGCGCGGCCAGGCGCACGCGCTCCTCCAACCGGCGCAGCGCCTCGGCCACCGGCGCTCGTGTCCCCGGCAGGAACACGGCCCGCCGGTCGTGCGCGAAGCGGTCCAGCAGCGCGGTCTTGCCCACGCGCCGACGCCCCGAGAGCACCGCGAGCCCTGGCTGCGCTCCAACAGCCCGCTCCAGCGCAGCCAACTCTCGTTCACGATTGACGAACTTCGGCATGACCGAAGTTCACCACAGCCGAACCGAAAGGTGTGGGACGCGGGGCGATCCAACGGACAGGAGCCGGGAATGCAGACAGCGTGCCAACCGTTCCCCCTTCCATGCGGAAGCCAGGGAGGGTTCAGCGCTGATTCGACGACTGCGGGCGCAGGCGCTGGTCCGGCTGCTTGGCCACCTCCGTCCAATCATCTGGCCGGCGGCCGGCGCGTATGGCGCGGCCATCGGCGCGACCCTTCTGGCGCTGGCGATCCCGCGCGTGTTGGGCCAGATCATCGACGCCGCCATCGACCAGGGTGCCGGGGGACTGGCCTGGCTGCCCGGCCCCCCCGCGGGGCGCGGCCGATTGCTGGCCGGCGCGATGCTGCTGCTGGTGATCGCGGTAGCGCGCGGTGGACTGTCGTTCCTGCAACGCTACGGCACCGCGTGGGTCGGCCGCATGGTCGCCGCCGACCTGCGCCGCGCGGTGTCGGACCGTCTGCTGCGCCTCGATACGGCCTTCCACGACAAGGCCAGCGTCGGCCAGCTCATGACCCGGGTGACCGACGACACGGAGAAGGTGCGCCAGTTCGCAGCCACCGCGGTGGCCGAGCTCATCACCATCGCCGTGCTGGTGGCGGGCGCGGTGGCGATCCTCACCGGCATCGACTCCCTGTTGGCGGCCGTTGCGCTGGCACCGGTCCCGATCCTCGCCGTCCTGGCGGTGACCGGCGCGGGCCGCCTGGGTCCGCGCTTCCTGGCCGTGCAGCGGGCGACCGGTGGTCTGACCGCTCGGTTACAGGAGTCACTCACCCAGATCCGCATCGTCCAGGCGTTCACGGCGGAGCGTCGCACCGCAACGGCCTATGAGACCGAGAACGAGGCGCTGTTCACCCGGCGGCTCGACGTCGCGCGAATCTTCACGTCGATCTTTCCGACCATGAGCGGAATTCTTGGCATCGGCAGCGCCGCCGTGCTGCTGGTGGGTGGGCGGCAGGTCCTCGCCGGCGAGCTGTCCATCGGCACTCTTGTCCTGTTCAACGCCTACATCTTCCTGCTGGGCCAGCCGGTGCGGCGCCTCGGCTTCTTCCTCAACATCGCGGCGCGGGCCAACACCTCGGCGCGGCGGCTGTACGAGCTCCTGGACCGCGAGCCGGTGCTGGTGGACGCGCCCGATGCGCTCGAACTCCAGACCATCGAGGGCCGGGTGGCCTGGCGACACGTCGACTTCGCCTTCGACCAGGAGGCAGCGGACCCTTCGCGCGTCCCTCGCCGGGTGCTGCACGACGTTTCGCTCGAGGTCGGACCGGGCGAGCACGTCGCCATCGTCGGCACCAGCGGATCCGGCAAGACCGCACTCGTGCAGTTGCTGGCGCGGCTGTACGACCCGGCGGTCGGCGCGGTCGAGCTCGACGGCCACGACCTGCGCACGCTCAGCCGCGCCACGATCCGCCGTGGCATCGCCTTCGTCGAGCAGGAGGCCTTCCTGTTCAGCGCCAGCGTGTACCACAACGTCGCCTTCGCCCGTCCCGGCGCAACCCGGGCGGAGGTCGAGGGGGTCTGCCGTCTGGCCGGGGCGCACCATTTCGTCAGCGCACTTCCGGAGGGCTATGAAACGCTGGTCGGTGAGCGCGGCATGACGCTTTCCGGCGGGCAGCGCCAGCGGCTGGCCTTGGCCCGGGCGTTGGTCACCAATGCGCCGGTGATGGTGCTGGACGATGCCCTGTCCGCGGTCGACGCCGGAACCGAGGCGACGATCCGTGAGTCCCTGCCGCAGGAGTCGACCATCGTCAGTGTGGCCCAGCGCCTGTCGACCATCCTGGCGGCCGACCGCATCGTGATGCTCGAGGCGGGCCGCGTCGTGGAGCAGGGCACTCATGGCGAGCTGATCGCCGCGAATGGGCCCTATGCCAGGATGTTCGCCAAGACCCGCGGCGCTGCGCCGGATGACACCGACCTCCCGTGGGAAGCCGACCTGGCGGTCACCAGCGGCGGAGGTCGACCATGAGCGTGCTGCGCCGGGTCGTCTCCATGTTGAGGCCGCATCACGCGCGCCTGGCCTGGGCGACCGTGCTGATGCTGGTGACCACCGGCGCCACGCTGGTCCGGCCCCAGTTGATCGAGTGGGGGATCGACCAGGGCATCCGCGCAGGATCGATGCGCACCCTGCAGATCGCGGTCGTCCTGCTCGCCCTGGCCGCCATCGTGGAGAACGGCGCCGGCGGCTGGCAGCGCTACACCCTGATCAGGGTGGGTGTACGCGTCATCACCGATCTGCGCACGCGCATGTTCCACCACCTGCTCCGCCTGTCGCCGTCGTTCCACGACCGCAGACGTCCTGGCGACCTGATGAGCCGCGTCACGTCGGACGCCGAGACCCTGTCGGACTTCGTGACCTGGACGGTCATCACCGGGCTGCAGAACATCCTGATGTTGGTCGGCATCGTCTGGATCCTGATCGGCAAGGACGCGCGACTCGCGTTCGCGACCTTTGCCGTGCTGCCCCTGATGGCGCTCGCGACCTGGCGCTGGCTGCGCGCCACCCGCTCCCGCTACGCCGCGGTACGGGAGGCGGTCGGCAACGTGGCGGCGCGCGCCGAGGAGTCCCTGGCCGGCATCCGGGTCGTCAAGGCGCTGGGCCAGGAGCGCAGCGTGCAGGGCCGCTTCCAGCAGGCCAACCTCGACCAGCGGGCCAAGGATCTGGGCACCGACCGGGTGGCCTCCGCCTTCTTCCCCGCCGTCGACGTGCTGAGCGATGTGGCCGTGGTCATCGTGCTCGGCTTCGGGGGCCTGCGCGTGCTCAGCGGCGATCTGGAGCCCGGCGCGCTGGTCGCCTTCCTGCTGTACGTGCAGCAGTTCTTCGACCCCATTCGCGACCTGACCACGCGCCTGGACAGCGTGCAGGACTCGGCCGCCGCCGGGAACCGGATCTTCGAGATTCTGGACACTCCCGCAGCGATCGCCAACGCCCCGGAGGCCGTCGAGTTGCCGCCCGCCCGCGGCCAGGTGCGCCTCGAGGGCGTGGAGTTCGGCTACGCTCCCGGCCGCCCGGTGCTGCACGGCATCGACCTGAGCATCTCGCCCGGCACGACCGTCGCGCTGGTCGGGGAGACGGGCGCGGGGAAGACCTCGATCGCGCGCCTACTCGGACGCTTCTACGACGTGGACAAGGGCCGGGTCACCGTCGACGGCTACGACGTTCGGGAGGTGACGCTCGGGTCCCTGCGTGCCCAACTCGCCTGGGTGCCCCAGGAGGTCGGCCTGTTCGCCGGGACCGTTCTGGACAACCTGCGCTACGGAGCCTTCGACGCCAGCGAGCAGCAGGTGCGGGCCGCCGCGCGCGCGGTCGGCGCCGACGAGATCTTCGCGGCGCTGCCGCAGGGCTACGGTACCCGCCTGGACGAGGGCGGCGGAGGGTTGTCCACCGGGCAGCGCCAACTGGTGGCGTTCACCCGGGCGCTGCTGACCGAACCGGCCATCGTGATCCTGGACGAGGCCACGGCCAGCGTGGACGTGCAGACCGAGGCTCGGATGCAGCGGGGCCTCGCCACGCTGCTGGCAGATCGCACGGCGGTGATCATCGCCCACCGCCTGTCCACAATCGTGGGAGCGGATCTGATTGCGGTGATCGACGGCGGCCGGATCGTGGAGAGCGGGACCCACGCCGAACTGCTGGCCCTCGGCGGTCGCTACGCCGATCTGGTCACGACCCAGATGGCCGCCGAGATCGTGGTGGACGCAGACCTGGTGGCCTGACCTCGCGCCCGCCGGCGTTCAGCCGCCTGGCCAGGAGGACAGAAAGCCCGGAATCTCTTCGGCGGGCATCGGGGCGCTCAGTGCGTTCCCCTGACCCGATTCGCATCCTATGGTCCGCAGCCGCTCCAGGTCCTCGGGGTGCTCGATGCCCTCGGCCACGGTCGTGAGCCCCAAGCGGCGGCTGAGCGCGATGACACCCTGGAGCAGGGCCTCGGCGCGTGGATCCTCGGCCAGTCCTTCGACGAAGGAGCGGTCCAACTTGACGATGTCGACCGCAAAACGACGCAGATAAGCCAGCGAGGAATACCCGGTTCCGAAGTCGTCCAGCGCGAGGCCTGTGCCGACCTGGCGTAACTCCCGCAGGCGGGTGCTGCCCCCGCTGGCGTCTGCGACGAAGACGGTCTCCGTCACTTCGAGCACCAGCGCCTCCGGCTCCAGACCCGCCTCCTCCAGGCTGGCCGTCACGGTGGCGATCAAGCCGGGGTCCTGCAGTTGCCGCCCCGACAGGTTGACGGCGACCAGGAGGTGCGCGGCGTTCGGAAGGCTTCGCCAGCGCCGCAGGTCTCCGCAGGCGGTCCGGAGCACGGACCGGCCGATCTCCACGATGAGACCGCTGCGCTCGGACTGCGGGACGAACTCGGCGGGTTCGACCAGCCCGAACCGCGGATGCCGCCAGCGCACCAGCGCCTCGAATCCGATGATGCCCCCGCTGCTCAGGCGGATCACCGGCTGATAATGAACCCTCAACTGACCTCGCGCGACGGCCAGTCGCAGATCGGCCTCCAGCATCAGGCTCCGCATGGCGGCCTCGGGCAGGCGAGCGCGGGTGGTGATGCCGCGGTCCGCTCCCGCACGCGCCGACTCCGGCGGCGCATCGGGGAAGGCGACTGCTGGCGCCTCCCCGTGCGACCGTCCGCCATCGCGCTCCCGCAACGGCGTGACGATCCCCACGGCAGCGTCGACGACGACATCCTGCCCGTCCACCGAGAAGGGATCGCGGAAGGCCGCAGCCATCCGGGCGGCCGTGGCCGCGGCATCCGCCAGCGGATCCGCACCGGTGACGAGCACCCCGAAGCGGTCGTCGGCAAGTCGGGCCGCGCACTCGTGGGCCCGCGTCGCGGCGAGCAGGCGCGCACCGGCCTGCGCCAGCACCGCCTCAGCGGCCGCTGGCCCGAGCGACTCGGTCAGTGCCTGAGCGCCTTCGAGGTCGAGCGACACCACTGCGTACTCGCTGCCGTCTCGCCTGCGCTGCGCCTGCGCGGCGCTCACACGGTGATCGAACAGTCGCTTGCTGGCCAGGCCGGTGAGCGGGTCGTGGAAGGGGTGACCGTTCTCCTCCTCGTCCTCGCCGGTCTCGGGAACCTGGCGGGTATCCAGCACCAGTCCCCGGACCGAGGGGTCACCGAGGAGATTGGTGCCGATCGTCTCGCCTCTGACGTGCTGGCCCTGGGCGTGCAGCCAGCGCAGGCCCACCGGGGGGCCTACCCCAGCCTGGCGGGCCCAGCCGCGCAGGGCCTCGGCGAGCGCTTCGTGGTCCTGGTGATCCACCAGAGCCGACACCGGGAGCCCGACGATGGCGCCAGGGTCGTGGCCAAGCATCCGGGCGAGCGTGGGGCTCGCATACCGGATGCGGCCGTCGACCTCACAGACCAGGATGACCTCGGGCGCCTGCTGCACAAGCGCGTGGAACAGTTTCCCACCCCCCATCTTCCCACGACTGCACGGCGCTCCGACTGGCCCATGACCGTTGGGCACCGGCTGCGCGCCCAACCGTACCCTTCGGGAAGTGGGCCTACGCAGCCGTCTCGCCGCGGTCGGTTCGGCCGGTCACCGCCGCACCCGCTCGCGCAGCGCCAACCGGTCCACCTTTCCGGAGGTCAGCAGTGGCAGGCGGTCGAGGACGACCAGTTCCCGGGGGAGCTCCGGCGGGGTCGCGCGGTCGGCCAGGAAGCCGCGCACGGCCGCAAGGTCCGGCGCGGCTTTGCGCTGAGCCGGGACGATCACCGCGACCAGCAGCTCTCCCCACTCGGGGTCGGGCCGGCCGAGCACCTCGGCCTCGGCGACACCTGGATGCTCGGTCAGCAGCGCTGCCACCCTCGCCGTGGCCACGTTCACCCCTCCGGTGACGATCACGTCGTCGCGCCTGCCGAGTACCTCGAGCCTGCCGTCCCCCCCGATGCGCCCCAGATCGCTGGTGTGCAGCCAGCCCTCGCGGATCTCCGGCCGGACCCGTCCATCCGGTGTCCGGTAGCCCCGGCACAGGACCGGTCCCCGGATGCGGATCCTACCGGCACCCTCTCCCTCGCCGTCCACCTCGACCTCCACGCCGTCAAGGGGTTGCCCGTCGTACACGCACCCGCCTGCGGTCTCCGTCATGCCATACGTCACGGTGATGCGAGCGCCGGCGGAGCGGGCGCGTGTCAGCAGCGGCGTGGGAGCGGGGGCGCCACCCAGCAGGATGCGGCGGAACCGGCTGAGGTCAACGCCCGCGTCCAGCAGTCGCGACAGCATCGTGGGGACCAGAGCGACGTGTGTCGCCGGTTCGGCGGACGCCAGCGCGGCCGGCGTGAAACGCGGCACCAGCACGGGAGGCGTGTCCTTCAGCAGTGACCGGATCAGTACCTGCAAGCCGCCCACGGAACTGGCCGGCAGGCAGCACAGCCAGCGGTCCTCCGGCGCCTCCCCCAAGCGGGCGAGGCCGGCCCGCGCGGAGGCTTCCAGGGCCGTCCGGGTCAGCTCCACTCCTCGGGGGGCTCCGGTCGAGCCGGAGGTCGCGATGACGATGGCGACCTCGGGATCAACCGGGCGCGCCCCATCCAGGGCGGTGGTGGCGCCAGACCGCATCAGCGTGGCGGGCCGCAACTCATGCAGGAGCCGGGCCAGTTCCCGCTCGGGCAGGGACGGGGAGAGGGGCAGCAGCGCCGGTCCGTCATCCCAGGCCATCCGCAGCGCGTCCACCATCTTGGACCCTGGTGGAAGCTGGACCGCCGCGAGGGGCCGGGATGTCGCCTGATCCATCGGGTGCTACCGTACCGGCAACTCTGTGAGTAATCGCTCAAAGCCAAGTATGCGTGGGGAGTGACCGTGCTCGACTGGAAGTCCTCGGGGGACTACACCGACATCGTGTACGCGACCACCGAGGGCATCGCCAAGATCACCATCAACCGTCCCGAGGTTCGCAACGCCTTCCGGCCGACCACCCTGTTCGAGCTCTCCCATGCCTTCAACGTCGCACGGGACGACCCCGAGGTCGGGGTGATCATCCTGACCGGCGCGGGTCAGGAGGCGTTCTGCTCCGGCGGCGACCAGCGCATCCGCGGAGACGACGGGTACCGGGACCCGCAGGGCGTCGGGCGTCTCAACGTCCTCGACCTGCAGGTGCAGATCCGCCGCACGCCCAAGCCGGTGATCGCCATGGTCGCCGGGTACGCGATCGGCGGCGGTCATGTCCTGCACGTCGTCTGCGATCTGACAATCGCCGCGGACAACGCGGTGTTCGGCCAGACCGGCCCCAGGGTCGGCTCTTTCGACGGCGGGTACGGCGCCGGCCTGCTGGCGCGCATGGTCGGTCACAAGCGGGCACGGGAGATCTGGTATCTCTGCGAGCAGTACTCGGCGGAGGAAGCCCTCCAGATGGGCCTGGTCAACAAGGTCGTGCCGCTGGCGGAGTTGGAGGTCGAGACTGTGGCCTGGGCGCGCAAGATGCTCGCCAGGAGCCCCCTGGCGCTGCGCCTGCTCAAGGCGTCGTTCAACGCCGACACCGACGGCTTGGCGGGCGTCCAGCAACTGGCCGGCGATGCCACACTGCTGTACTACATGACCGAGGAGGCCCAGGAGGGCCGTGACGCGTTCAAAGAGAAGCGCCCCGCCGACTTCGGGCGCTTTCCACGGCGGCCGTGACGGTGCCGCGCCGCCGCAGATCCCCAACCCATCACCGCCGACCGCGCACCCGGTGACCGTCTGGATCGAGGCCGCCCGGCCCAAGACCCTGTCGGCCGCCGTGGCGCCGGTCGCCGTCGGCACGGGTGCGGCGGTGACCGCGACCGGGGCGGTCATCCTCTGGCGGGTGCTGGCGGCGCTCGTCGTCGCGCTGGCCGTGCAGGTGGCGGTCAATTACGCCAACGACTACTTCGACGGAGTACGCGGAGTCGACAGCCAGGCCCGGGTAGGTCCCCGCCGGGCCGTCGCCGCGGGTCTGGTGCCAGCCGAGCGGATGCGGGCGGCCATGCTTGCGGCCTTCGGCGTGGCCGGCGTGGCCGGACTGGCTCTGGCCGCGGCGGTGGGATGGGAGTTGCTCGCGGTGGGTCTCGCCTGCTTTGCCGCCGCGGCCGCCTACTCGGGCGGCCCCCGGCCTTACGCCTCCGCAGGGCTGGGAGAGGTGTTCGTGTTCGTCTTCTTCGGACTGGTCGCGACCGCCGGGACCGCCTACGTCCTCGTCGAGCGCCTCACGCTCGTGGCGGTGGTCGCCGCGATACCGGTCGGGATGCTGGCGGTGGCGATCCTGGTCGCCAACAACCTGCGTGATCTCGCCAGCGACGCGGCCGGCGGCAAGCGCACCCTGGCGGTGCGCATGGGCGATCGCCCCACCCGGCTGCTGTATGCCGCCTGCGTGCTCAGCGCCTTTCTGTTCCTCCCGGTGATTGCGGCCGTGATGCCGGAGGGGGTCAGCGCGTGGCCATTGCTTGCTCTGGTCAGCCTGTTGCCGGCCCTCCCGCCGATGCGGGCCACCTTGTGGGGGGCGTCCGGTCGGGACCTCATCCCCGTGCTCGTGGGGACCTCACGGACGCATCTGCTGTTTGGGCTCACCCTGGCCGCGAGTCTGGCGCTGGCATGAAGGCCGCCACCGCGGGCTGCAACTGGCAGGACGGGGCGTCGTGAACCCTTCAACCGCGCTGGCCCGCACGCTGGTGGACGAGTTCGCGCGCTGCGGGTTGACCGACGCCTGCCTGGCGCCTGGATCCAGGTCGGCACCGCTGGCGCTCGCGCTCGCCGGCGAGCGGAGAATCAGCCTGCGGGTGCGGCTGGACGAGCGCTCGGCGTCATTCCTGGCGCTGGGGATGGCCAAAGTCAGCGGCCGGCCCGCGGCGGTGACCAGCACGTCGGGGACCGCCGCGGCCAACCTGCACCCTGCGGTCATCGAGGCGCACCAGTCGCGGGTGCCGCTGATCGTGCTCACGGCCGACCGGCCGCCCGAACTGCGCGACACCGGCGCCAACCAAACCATCGACCAGTTGAAGCTCTATGGCTCCGCCGTGCGCTGGTTCTGCGAGGTCGGGGCGCCGGATGCGCATCCGGGAGCGGCCGCCGGGTGGCGCTCGGTCGCCGCCCGTGCCTGGGCTGAGGCGGCCGGGCTCCTGGGCGGTCCGCCCGGCCCGGTGCACCTCAACGTGGCGCTCCGCGAGCCGCTCGTGCCTACCGACGAGCCGCCGTTCACCGCGTCCCCAGGAGCTCGACGCAAGGGAGAGATCACCTCCGTAGAGGGCAGGCCGGACGGCATGCCCTGGACGCGGGTGAAGGCTCCGGCCGGCGACCCACCGCTCGGGGAGGTCGAGCGCCTGGCCGCAGCGGTCGCCCGCACCGAGCGTGGCCTGGTGATCGTGGGTGACGGGATCACCGCGCCCGGGCCGCTGGTGGAACTGGCCGAGGTCGCCGGCTGGCCGCTGCTCGCCGAGCCGCAGAGCGGCGCGCGCCGCGGCGGCGCGGCGATCTCCACCGCTGCGCTGCTTCTGCGCGACGGCGGCTTCCGCGCCGCGCACACGCCCGACCTGGCCGTGGTCGCCGGCAAGGTCGGCCTGTCACGGTCCGTGCTCGGTCTGCTGGCCTCCGGGGTGCCGCAGGTCCGCATCGACGCCTACGGGGGGTGGCTTGACCCGGTGCGCTCCACCGGCCGGCTGCTGGTCGGAGAGCCAGGCCGGCTGGCGGCGGCGGTGGCCGCGCGTCTGTCCCCGCGCGGTGCGTCCACCTGGCTTGCGTCCTGGCAGGAGGCGGAGCGGGTGGCCAGGGCCGCGCTTGACAGCCTGTTGGACGCCGGGGAGGAGCCCAGCGAGCCGCGCACGGCTCGCGATCTGGCCGCCACGATCCCGGACGGCTCGCTGCTGCTGGCGGGATCGAGCATGCCGGTCCGCGACCTGGACCTGGCGATGCGGCCTCGCAGTGGCGTCCGTATCATCGGCAACCGGGGTGCCAGCGGGATCGACGGGCTGGTGTCGACTGCGGTCGGCGCGGCGCTGGCCCACCCCGGCCCCGCATTCGCACTCCTGGGCGACCTGTCGCTGCTGCATGACCAGAACGGCCTGCTGGTCTGCGGCGATCTCGTCGATCTGGTCCTGCTGGTGGTGAACAACGACGGTGGCGGGATCTTCTCACTGCTGCCACAGGCCCGCCTGCCCGCGCACTTCGAGCGGCTGTTCGGGACCCCGCACGGCGTGGACCTTGCCGCGGTGGCTGCGACCGCCGCGTGCGGTCATCGCCGGGTGCGCTGCGCGCCGGACCTGCCCGCCGGGATCCAGGCCGCCCGCCGCGACGGCGGTATCCAACTGGTCGAGGTCCGCACCGATCGGGCGGTCAACGCCGCGCTCCACGAGCGCATGGGCACCGCGGTCTCCACCGCCCTCGCCGGGCGCTGAGCCGGGCCTGCGCGCGATCGTCTACTCCAGCGCGGACCGCATGGCCCGCAACTTCAGTCGGGTCTCCTCCAGTTCCGCCTCCGGCAGGGAACCGCCGACCACCCCGGCGCCGGCGAACAGCCGGGCGCCTCGCTCGGTCAGCTCGGCGCAGCGCAGCGCGATCCCGAACTCGCCATCCCCGCGGGAGTCGACCCAGCCGACCGGGCCGCTGTACCGCCCCCGGTCCATGCCCTCCAGCGCGCCGATGCGTTCCCGGGCCAGGGCGGTGGGCGTGCCACAGATCGCCGCGGTGGGGTGCAGCCGGCCGGTCACGTCCAGCGCCGTCAGGGGGTCGCTGAGCCGCCCGTCAACGCGGGTGGCCAGGTGCTGCACGTTGTCCAGCCGCAGCAGCGACGGCTCGGCCTGCACCTCCAGGCGGTCGCACAGCGGCGCCAGCCCGTCTCGTACCGACTCGACGGACAGGCGGTGCTCGATGGCGTCCTTGGCCGAGCGCAGCAGCGCGGCCCCGAGCCGCTCATCCTCGGTCGGCGTGCCGCCCCGGGGTGCCGAGCCGGCCAGCACGAGCGAGGTCACCTGGCGCCCGGTGCGCCGCAGTAGCAGCTCCGGCGTGGCGCCGAGCATGCCGTCGCAGCAGAACGTGTAGCAGTCGGGAAAACGCTCGGCGAGCCGGGACACCAGCAGCCGGATGTCAAGCGGCTCCCCGGCGGAAACGAGCAGATCGCGGGCCAGGACGACCTTGCGCAGCGCCGGCGCGCCAGCGCCGTTCGCGTCGCCCTCGCGGATCTCGGCGGCCGCGGTCGCGACCGCCTCCAACCAGCGCACCTCGGGTATGGAGGAGCCCGCGTAGGTGATCCGCGCGGGCGCCAGCATCCGCACGCGGGCGCTGGCGCTCCAGCGCTGTTCGCCGCCCGCGGGACCGGGATCCAGTGAGGTCCGCCAGGCGCGCCCCGCGCGCCGGCCGAGCACCGCCGCGGGGATGATCAGCGAGGACGCGCGCGAACTCGGGTCGAAGGTGAAGCTGGCGAAGGCGACAGGGCCGCTCCCGGGCTCCTGAAAGGGGTCTTCGACGGTGAGCGCGGCGAAGTACTCGGCCAGCCGGGCTGCGGCGCGCGCGAAGCGGTCCTCCCCGGCGCCCACCTCGATCCGGGCGGCCACGCCGCGGCCCAGCAGGCCCTCACCACGCCGGACCCACGCCGAGCCGTCCCGCTCCGGCAGGTAGGCGAGCAGGTCCCGTGGGTCCTCGACCTCCTCGGTCCGGGTCGCCACTCCGCGCCGGCCCAGCCGCGTGCCAGTGCTCATGTCAATACCCAGCGCCTGCACGTGTTCGGCGCTCATCCGGCCCGCCGCCCCTCCGCGTCGTCCGCGTCCAGCGCGCGGGCCGGGGCCCCGTCCGCCAGGCGGGCGCTGGCAGCGGCGATCAGCCGCCGCCGGAAGTGGTGGCGCACGATCGCGTCGGCCGCGGGCAGCATCGCCTCCAGCGCGGCAACCATGCGCTGGGGGGCCTCGGGGTCCTCGGACTGTTGCAGCGGGTCCCGGATGTAGCGGGCGAACAGTTCCACCGCGTGCTCGGCGACGCCGCGCATGGCCTCGTCGTGATCCCTGGCCAGCGCGAGCAGTTCGCTCAGCGGCACTCCCGCCTCCAGCAGCGTGAGGCCAGCCTCCACCGCCCGCGCGTCCTCGGCCGTGTAGGGGTCCTCCTCGTCGCCCCGCGGGATCAGTAGTCCCTCGCGCTTGAGGGCCTCCAGCAGGGTGCGGGAAGCGCCGGTCCGGACCGCGAGCGCGTCCAGCGTCATCGTCTCCTGGGCGCCGCCCACCACGCCCTCGCCCGGGAGGGGGCCGGCCAGCGCGAGCGCGAGCGCCTCCTCCGAGGGGTCCAGTTCGCCCGAGACGATCCGCGCGATCAGACCGAGCGAGAAGCCGCGGTTCTTCAGGTCGCGGATCCGCTCGAGCCGCTCCACATGCGTCCTGGAGTACCAACCCACACGCCCTTCACGCTGAGGGCGGGGAAGCAACCCGCGGGACTGGTAAAAGCGCACCGTATCCACGGTGACACCGCAGCGGTCGGCCAGTTCCTCAACTCGGTAGCGCACGGGATCGATCCCCATCCCACGCTGACTTCGCCAGCGTCTCGTGGCAGGTACTGTACGAGCGAACGCTCCTAGCGTCGATGCCGGTCCTGCGCATAAGCTCCCGGTCGGCACCGGACCCTGTTCGGGGTGTTCAGGTGCGCCCGGCCCCGGTCCCGGCCGCGAACCGATCGACCACTGTGGAGAAGGAGAATGAGCCACCAATGACGGCCATCGGAGTACCGCACGGTCCCCGCAAGAGGGTCGTGGGTCGTGTCGACCGCGGGCAGCGATCATGAGGCTTGTCACGTTCCGCACGGAGTTCGGCACCCGGGCCGGGCGGCTGGAGGGCGAGGAGATCACGCCGCTGGATGCCCCGGACGTCGGGACGCTGCTCGCGGAGAGCCAGGGTGAGGGTGGGCGCAGAGCGCCCTCCGGCGGGCGGGGATCCAATCAGGACTGGCAGGCACGCGCGATCGGCGCGAGCGAACCGCCCCGCCACCTGGAGGAGGTCCGTCTTGCCCCGGTTGTCCCTCGCCCGGGCAAGATCATCTGCGTCGGGCACAACTATCAGGCGCATATCGCCGAGATGGGCGCCGATATGCCCGAGCATCCCACCCTGTTCGCCAAGTTCGCCAGTTCGCTGATCGGGGCGCGGGACGACATCGTCCTCCCGCGGGTCACCGAAGCGCTCGACTGGGAGGTGGAACTCGCGGTCATCGTCGGCCGCCCGGTGCGCTACGCCGAGGCGGACGAGGCCAGGGAGGCGATCGCCGGGTTCACGGTGTGCAACGACGTCAGCGCCCGTGACTGGCAGCGGCGGACGAAGCAGTGGCTGGCGGGGAAGACCTTCGATGCGACGACGCCGGTCGGACCGGCGCTCGTGACGCCTGATGAGGTCGACTGGGCGCGTGACCTGGAGGTCCGCTGTGAGGTGGATGGCCGAGTCATGCAGCAGTCGCGCACGTCGGACCTGCTGTTCTCGCCGGCCACGCTGGTGTCCTACGCCTCCCAGATCATGACCCTGGAGCCCGGGGATCTGATCGCCACCGGGACGCCCTCGGGGGTGGGCGCCGGGCGGACCCCGCCAGAGTTCCTGGCGCCGGGCCAGGTGCTGCGCACCGTGATCGAGGGGCTCGGCGAGTGCGCCAATCCCGTGGTCAAGGAGGATGGGGCGTGACGGGGAGGGTGCACCAGTGACCGGTGCAGGGGAACGGCCCTCCAGCGCCGCCGAGGTGCGGGACCGCAATGCCGCGCTCGACCGCAACCTCCGCGACCTGGCCGCACAGATCTCGGCCGAGGCGCTCACCCGTGACCCCGGTGACAACGAATGGACCCTCGCCCAGTTGCTCGCGCACCTGGGCGAGTTCACTCACTTCTTCGCCCAGGACCTGAGCGGCTGGCTCGACGCGGGAGCGGGGCGGGACGAGTTGCCTGTGGGGCGGACCCACGAGCATCCGGTCCGCCTGGCCGCGGTTAGCGACCCGCCCGCGCAACTCGACCAGTTGCTGGCGGGCGTCGACGCCTCCTTCCAGGAGTTGACGGCCGTTCTCAGTCGTCTGGAGGACGACCACCTCAACGCATCCATGAACAACCGTAAGTACGGCACCGAGCCCCTCACGGACTACGTCGATCGCTACATCCTCGGGCACAAGGCCGGCCACGAGGCACAGTTGCGCTGGACGCTGGACCGTGTGTCGTCAACTGGCGGACAGGGTACGAGCGGCTAGCGCTCCGGGTCGGCGACGGTGACGAGATCCCGCACGTAGGCGTTGGTCCCCTCCACCACCTCGCGCAGGTAGAAGCGCTGCACCGGGTTGTGGTTGCGGTCCAGGGCGAAGACGCCGCGTGGGCTGTCGATCTTGCCGACGCCCTCCATGGCTTCCACCATCAGGTCGGCGTCGCCGGTGTCGCCGTCCAGCTGGCTGACGGCGCGGTCCAACAGTTGCGCGGCGTCATGCGCCTGCACCGCGTGGACGGTCGCCGCTTCGGCGTAGGTCGCCTCGTAGGCACGCACGAATGCCTCGTTGCGCTCGTTGGCCAAGTCCAGGGCGTAGTGCAGGCTCGTGCGGATCCCGCTCGCCGCGTCGCCCTGGGCCAGCAGGATCGTCTCGTCGGTGAGATGGCCCGAGCCCAGCAGCGGCAGTACTTCGTGCAGCCCGGCCTGGTGGTACTGCCGGACGAAACTCACCGCTTCGCCACCGTTGAAGAAGGCGATGACCGCTTGGGCGCCTGAGCTGCGGATGCGGCTCAGGAACGGCGTGTAGTCCCGCGTGCTGGCGAAGGGTGGGAGCGTCTCGCCGACCACTTCGCCGCCGGCCGCTTCGTAGGCCTCGCGGAACCCCTCCAGATGCTCCTTGCCTGCCATGTAGTCCGGGGCGATCAGGAACACGCCGTCGGGGGCCACCTCCTCGAACACGTGCTGGCCCAGCGCATAGTCCGGCTGGCGGTTCGAGAATGAGGTCCGGAAGATGTACGGGGACCAGGACTTTCCCGTGAGCGCGGCACTGCCTGCGTTGGCGATCACGAGCGGGACCCGCCGCTCGTCGAACAGGTCTCGGGCCGCGAGCGCGACCGCCGAACTGGCCATGCCGACGACCACGTCGACTCCGCCCCGCGTGAGCAGGTCGCGTGCGGCGCGGACCCCGGTCTCGGCCTGCTCGCCCTCGTCGGCCTGGACGACTTCCACCGACCGGCCCCCCAGGCCGCCGCCGTGCTCGTCCAGGTAGAGCCTGAAGCCCTGGCGGATCGCGTTGCCCAGTGGCGAGTACGCCCCGGTCATGGGTGCCAGCACGCCGACCCGCAGGGCGTCTCCGTCCTGATGACGGCCGGTCTCGCGAAGCTCGCGAGCTGTGGGAAGCCTCGGCCGGTCACGGGCGGATTGGTCGCCGGAGACGACCAGGTTCCCGCAGCCCGCGAACAGTCCTGGCGCCGCAGCGGCAGCACCGAACAGCCCTGCGCGGCGCAGGAAGTCACGACGACTGCGATCACTCCGGTTGCGCAACGACACCGACCTCTTGCCGTCGGCCAGCAGGCACTCTGTGGAAAAGGGCTCTGTCAACTGACGCTGGAGGCGTCTGTTCCGTTTCCCCTTGACTGCTGAAGGATCAAGATGGACACCATCAATCCGGAGGTGACTACCATGCGTGTTCCCACCCGTACCGCCACAGACTCCGAACGGGCGCTCGGGACCGTCCGCTCGATCCACCTCGAGTTGCTGAGGCGCAGCGGCGTGTCGTTTCCGCTTCGGCTGTGGGACGGCGGTCGGCTCGGGGATCCCGGGCTGGGCTTCGAACTCGTGCTCAATCATCCCGGCGCGCTGCGCGCCATGCTGCTCCCGCCGACGGGTCGTGCCGCGGGCGAGGCGTACGTACGCGGCCACATCGATGTCGAGGGGGACGTCATCGCAGCCCTGACAGTCGCGAGCCGGGTGACGAACGCGCTGCCGATCAGGACCCGGCTGCGCCTGGCCCGTCAGTTGATCGATCTCCCGGCGTCGCCGGAGCGCCGGGCGCTGGCGCGGGCCCGGCTGCCCGGACGGCGGCACAGCCCCGCGCGCGACCGTGCCGCAATCGCCTATCACTACGACCTGCCGCAGGCCTTCTATGAGCAGTTCCTGGACAACGGCCTCGTCTATTCGTGCGCGTACTTCGCCGATCCGGACGAGTCCCTGGAACGGGCGCAGGAGCGCAAGCTCGACCTGGTCTGCCGCAAGCTGGGCCTGCGGCCCGGGGAGCGCCTGCTGGACATCGGCTGCGGGTGGGGATCCCTGCTGCTGCACGCCGCCAAGCGCTACGGCGTGCGGGGTGTGGGGGCGACCCTGTCGCGCACGCAGGCCGAGGCGGGCCGGCAGCGGATCAAGCGGGCGGGCATGGCCGGCCGGGTCGAGATCCGTCTCGCCGACTACCGCGAACTGCACGAGCAGTTCGACGCGGTCGCCTCGGTCGGCATGGTGGAGCACGTCGGGCCTGAGAATCTGGGCAGCTACTTCGGCACGGTCTACGGGTTGACCGTGGACGGAGGGCGCTGTCTGGTGCACGGCATCGTCGTCAACGACCCGCGGCGGACGCGTTCGGGTCACGGGCGGGACTTCACCAACACGTACGTGTTCCCCGATGGAGCGCTGTTCCCGGCCTGGCGCGGGGTACGTGAACTGGAGTCGGCGCGCTTCGAGCTGCTCGACGTCGAGCAGTTGCGCCCGCACTACGCGCTCACCCTGCGCGAGTGGGTCCGGCGGCTGGAGGCCAACCACGACGCGGCCGTCGCGGCCGCGGGTGAGCCCTCCTATCGCGTCTGGCGCGCGTTCATGGCGGGTTCGGCGGCCGGCTTCGAGGAGGGCCGGCTCGGCGTGGTGCAACTCCTGGGCGTCAAGGGCCGCCCCGAGCCCGCGCTACCGTTTGGCCGGGCCTGGATGCAGCCGGTCCTGGAGGAAGAGCCCGGCTCCAAGGAGGCGAGTCTTTCCTAGCGCGCCAAGGGCCTCCGGCCCGCGTGCCAGCTGTTCCCTTGAAGAAGTCCCGTTATCATGGACTTTCTGGTGCAGTGAGGAAAGGGATGGATGATGGCGAAGCTTACAAAGCTCGGAGGCGGTTGCCAGGATGGCCGGACCTGCCCCGCAGTTTTCGTGGTCGACGACGGGGACGCGTACATCGTACAAGGCTGGGAGTTGACAGATCCGGAGATCCTGGCAGAGCTGCAGCTGCCGGCTGGCGAGTCGGCGGTCAAGATCCCAGCCTCGCTGGTGGAGGTGATGCGGAGTGCTGGACGCGGCTGAGCTAGGCGTCTACATCGACCGCCGGTTGACCAGCTCAGCGTTCAGGCTGGAGCAGCTCGACTGGTATGACGTTGAGTCCGATGGAGGCGATTTCGAGCGGTTCATGGCTGGTGAGGAAGCGCCGAACCCGGAGCGCAAGCAACCATGGCTCGACCGCCTCCGTCGAGAGGCCGCCGCGGGGATCCTGAACCATCGGGTGCACGTCCTGACTCGCCCCCTCAGCGACTATTTGCGGTATGAATGCGAATGGGGGCACCTGCCTAACTCGATCGCGGGCGAGGACATCAGGGTTCTTGATTTGACGAATCGTGAGCGACCGGCCGGTCTGGTCGATCACGACTTCTGGCTGATCGACGACGAGCACGCTATCCGCATGTTCTACGACTCTATCGGCAGGTTCTTGGGCGCCGAGCCTGCTCCGCAGATGCTCCACGCTCACCGGCAGTCCCGGGACATTGCCATCGCCGCCGCCGAACCTTTTGGCGTCTGGTGGCAGTGTCATCCCGAGGAGTGGCACCAAGCAGCATGACCGTCAACCAGCAGCCGGCAGGGCGGGGGCCGGGCGACCGGGACCGGCTCGCTGTTGCGCTGAAGCAGGCTAGACAAGCGGCTGGCCTTACCGGTGTTGAGGCTGCTCGTGCAGCCGGCTTCGGTCAGTCCAAGCTTTCCAAGATCGAGCGGATGGTCTTGCTTCCTTCTGCCGCTGATGTCGAGGCTCTCTCCCGGGTGTACGCGCTGCCAAGCGGGGAGCGCGATGCTCTAGCCCGGCTCGCCGTTGGCTTACGGGAGGAACAATCGGCCAAGGTCATCCTTGCTCGCCGAGTCGGCGAGCTACAGCGTCGCGTCCGTCAGCTCGAGGCGTCCGCCATGACAATCCGCGCCTTCCAGCCGGTAATGGTTCTCGGATTGTTCCAAACCGACGCCTACTCACGATGTGTGTTCGGCCAGCCGGACTCGCAACGACTTGACGATGACCAGATCGACGAGGCGGTTGAAGAACGGACCGGGCGACAGCCCATCGTCAGCGACGAGTCCAAGGACATCAGATTGATCATGACCGAGGGTGCCCTGCGTTGGCAGGCGGGCTCCGCGGTGCTCATGGCAGCTCAGGTCGACGCGATCGCCCACGCTCTGGTGAGGGGCAATGTCAACCTGGGCATCATCCCATGGACACAGCCTGTCCTGCTCTTCCCTCGCCACGGGTTCCAGATCTACGACCAAGACGCGGTCATGGTCGGGACTGAGACAGCGACAGCGACGATGACGGGTGCAGCGGACATCGCGACTTACCTCGAGCTCTTCACCGCATTAGAGGAGATCGCTGCGTACGGCGATGACGCCCGTGAGCATCTGACTCGGATTTCGGCTGAGTATCGTCGACTCGCGGCGGCCTGAGTCCCCCTCTCGCAGGGCGCTGGCGTCGTAGCTCGACCATAGCCATAGCCCCCGCCCCGGCCCTCACGTCGTGTCTACACCTGCCCGCCTCGTTCAGTGAGCAGCGGC
>WHTC01000211.1 GCA_009379795.1 Nitriliruptorales bacterium | reverse complement strand
CTACGGATCAGAAGGTCGGGGGTTCGAATCCCTCCCGGCGCGCATCACTGGACTTCCCCCCTGGAACAGGACACCTCGGATGAGAGGACGGCCCTGTGCCAGATGAGAGGCTGGGCGTAACTCGCCGGCGGGTATGGCTGCCCACAACGTCCGCGTAGACGTTGACGCGCGGCATGCCGCCCAGAGCCTGCCCAAGGCACACGCGTCGTGGTGACGGGCCCGCCGACTCGACCACTGGCCCGGCCCATCGCGGCCGGGCTGCTCGCTGCCGGGCGGAGTCGCAAGCCGGTTCGAGACGTCCCTATATGAGGGTCTTGACAGAACCAGCTAATGGTTAGACCATAAGCCATAGCCGACTGGTCTGGGTCGCGTCTTCGACGGGTTCCCTGCCGCCTTCGAGGGAGAGAAGGGGAACGAGCCGTGATTCGAGGTGCCTACCGCTTCAGGTCGCTGGTTGTCGTTCTGGCCTTGGTCCTTGATCCTTGATCATAGGTGCCTGCGGAGCTCCCTCCAGGAGGGGAAGGCGCGCCGGCCCCGCGGGGTTCGAAGGCGCGTCTGCCACCTTACACATCTGTGCCTGCCATCGGCGCGACGGTGGGGGTCAGCATCGCCCACCGAAGGAGGCGCTGCCGAGTCCGTTGATGATGCAGACGTTCTGGTCCACCGCGCGCTCCACCGCGGCCGAATGAGTAGGAATACGGAAGGACAGGAGGAAGACATATGACCCTGCAGACGTCCAAGACGATACATCTGGCGATCATGAACGCGGTGCACGACCTTGCCGTGATAGTGGCGCGCGACGAAGGGTATTTCAGGGACGAGGGCCTGGACATCGAATTCGTAACCGCACCAGGAATGGCCCAGGTGACCACGGACTCTGAGATCCTCAAGACACAGGTGATGTTCGACCGCCCGCTGGACACCATGTACAACGAGGGCGGTCTGGACCAGTACCGGATGTGCGAGTGGGGGATACTAAAGCGCGCCGTGGAGGCAGCGGACTGCGGCTTGCGCTCGCGCAAGATCGTTGCCCTGGGCGCCGCGATGTCCAAGTTCGCCATTGTGGTTGCGCCCGACTCCGAGTTCTATGAGCCGGAACAGCTGAAGGACAAGCCCATTGCCCTCACGCCCTTCAATGGTTCCAACTTCACCGCACTGAAGATGATGGAGGGCTTCCTGTCCCGAGAGCACCTGAAGACGACACAAGTGGGGACGATGCGTGACCGGCTGGAGGCGGTGAAGCGGGGCGAGGTAGCCGCGGCCTGCGTGATGGAGCCGTGGCTCAGCGTGGCCCAGAAGCAGGGGCTCCGCATCCTCATCGAGGCACACTCCAGCCGGAGTGAGGCGGCCAGCGAGGACTTGGACGGCCCCACACTGGCGGCGATGTTCCGGGCCCAGACGCGGGCGGTGAAGAAGTTCCACGAAGACCCCACTCCCTACCTCAACTATCTGACGCAGGAGACGGGGGGGCTCCTGGAGCCGCATGAGCTCCAGACGTGGCGGCTCCTCTACGCTCCGCCGCAGCCGTACACCCGCGAGCGGTTCGAGGACACCTATAACTGGATGGTGAGCTGGGACATGGTGCTTTCCGGCGCCACCTACGAGAACACGGTCGACAACCGCGCCTGGGAGGCGCAGTAGGGGTCGCTGTCGCAAGAAATCACTTGCGTCAAAAAGGCACCGAGACCCGTCATCCACCATCGTCGTACGCGGCCACCAGGCGCTTGGGCGCCTTGTTCCGCCAGGCGTGTTCGACCAGTTCCCGGACACGACCGGCGGAAACCTTGGACAGGTCGACCCGAAGCCCGACGAAGATCCCCCTGTTGCTGCGCCACACCTCCTCGTAGACGTCCGGATCGTTGGCGGCCGCAGCCTTCGCCTCCGCCTGGCCGACGCACACAATGGCGTGGGTTTTGTCCTTCTCCAGGTGTGCGAAGAGCTTGTCCCGGACCCGGAACCCCGGAAGCCTAAAGTGCGTCTTCTCCTCAACGTCGGGAAGCACTGTCGCGTAACCACGGATGTCGTCCAGCGTGATCATAGGAACTCCTTCAGCACTGGGGCATGCGGCTCGGGTGCGGTTGTGTGGGGCTGGCGCCGGAGCCGACAAGGGGCAGGCGGGAGGGATCGTCGTCGTTGTTCGAGGAACCGTCGTTCGGCAGTGTTGCTGGTGAGGCTCAGGGCGGTGTCGCACGCGGTTGCGGCATCGTGAAAGCGGTCGAGTCGGCGCAGCAGGTCGGCTCGGGTGGCGTGGAACAGGTGGTAGCGGTCGAGGTCGAGGGTATCGATCGCTGCCAGCGCTGCCTCGGGTCCGTGCACCTCCGCGAGGGCGATGGCCCGGTTGAGAGCGACCACGGCGGTGGGTGCCATTGCCATGAGCTGGTCGTAGAGCCGGAGGATCTGCGCCCAGTCGGTGTCGGCGGCGCGGGGGGGCGCTGTGGACGGCGTTGATGGCGGCATGGATCTGGTAGGGACCGGAACGGTTGCGGCGAAGGCAGGTGCGAACCCGGGCTTGGCCTTCGGAACACCTCAAGCGGGAAACGGACGCACGGCACCCAGGGCATGGTCGTCGACGTGGACCGACAATCTGCGGCTCGTCGCGACGTTCAGCTACCCGCTTGACCGGTCCGTGCCCCGACCAGGCTCGACCGGACAGGACGACCGTGCCGGGGTCGACACCGCGGTCATTACCTCGACGGCGCGCAGCCACTTGACGCCCTCCGGCCGCCGGCCGCAAGCGGCCCTCACCTGCGGCTGCGCATCCAGGCGATGAGCTCGGCGGTGCGCTCTCGCCGGCCCCAGGCGATGACGGCCACGATCACCAGCAGGATCACCGGCGTCAACGCGTTCTCCCCGTCCAACACCACCAGCTGGGTGATGAACGCGCCGACCATCAGGCCGATGAACGCTAGCGAGGCAAGACCGGACAGGATCGGTATCAGCAGCGCCACCCCACCCGCCAGCTCGAAGGCGCCGATCAGGTACATGAACCAGCGGCCCCCAATCTGGTCGAAGATCTCCACAGCCGAGGACTGGGCGATCAGCTTGGGAAACGAGCTGGCGACAATGAAGAAGACCCCGGTCAGGATCTGCAGGACCCAGAGTGTGACGTTCATCCGGCGACCCACGGCCTCCGGCGCATGGGGCGTGTCCATCGGTCCGTGTCCGGTCCCGGGGGTGCTCGACGCCGTGCTCATGGGTGATCCCTCCGGATGCGCTCTGGCTGTGCTCTTTTGCGGATGTAGACCGCGCTGCGTTGTGGAACTCATCGGTCTGCCGGAGCTTCTCGGGCCGGGTGCCACCGGATGTTCGTGCCGTGCGGCGTCGACGTGGCCAACCTGGGCAGGCCCTCGTCGTCAGCCTGCCAGGCGCAGCATGCTGGAGAACTTCTCGAATTGCTCGACGCTCTTCGGGTTCAGGGACTCCAGGAAGGCCGGACGTGTTCGCAACAGTTCATTGGCGGGGAGTTCCCGGTCGAACGCTCCCTGCCTCCCGTGTTGCTCCAGGCGCTCGACGATTGCTCCGTCCGCCGGCAGGTCCTCGGGCTTGACCTCTTGCCCGAAGGCGCCGTTGTACAGCCGCAGGTAGTCCTCCGCTGCGAGGAGATCTTCGACCGTGGCCTTCTCGGTACCGCATATCTGCCCCAGGCTGATCAACCCCCACGGAGACAGGCGGCCTTGTCGCGGCAACTCATGGACCTCGGGGTCGGCGGACGCACGGCCGTCGAGCAGGACCAGAAGTGCGCCCTTGGGTCCGATCAATCGGGTGAACAACGCGAGTCGTGCGAGATCACCCAGTGGGATCACCCTCACGCCCTCACTCAGGGCGTTGCGCCCAACCCGCGCCAGATGGCGGGACAGCTCCGTGACGAAGATGTAGTCCGATGCTTGCGGAACCAGCAGGGTGACGCCGTCATGGTCGGCGAACGACTGCACCGCCTCCTGTGCTAATGCCGCCTGCAGAGGCAAGAGGGTGTCCGGATCAGATGAGAAGGGCGTGGACCGGATGATGGTGCCGGTGTCGCTGTCACTGTTCACGACGTCCTCGACCGTGCGAACCCGTTCCAACGCCGAGGCCTGCACCATGAACGGCGAATGCGTCGTGTAGATGACCTGACCATCCCCGGCGAGGCGCTCGTCGACGAAACGCAGCAGGTCGCGCTGAGCACGCGGGTGCAGATTGGGCCCCGGCTCGTCCAGCAGGATGATGGCTCTCTCACCGCGCTTGGCAAAGGACGAGAAGGCGGAGATGAAGGAGAAGAACCAGCGGAAACCAGACGAGTGTGCGTCCAGGTTGATGGTCATGCCGTGGCGCGGGTCATGCAGCCGGACGTCGATGTACTGGTTGCGCGGTGCCCCGCCGCCAGGCGCGTCCCCGTTGTCGCTCATGAGGTTCACCAGCAGTGGAGGCTCCTGGGCCCAGTACGCGAAGATCTCGCGGCTGATCTCCATGGCGGCCACCTCCAGCCCGGCGATCCGCGCTTCGAAGTCGGCGTCGTGCAGTGCTTCCCGTCCAATCCCGCCGAGTTGCAGGAAGGCCACACACGTACGGTCCTGAGGGGACAGTTCGCCCGGATCGCGTTCCAGCACCTTGGGCAGGTCGATGCGGCCGGGGATCAGGCTGTAGTCGTTGAAGTAGAACAGCTTGGGCAGGCGCTCCTGCAACAATTCCCTCGCTTGGGGGGTGGGTTCGCCCTCCATGGCGGCGTACTGCCGGGCCAACTCGTGCAGCCGGATCAGGCTCTCGACCCGTGCGGTCTCCCTGCGGCCTGCTGATGCCGCCGTGGAGTCCGCCCATTCCCGAAGTTCCTCGAGGGTATCCTTGGCGCTTGCCGCCTCCCGGTCGGGATCGTTCAGTTCTACAGCGGCAACCAATCGCCGCACGAGGTCTCGCTGCTCGGTGCGGAACTGGAAGGCCAGCTCGCCGTTGTAGGACCGCGATGCGGTGAGGAACGTCGACGGCCAGATCTCCGCGCCCACCAGAGGCTCGAGGGCACTCCGATCATCGGCCTCAAGGATGAACTCGGCTTCGATCGGCACGACCTTCCCGAGGTCCATGGACCTGCGGTCCTTCGTGCTGCGCCAGCGCGGGTAGTCCTCCACGACGCTGAACCTGGCGTCCTCGGGGTGGACGGGGTTCAGCCGGTACAGCGCCTGCAGAAACGCCGTCTTTCCCGAGTCATTCTTTCCGACAAGGCACGTCGCGGAGTGCTGGATGCTGACGCGGCCACTGTCGATGATGCTTCGGAACTGCCGAACTCTCGCCGTCACAAGCTGCATCGAAATTCCGCCCCCTGCCCAGTATCCACTGGACGCTCACTGGTAGACCTGGTCAAGCATGCGTTCGCACACGACAGCGCATCGCCAGGACCAATTTCAGCAGAGCTTGCCTGTGCCCTACAAGTCAAGGGCGCCGGGTAACCCATCGCCCTCGG
>WHTC01000194.1 GCA_009379795.1 Nitriliruptorales bacterium | reverse complement strand
CGCCTGATCCGCCAACTCGAGCGCATGGGCAACAAAGTCACCGTCGAACCGCTGCCCAACGCCGCATAGCACGACCCGCAACCCGCAACCCGACCCGTCGGGGAGACGATCATGCTTGCACTCAAGGTATTTTCACCTCAGTGTCCGCTTCATTCGCAGGCCGGTGTGGGCACTGGCCGTGCGCACTCGCGGCAATCTCGCCACGCGGCCGTCGCCTGCCGTGAGGCGGGGGAGGTCAGCCCTGCATCTCGGGAGGACGGAGGTCGAACTCCTCGGGGCCGATCCGCAGCATCTGGACCGGCTCACCGCCCTCGAGGTGCTCCATGATCGCCGGAACGTCCGCCTCGGTGATCCCGCCGTACCAGACGTTGTCGGGATAGACGGCCATGATGGGCCCGACCATGCAGGCCTCAAGGCATCCCCCCGCGACGATCTTGATGTTCGTGAGCAACCGGCGACCCTGCTCCTCCCGTAGGGCGTTGAAGACGTCGCCCGCACCGCGGTTGATGCAACTCGGCCGAGGATGCTCGGGGTCACGCTGGTTGATGCAGACGAAGACAAATTTGTCCGGCATCGGCACGGCGAACCACTCCATCGTTGCTGGCGAGTTCGTTGCTGGCGAGTTCGGTCCGCCACGGTAGCAGCCCGGTCATCGCCCCCCGCACGGGTCGGGGATTGGGCGGGGCTGCCCACCTAGAATCGGGTCCAATGGACGAGGGCTCCGCGCACGCTGGTGGCCGCGACCGAGCACGCCGATACGTGGCCCCGCTCGACCCGGCCGACCCGCGCTTCGGGCGCCCGCGGGACCGTGACGGGGAACGACGGCACCGGCGGTTGGTTGCAAACACCGGGCCGGGCAACAGCCCGATGGACCCCAGGGTCCGGGCGCTGCGCATCCTGATCCCGCTCACGTTCCTCGCCGTGGTGGCCGGGATCGTGCTGGTGTTCTTTCTCGGCCTCGATCCTGGGACGACCACCCAGGTGATCGGTCCCGAACCCAGGGTCCGCGCCGCGGTGGCGGATCGTCCCCACCGGATCTGCTACGAAGACACCGGACCCTGCGCGTGGCTGAGCCTGGTCGAGGGGGAACTGTACGCGCTCAGCACCAACGGTCCGCTCCGTGAGGAGTTCGGCCGGATGGGAGTGTCCTGGTGCTCCACCTCGGGGTACTTCGGCTCCAACGTGAGCGGTTCCCGTTTCGACCCCCGCGGCAATGTCGTGAGCGGTCCGGCTCCCCGAGGCCTGGACAGGTATCGTCTGGCCGTGGACGATCATGGGGCTCTGCGGATCGACTTCCGGTCGCTGACGACCGGGCTGCAGGCCGGTCGCGCCGACGAGTTCGTCCCCGAGCGCGGGCCGCAATGCGACGAGATCCCTTTCGATCGTGAGGCCGATCTGAACCTGGAGTGAGGCGCAGCGGGCACGGCACCGGCCGCGCGAGAATCCGGCCGCGCGGTGATCGCGCGTCAGTCCAGGCCGCGTACGCTGACCGCGGGGCGCCGCCAGCCCAGGATCGCCTCGACGGTTCGAACCGCGCGCACGGTCTCGCGGGTGGCGTGAGCGCGGACGATACGTGCGCCCAGTTGCACTGAGGCCACAGCAGCGGCCAGCGACGCCTCCAGTCGTTCGGTGACGGGCAGGTCGAGAGTCTCCCCGAGAAACTCCTTGTTCGACAGCGCCACCAGGACCGGATAGCCGAGAGCAGCGAGTTCGGGCAGACGGCGGGTCACCTCCAGCGACTGCTCGGTGTTCTTCCCGAAGTCATGACCGGGGTCCACGATCAGCCGGTCACGGGCCACCCCGCGCCGCTGCGCCTCTTCGGCGAGCCGCCGGCAGGTCTCGACGACCACGGTGGTGACGTCGGGGAGGTAGACCGGCCGGTGAGGGCGCGTGCGGGGCCGCCCGCCGGGATGCATCACGACCAGCGCGGCAGCGGGATGGGCGGCGACCACATCCGCGATCTCCGGCTCCACCATTCCGCTGACGTCGTTGATCAGGTCGGCGCCCGCGGCCAGCGCCTCCCTGGCGATCCGGGCGCGGAAGGTGTCGATCGACAGCGGGGTGTCGCTGTGACGCCTGAAGGTGTCCACAAACGGGAGGATGCGTTCCCGTTCGACGTCCTCGGGCACGTCCTCGCCGGGGCCCGCCTTGACGCCGCCAACGTCGATCAGATCCGCACCGTCCTCCACCTGCCTGAGCGCATGCTCGACCGCCGCCTGCAGCGCGAAGGTGCGCCCCTGGTCGAAGAACGAGTCAGGGGTGCGGTTGACGATGGCCATGACCGCAACCTCGCGGTCGAAGTCGAAGCTCCGATTACCCAAGCGCATGTTTCCCACTATCCACGGCTACGGTCGGCAGGGCAGGATCTGTCACCAGGACAGAGGGCATACTTCGCTCATGCTGCTCGCCGTCGTGGCCTGCGGGGTGGGCCTGGCCGCCGTGCTCGTCGTGCTGTACCGCGACGAGCCGCTGCCCGTGCGCCGGACCGCGGCCGACTGGGGCCCGCTACCCACGCCGGCGGAGGTCGCCGGCACGACCTTCCCGCTGTCCTTTCGGGGCTACGAACCGGGAACGGTGGACGCGCACCTGGAGCGGTTGCGCCAGGCCTACGGTGACGTGCTCGCGGTGGCGCCGCCGGAGGTCATCCAGCGCGCCCGGGAGCGGGCGGTCCTGCGCGGCGCTCACACGCGTCTGCTCGGGGAGCACGGCGACGGGGACGAATGCGTCGACGATACGGTCCCGTCGGCGCCGGACCACCGCGCAGGCCAGCACGAGCCGCAGGCACCGGTCGATCCCGACAGCGTCGGCGGGGGGTGCACCGTCCTCATGACTCCTATGCTCGGCAGGAAACAATGCGAAGCAGGTCAATGTGACGACTGACGACGCTGGGGGCACCTCGGGCGGGAATTGGCCCGCACCGCGGCCCAGCGATGGCCGGAACACCCCCGTCCCGCCCGGCTCCGGGTGGGGCCCGCCCCCCGAGAACCTCCTGCCACCCACCGGCACCCCGCCGCCAGCGGGTTCCGGGTGGGGCCCGCCACCTGGACAACCTCCGGAGCCGTCTGCGCCGGGCGGGGGATGGGGCGATGCCGGCTGGGGCGACGGACCGGGAGCATCCGGCTCGCCGCCGCCCTCACCCGGCCCCGTGCCCGTCCGCCCGATGGGTCTGGGAGAGTTGCTGGACGGGGCGTTCAAGCTGCTGCGCGCCGACTTCGCGCGCCTGCTGCTGGCAGTCGGCGTCGTGGTCGTCCCGACCCAGCTGCTGCTGTCCTTCATCGGCGACTACCTGGTGTTCGGTCCGTTGGAGACGCTGGATGTCGGCGCGCAGCAGCCCCCCGAGGCCTTCGAGTCGTTCCTCGGCGACCTTGCGCGCGGCATCCCCGCATTCGTGACGGTGGCACTGCTGCAGACGCTTCTCCTGCTGCTGGCGACCGCGGCTGTGGTGAGCATCGGCGCGGCGCGGTATCTCGGAGGCCAGCAGGGCCCGGCGGACGCGCTGCGGACGGCCGGAAGGCGGTTCCCTGTCCTGCTCGGCTCCCAGGTCCTGGTCGCCCTCATCCTCATCGCCGCGGTGACGGTGCCGCTCGTGCTCGTGGTGGCCGGTGCCTTCCTCGGTCAGGATGCTCTGGCGGCTGTCGGCGGGCTGGCGTTTCTCCCACTGATCCCGCTGGCGGTCTACCTCTACATCGCGTTCGCCCTCGCGGTTCCCGCGATCATGCTCGAGGGCACCGGTGCGGTGGCCGCGCTGCGCCGGTCATCGCAGCTGGTCAAGGGCCGGTGGTGGCCGGTCTTCGGGATCCTGGTCGTCGCCTGGATCGTGGTCGGCATCGTCGGCTCGGCGCTCGGAGTCATTCCCAGTGCGCTCGCGGGGGCCTTCGAGAATCAGTCCGCGCGCGCCTTGGTGAGCGGCATCGGCGCCTCCATTACCGGCCTGCTCACCGAGCCGGTCACCGCGCTGGTCGTCCTGCTCCTGTACTTCGACACGCGGATCCGCAAGGAGGGCTTCGACCTGGAGATGCGCAACCGGGCCGCGACATCCGGCGAGCCGTTCGAGGAGCCGGGGGCGCTCCCGCGGCCCGGCGAGCCGTGGGTCTCGCCGGGGATACCGGGGCCGCCCTCCGGCGGCGCGCTGGAACAGCCCGGAGGCTGGCCTGGACAGCCGGGAGGGTCTCCTGGCTGAGCTGCCGTCCCCGACCCTCGACCCGGACCAAGTCCGGCGGGTGGTGGAGGAGGTCCTGGCCCGGCCTGAGTACCGGGAGAACGAGCCGGCCTTCCTCCAGCGGCTCCTGAGCGCCGTCTCCGAGACGGTCGGGCGCCTGTTAGAGTCGATCCTCGGCGCCGGCACCACGAGCCCGCTCGGCCTGGTCGCGCTGCTCCTGCTGGTGGCGGCCATCACCGTCCTCGTCCTGCGTTTCGTTTCCGGGATCCGCCGGGGTGCGGCCCGCGACGCGGAGTTGTCAGGTGGGACTGGTCGCTCGCCCCGGGACTGGGAGGCAGAGGCGGAGGACCACGAGCGCGCGGGCCGCTGGCGTGACGCCCTGCGCTGCCGTTACCGCCTGATGCTGGCGAGCCTGGCAGCGCAGGGTCTCGTCGACGAGGTCCCCGGGCGCACCAGCGGCGAGTACGTTGCGGAGGCCGGCGCCAACCTGCCTCGTGCCCGAGCCGAACTCGGGGCGGTCACCGCGGCGTTCGAGCAGGTCTGGTACGGCGACCAACCAGTGGACGGGAGGCGGGTCCAGGAGGTGGCGGGCACCGTCGGGTACGTGGTCGCCGTCGCCCGGGGCGGCCGCCATCTCGCCCTGGCCGGTTCAGGCGCCGCTGGGGACACGACCGCCGCTGCCGGCTCGGGCGCCGGGCGGGGGCCAGCGTGAGCGCCGAAATCGGCGACCGGCCTTGGCCCGGGCTGCGTCAGCGGGCTCGGGGTGCGCTGCCTTATGTCCTGCTGGGGATCGCCCTCGTCGCGGTTGCGGTGCTGACCGTGGAGCGGCCCGACTCGGGCATGCCCCTCGACCCACGCTCGCCGGGCCCGCTCGGCACCAAGGCGCTGGTCGACGTGCTCGAGGAACTGGGCGCGGATGTCTCCATCAGCGACGACCTGCCGGAGGCGGGCACCTCGACGGCGCTGCTGCTGTTCGACGAGTACGACGATGACCAACATGAGCAACTGCTCGCATGGGTGGAGGACGGCGGCGCCCTGGTCGTGGTGGACAGCGCCTCACCGCTGCAGACCGATCTGGTGGACACCGCCTCCCTGCCCTTCGTGGACTCGTCGCTGGCGCGCGAGTGTGACCTGCCGGCGTTGCGACACGTCAACCGGATCAGCGCCTCGGGTGGGACGGTCCACGAGGCGCCCGACGGCGCCACGGGCTGCTTCCCCCGCAACGAGGGGTACTGGCTGGTCGCGCGGCCTGAGGGCGAAGGCACCGTGGTCGGCCTCGGCGGTGCCGCGACCTTCACCAACGCCGCGCTGGGCGACCAGGACAACGGCCTGCTCGGTGCGGTCCTGCTCGCCCCCGACGGCCAGGGCACGGTGACCGTGCTGGAGCCGCCGCCTCCCGGGACCGGTGACGCCACCCTGTTCGACCTGGTTCCCACCGCGGTACGCCTGGCGGTCGTCCAGTTGCTGATCGCCTTCGGCGTCTTCGTCCTCTGGCGTGCCCGGCGGCTCGGCCGCCCGGTGACCGAGCCTCAGCCCGTCGAGGTTGCCGGCTCTGAACTGATCGTGGCCACCGGAAACCTGCTGCAGACCTCCGGCGCCGCCAGCCACGCCATCACGGTCCTGCGCGAGGACGCCCGGGGAGCGCTGGCGGAACGGCTCGGGCTGCCGCTGACCGCGACCGCCGAGCAGGTCGCCGACACCGCCGCGGCGCGCAGCGGCGCCGAACGTGACGAGGTGCTGCGGACGCTGCGGGGACAGCCGGCCCGATCCGGCAGCGAGGAGGACCGGCTGGTCGAGTTCGCCCAGTCCGTCGAGCGCGTCCGGCAGGCCGCCGGCGCCGGGCCGCGCCCACAGAACCGATCCTGAGGAGGTCTCGTGCCCAGTGACACCGCACCCGTGCAGACCCGCGACGCGCTCATGGCCGTCCGGGACGAGATCCGTAAGGCGGTCGTCGGCCAGGACGGCATCGTCACGGGACTGCTCGCCGCGCTGCTGGTGCGCGGGCACGTCCTTCTGGAGGGGGT
>WHTC01000106.1 GCA_009379795.1 Nitriliruptorales bacterium | reverse complement strand
GTTCGGGTTCTCCAGAGATGACGTCGCGGCGCGCGTCGTGGAGCCCTACCTGCGGCAGGAACTGCTGCCCGCCGACCCGTTCATCACCCTGGACACCGAGGGGGTCGGGTTCCTGCTGCGCCGGGCCGCGGCCGACGGGCGCGCCGCCCGGGAGCACCTGGAACTCGGCCTGTGCGGTGAGCATGGAGGCGACCCCGCATCGGTGGCCTTCTGCCATGAGATCGGTCTGGACTACGTCTCATGCTCGGCCCCGCGAGTACCGGCCGCGCGCCTCGCCGCGGCACACGCGGCCCTTGCGGCCGAGCAGGCGTCCGCGGAAGGGAGCGAGCCGTGACCGAACCCTCACGCCAGTTGCTGGAGAACGCGCACCGGTCGCTCATGGACGCCGAGGGTGACCTCAGCCGCGCCGTCCGGGCGATCGAGGAGGGGGAGAGCCTGGATGTGGTGAGCCTCCTTGGCGAGGCCATGACCCGGCTGCGGATTCTCGACGCCGAGATCGAGCGGCACCTGGCCGGCTCCCGCAAATCCCGCGAGCGCGGCGACATCCTGAGACTGGACCGGGAGCAACGCGACCAATGAGACACAGCGTCGGCTGAGGAACCGGGGTCAGGCCCCCGGCGTCGCCGCGCGCTCCTGGGACACCTCCGGGTCGGCGCCGCGGGCGACGCAGCCGAGGAGGTGGTCGTTGACGACGCCGCAGGCCTGCATCAGCGCGTAGACCGTCGTCGGCCCGACGAAGCGGAAGCCGCGGCGCTTGAGCTCGCGAGCCAGCGCCGTGGACTCCGTGGTCGTCGTGGGCAGGTCGGCCAGTTCACGGGCCGGGCGACGGGGCCGTGGCCGGTAGGCCCAGATCAGGTCACTCAGCGTCCCCGGCATGCCAGCCAGCGCCCGGGCGTTGTGGATCGTGGCCTCGATCTTCGCCCGGTTGCGCACGATGCCAGCGTCACGCAGGAGTCGCTGGACATCGCTGGCTGTGAACGCCGCCACCCGCTGCGGGTCGAAGCCGGCGAACGCCGCCCGGAAATTGTCCCGCTTGCGCAGGATCGTCAGCCAGGACAGCCCGGATTGGAAGGCCTCCAGGGAGAGCTTCTCAAAGAGGCGTCGCTCGTCGGTGACCGGCCTTCCCCACTCGTGGTCGTGGTAGCGCAGGTACAGCGGGTCCTCGCCGGCCCAGCCGCAGCGCGCCAGCCCGTCGGGGCCGGCCACCAGGCTCATGGCGCAGGCTCCGCCGAGTCTGTTGACGCTTCCGACTCGTTGCGCGCGGAGGACTCGTCCGCATCAGTCGTCCCGCCCAGGCGACGCGTCCAGACGATCAGGCCGATGATCGCCCCCGCGACCACGGCCAGCGAGAACCAGCCGTTGCGGCTCAGCCCCAGGAAGCGGAAGGTCGTATCGGTGCGCAACAACTCCAGCGCGAAGCGTGCGACGGCGTAGCCGATGAAGTACACGAACAGCAGCGCGCCGCGCGGCAGGATCCCGCGACGGTCCAGCCAGATCAGGAAGCCGGCCAGCGACAGGTTCCACAGCGACTCATACAGAAACGTGGGGTGGAACGTCGCGAAGTCCTGGTAGGGGGCCACGCGCCGCCCCTCGTCGACCTGGAGCGCCCACGGCAGGTCGGTGGGGGTGCCGTACAACTCCTGGTTGAAGTAGTTGCCCCAGCGGCCGATCGCCTGAGCGATCGGGATCGCGGGCGCCACCGCATCGGCGAAGGCCGGCAGGTCACCCTGCCGGCGCCGCAGGAACCAGACGCCGGTGAGCACCGCTGCCGTGAGCCCGCCGAACAGCGCTATCCCCCCCTCCCAGATCGCGAAGACGGCCAGCGGGCGGTCGGCGAAGTCGTCCAGTCTTGGCAGCACGTAGGCGATGCGGGCGCCGACGAAGCCCAACAGCACCACGCGGAAGGCGATGCGGTCGGCGAGGTCAGGATCGCCACCAAGCGCCGCGTAGCGCCGGCGCGTCATGGTGATGGCGATCAGCACGCCCGTGGCGATGAGCAGGCCGTAGAAGCGGATGTCCAACGGCCCGATCTCGAAGCCGTTGCCGGGCGGCGGCGGAATAGCAGCAAGGAGACTCACACCGCTCAGCGTACGCTCCCACCCCGCCGTGAGCCCCCGTCCCCATGATCACCAACCCACCACTCCGGGCACCGTCGGGTCGCTGCTCCCACGAGCCGCCGGCCGTCGCTGGGCTGACCGTGGAAGGAGGGGTGCCCCGCCTCAGGCGCAGCGTAAACGGGGGTGCAGCGGAGCATGAGGCGGGGCACCCGACCGGTGCAGCGGAGCAGGTGGCGAGCCGCCCCCCTCCGGGACACCCCGCAGGTCAGTTGAGCTCCGCACCGCCCGGTCCCGGCGGCAGCAGCGACCCGACGGCGCCGATGTGGCGGCGCAACCCGGCTTCGCGACGCAGCATCCGCAGCGCCGCCTCCAGCCTGCGCCGCGTCGACTCGAGCTCCAGCAGCTTCTGCTGCTCGGGCACCTCGACCTGCGCGGCCGCCGCGGCCAGGTAGGCCAACCCGTTGGGATCTGAAGGCACGCGCTCCAGCAACTCGTCAGGGGCTCCCAGGGAGGCCAGGTAGGGCACCAGCAGTTCCCGGAGTTGCCGTGCCCGCGCCGCCTCCTCCAGGCCGGTCGGCGCGTCATCCAGCAGTTCCACCTTGGCCTGCAGGTAGGGTGCGCCCGGCAGCAGGTCCAGAACGCGGAAGCGCTGCGTCCCCCTGGTCATGATGTCGAAGCGCCCGTCCGGCAGTTCCGACACCTGTTCGATCTCGGCGACCGTCCCGATCTCGAAGATGTCGGCCGCCTGACCGACCTCGTACCCGGCTCGGATGGCGACCACCCCGAAACACCGGCGGTTCTCCATGCAGTGCGAGAGCATCTGGCGATAGCGCAACTCAAAGATGTGCAGGGGGAGCTGCCGCCCTGGAAACAGCACAAGGTGCAACGGGAACAGGGGGAGCTTCATTGACCCCAGGCTACGACGGTCATCGCCGTTCGGTCTTTGGGCCAGCCGCTACAGTGCGGCCCATGCTCACGTTGCTTGACCTCCGCGGTGACCGTTCTGACCCGTCAGACCGGCTGCCGCGGGCCACACCCGAGACGATGGCCGCGGTCCGCGCCACGGTCCGGGAGGTGCTGGACGGGGTGCGGACCGACGGCGATGACGCCGTCGCCCGCTACACCAAGGCCTTCGACGACTGGGACGGGACCGGCTTCGCCGTGAGCGCCGGGGAGGCGGCTGCGGCCCTGGACGCCCTCGACAAGGACCTGCGCGGCGCGCTGGAGCGCGCCGCCGACCAGGTCCGCTGGTTCCATGAGCGGTCGCGCCCGCGGGACTGGCGCGAGGAGCGCGACGGCGCACGCCTCGGTGTCGTGCACCGGCCACTGCGGCGGGTCGGCGTGTATGTGCCGGGTGGCCGCGCGGCCTACCCCTCGACCGTCCTGATGACCGTCGTGCCCGCGAAGGTGGCGGGCGTCGACGAGGTGGTCCTGTGCACGCCTCCGGGGTCCGACGGGCAGGTGAACCGCACGATCCTGGCGGCGGCCGCGCTGGCGGGCGCCGACCCAATCTTCCGCGTCGGCGGGGCGCAGGCGATCGGCGCTATGGCGTACGGCACCGCAACGGTTCCGCGCTGCGACAAGATCGTCGGTCCCGGCAACGTCTATGTGGGCGCCGCCAAGCAGGCGGTCGCGGCGGACGGCTCGGCGGGTATCGAGGCGCTCGCCGGGGTGACAGAAGTGGCGATCATCGCGGATGACACGGCCGATCCCGTGCTTGTGGCCGTCGATCTCGTCGCCCAGGCCGAGCACGACCCGATGGCGGCCTGCCTGCTCATCACGCCCTCGGCCGATCTCATCGAGCGGGTCGAGCGGGCCCTGACCGACGAGGTGGCAGCGACCCGTCACGCCGAACGGGTGCGCCAGGCTCTGGACGGACAGGGCACCGCCGCGCTGGTCGACGATCTTGGGCACGCGGTCGAGGTGGCCAACGCCTTCGCCGCCGAGCACGTGGAGGTGCAGACCGCCGACGCGCCGGCCGTTGCCGAGCGGGTGCGCGCTGCTGGGGCGATCTTCGTGGGCGCCCAGACCCCTGTCAGCCTGGGCGACTACTGCGCGGGGCCCAACCACACCCTGCCGACGGGCGGGACCGCGCGGTTCACCGGCGGCCTGCGCACCGACGACTTCCTGGTGCCGCTGAACTGGGTGGAGTACGACCGTGACGCGCTGGCCGATCTGGCGCCGGTGGTGGATGTGCTCGGGAGCGCCGAGGACCTGCCGGCGCACGTACGGGCGGTACGCGCCCGGTTGGAGCGTCCGCCGGTCAGCAGCGCCGAGCCGACTCAAGCCGCGACCGAACCGCCGCCCGGCACCGGGCGAGTGCCGGTGCGCGGCGACCTGGCCGACGTGGTGCCCTACGGCGCGCCGCAGTTGGACGTGCCGGTGCGGCTGAACACCAACGAGACGCCATACCCGCCGCCGCCGGCCTTCGCCGAGGAACTGGCGGGGCGTATCGCCTCCCTGGACCTGAACCGCTACCCGGACCGCCGCGCCTGGGCGCTGCGCACCGCGTTGGGGGAGCGGGTCGGCCTGCCGCCCGAGCGCGTGTGGGCCGCCAACGGCTCGAACGAGGTCCTCGTGCAACTGTTCCAAGCCTACGGTGGACCCGGACGCCGCCTGCTGCTGTTCGCCCCCGGTTACTCGGCGCACCCGCTGCTCGCGCGTGTCGCCTCGACCGACAGCGTCACCGCCGATCTTGACGAGGCGCTGCGGCTCACCCCCGACCGGGCCGCAGCCGCGATGCGCGCGCACGACCCGGATCTGGTGTGCGTCGCCAGCCCGAACAACCCCACCGGGCTGCCCGTGGACCCCGAAGCCGTGCGCGCGCTGCACGACGCCGGCCGGGCGCTGGTGATCCTCGACGAGGCCTACGTGGAGTTCAATCGGGATCCGGCCTACCCAAGCGCCGTGTCGCTGCTGGACGATCTGCCCCGTCTGGTGGTCACCCGCACGTTCTCGAAGGCCTGGCGCATGGCCGGCGTGCGCCTGGGCTACCTGTACGGTCACGCCTGGGTGGTCGACGATCTGCGCAAGGTGCGCCTGCCCTATCACCTGGACACACTGACCCAGGAGGCCGGGCTCGTCGCCTGCGGAATCGCTGACAAGGTGACCGCCCACGTCGCCGCGATCAGCGCCGAACGGGACCGGCTCCACGCTGGCCTGGTGGCCCTCCACGGGGTCGAGGTGTTCGAATCGGCGGCCAACTTCCTGCTGTTCCGGACGTCGGTCCCCGACCTGTTCGACCGCCTGCTCGACCGGGGCGTGCTGGTGCGGGACTTCTCGACCGTGCCCCGGCTGGAGGGCTGCCTGCGGGTCACCGTAGGCACCCCCGAGGAGGATGATCGCTTCGTGGATGCGCTGGCCGCCTCCCTGCGGGAGGCCAGGCCATGACCCGGACGAGCACCGCCCCCGCCGCGGAGGATGGACCTGCAGGCCGGGTCGGCCGGGTCCGCCGCACGACGCGGGAGACCGCGGTCGATGTCGCGGTCGGCCTGGACGGCCCGCCGCGAACCGACATCTCCACCGGGGTGCCGTTCTTTGACCACATGCTCGACCAGTTGGGGCGTCACGGCCGGCTTGACCTGCGGGTGCGCACCGACGGTGATCTGGAGGTCGACGCTCACCACACCGTCGAGGACACCGGCATCGCGCTGGGGCAGGCGCTGGCCGAGGCGCTGGGCGACAAGGCGGGAATCGAGCGCTTCGGCGACGCGTCCGTGCCGATCGACGAGGCCCTAGTGCGCGTCGCGATCGACCTGTCCGGCCGCCCCTACCTGGCCTACGGCGCCGACACGCCCGTGGCGCTGATCGGCACGTACGAGACCACGCTGACGAAGCACTTCTTCGAGGCGCTGGTCGCCAACGCACGCATCACCCTGCACGTACAGAAACTGGCGGGCGAGGGCAGCCACCATATCCAGGAGGCGGTCTTCAAGGCCGTCGCGGTCGCCCTGCGCCGCGCTGTGGTGGTGACTGGCAGTGGCATCCCCTCCACCAAAGGCACCCTGTAGCCGGTGCGATGATGGGACCATGACCCCAGCTCGCATCGCCGTACTCGACTACGACGCCGGCAACCTGCGCTCCGCCGCCAAGGCGCTGACCCGCGCCGGCGCGGACGTCACGGTGACCGCCGACGCCGCCGAGGCATCGCGGGCCGACGCGCTGGTCGTGCCAGGCGTCGGCCACTTCGGCCAGTGCGTCCGGCGGTTCCGCGCCGCCGGGCTCGAGGCGCTCGCGCAGGACTGGGTGGCCGCCGACCGGCCGCTGCTCGGCATCTGCGTGGGAATGCAGATCCTGTACGCCGCGAGCGAGGAGGAACCGGTCACCCGCGGGCTCGGCGTGCTGCCAGGACAGGTCCGCCGCCTCCCCGACGACGTCACGGTCCCCCATATGGGCTGGAACGTGGTCACCCCGGTGCGGCCCGACCCGCTGCTGAAGGGCATCGGAGGGCAGCGCTGTTACTTCGTGCACTCTTACTACGCGGCGCCGAGCGACGATGCGCACGTCCTGGCTACCTGCGACTACGGGCCGGGCTTCCCCTGTGTCGTCCGCGTCGGGCATACAGTGGGCACCCAGTTCCATCCGGAGAAGTCGGCGGCCGTCGGCGGGCGCCTGCTGACCAACTTCGTGTCGGCGGTCGCGAGCCGCAGCGTCGGGGTGGGCTCGCCGTGAGTTTCACCCTCTACCCGGCTGTGGACATCCGTGACGGCAAGGCGGTGCGGTTGGTCCAGGGCCGCGCCGACGCCGAGACGGTCGAGCGCACCGACCCGCTGGCCGCGGCCCGGGATTGGGCCGATCAGGGGGCCGAGTGGCTGCACGTGGTCGACCTGGATGCGGCCTTCTCGGGCGAGCCGCGCAACCGCCACATCATCGCCGCCATCGTGGATGTGACCGGCGTCCCCGTGCAGGCCTCCGGGGGGATCCGCTCGATGGCCGAGGTGGAGGAGTCGTTCGGCTACGGCGCGTCCCGGGTCGTGATCGGCACCATGGCCCTCGAGGAGCCGTCCTTCGTCGCCGCCGCCGTGGCCGAGCACGGCGACCGCATCGCCGTCGGCCTGGACGCTGAGGGCACCACCCTGAAGGCACGGGGCTGGACCAGGCCGTCCGGCGACCTCTATCAAGCCCTCCGGCGGTTCACCCTCATGGGGGTGGCGCGTTTCGTCTACACCGACATCAAGCGGGACGGCATGCTCAGGGGTCCGAACATCGCGCGTCTCACCGAGGTCGCGCAGGCGACCAGCGCCCGCGTGACCGCCAGTGGCGGCGTCTCCTCGCTGGACGATCTGCGCGCCCTGGTCGAATCACATGAGCGGATCGATGCCGCGATCATCGGCAAGGCGCTGTACGCGGGCAGGTTCACGTTGGCCGAGGCGTTGGAGACGGTGAGGTGACGCTCATCGACCGTGGATCGGTCGCGGCGACCGGTTTGGCCGCACGGGTGGTCCCCTGCCTGGACGTGGATGCCGGCCGGGTCGTCAAGGGCGTGCAGTTCATCGACCTGCGCGACGCCGGCGACCCGGTCGAGTTGGCGCGCCGGTACGACGCCGAGGGCGCCGACGAACTGGTGTTCCTCGACATCACCGCCTCCGCTGAGGATCGTGAGACGATCTACGACGTCGTCGCGGCGACCGCGGAGCAGGTGTTCATCCCGCTGACCGTCGGTGGTGGGGTACGCAGCGTCGCCGATGTGCGCCGACTGCTGCATGCCGGGGCGGACAAGGTCTCGCTGAACACGGCCGCGGTCGCCCGCCCGGGACTGCTCAGCGAGGCCGCGGACGCCTTCGGCACGCAGTGCGTCGTGGCGGCCATCGACGCGCGCGCGCGTGGGCCGCGGGAGGCGGGCTGGGAGGTGTACGTGCACGGCGGGCGCACCGCCACGGGGCGTGATGTCGTCGCATGGGCCGCGGAATGCGAGGATCGCGGCGCTGGCGAGATCCTGCTCACCTCCATGGACCGCGACGGCTCGAAGGCCGGCTTCGACCTGGCGCTACTCCAGGCCGTCGGCGCACGGGTGAACGTGCCGCTGATTGCCTCCGGTGGCGCGGGCACCGTCGAGCATATGGTCGCCGGCGTGGCGGCCGGCGGAGCCTCGGCGGTGCTCGCCGCCTCGATCTTCCACTTCGGCGAGTTGCGCATCGCCGACGTCAAGCGGGCGATGGCCGCCGCCAACCTCCCCGTCCGCCTCCTGTAGACCGCCGGGGTGCGGAGAGTAGTCTTCGCCGCACGCACGCCAGGAGTCACAGCAGATATGCCATTGACCGTCGCTCAACGCGCTCTCGTCCGCTTCGACGGCCGCGGGTTTGTCCCCGCGATCGTGCAGCAGCACGACACCGGCGAGGTGCTGATGCTCGCCTGGATGAACGAGGACGCCCTCGCGGAGACCCTGGAGCGGGGCGAGACCGTGTTCTGGTCGCGCAGCCGTGGCGAGGCCTGGCACAAGGGCGAGACCAGCGGCAACGTGCAGAAGGTCGTCGAGGTGGTGGCCGACTGCGACGGTGACACGCTGCTGGTGCGCGTCGACCAGCGCGGCCGGCATGGCCCCGGCGTGGCCTGCCACACGGGCGCCCGCACCTGCTTCCAGAACCCTCTGGAGGAGCCGTGACCGGCAACGGGCTGTACCAGCCTGATCGCGACGCCTTCGCCGGCCTGGCGCGCCGGCATGGGGTCGTGCCGGTGTGGCGCGAGGTGCTCGCCGACCTGTCCACGCCGCTTGGCGTGTACGACCGGCTCCGCGATGTGGGCGGGCCGACGTTCCTCCTGGAGTCCGTGGAGCACGGGGAGCGCTGGGGCCGCTACTCCTTTATCGGCCTTGCTCCTTTTGCGACGATGGTCGCCCGTGACGGGCGGGTCGAGGTCGCCGGTGATCTGCCGCCGCGCCTGATAGCGCCAGCGAAGGAGGCGGCCCGCACGGGTGATCCGCTGCGCACCCTGGAGGCGCTGCTCGACGCGCTGCAGGCGCCGGAGATCCCCGGCTTGCCGCCGCTCTACGCGGGCGCGGTCGGCTATCTCGGCTGGGACTTGGTGCACGCCATCGAACGGTTGCCGGCCACGGGGGCCGACGACCTGGGTCTGGACGACGTCCGGCTGGTGTTCCCCGGGCAGGTGGTCGCCTTCGACCACCTGCGCCAGCGCCTGCTGGTGGTCGCCAACGTGGTCATCGACCCAGATGACCCGGAGCCCCAACGGCAGTACGACGCTGCGATGGCCGAGACCGAGGCGCTGGTCGCGCGGCTGGGCACACCCTTGAGCGCCGCACCGGTCGCGCCGCCACGGGCTGCGGCGGTGCCGGATGCCGTGTCCAACATGCCCCGCGAGCGGTTCCTGGCGGCCGTGGAAACCGCCAAGGAGCACATCCGCGCCGGGGACGCCTTCCAGATCGTGCCGTCGCAGCGTTTCGCGCTGACCACGGACGTCGAGCCGCTGCTGGTCTACCGGGTGCTGCGGGTGATCAACCCGAGCCCGTACATGTACGTGTTCGACTGGGGGGACCTGCAGGTCGTCGGGTCCTCGCCGGAGGCGCTGGTCACGGTCAAGGCGGGCCGCGCCGAGATCTGGCCGATCGCCGGGTCGCGGCCCCGTGGGCGCGACGACGCCGAGGACGAGGCGTTGGAGGAGTCGCTGCGCGTCGATGAGAAGGAGCGGGCCGAGCACGTGATGCTGGTGGATCTCGCTCGCAACGATCTCGGCCGGGTCTGTGAACTCGGCACGGTGCGGGTCGAGGACTTCATGCAGGTGGTCCGCTACAGCCACATCATGCATCTGGTCTCGCGGGTCACCGGGCGGCTGCGACCCGGGATCAGCCCCGTTGAAGTGCTGCGCGCCACCTTCCCCGCCGGAACCCTGTCCGGGGCGCCGAAGGTGCGCGCGATGGAGATCATCGACGCCCTCGAGCCGACCCGGCGCGGCGTCTACGGCGGCGGCATCGGTTATCTGGACCTGGCCGGGAACCTGGACATCTGCATCGCGATCCGCACCTTGGTGTTCTCCAGGGGTACCGCCTATGTGCAGGCTGGAGCGGGGATCGTCGCCGACAGCGTGGCGGAGACCGAGTTCGCCGAGACGCAGGCCAAGGCCATGGCGCTGCTGGCCGCGGTGCGCGCAGCGGAGCGCTTGCAGGGTGCGACCCGGCCTGCGGGACCCGGCCAGGCGACTGCGGCGGGAGCGGCGGCGCTCAGGGCATGAGCGGCTCGCAGGGAGCGGGCGCAGCCGGCATGGGCGCGCCTGACCGGCGGTCCGGCCTCGCACCGTTCCTGTTGACCAGCGTCGGCGGGCTCCTCCTCGCCGGCGGGGGAAGCGCCGACTGGGTGCGCGAGGAGATCGTGCGCAGTGTGGGCGGTGTGCCGCTGACAGAGGTTGTCACCACGGCTGGGACCGCCGTTGCCCCGGAGGCGCTGGGGATCGGGGTCGCTGCGCTGCTCCTCGGCCTGGTCCTGCTGATCGTGCGCGGCGCGGGCCGGCGGTGGGTGGGGCTGATCGTGCTGGTCACCGGCGCCGCCGCCACCGCGAGCGTGGCGGTGCGGACGGTCGAGGCCGCTGGACGGTCCGGCGCGCTTGCCGAGGGTCCCGCGGTCGCCGGGGTCGGCGCCCTGGCGATCCTGGCTGGGGGGCTCGGGGCCGTGCGCGCCGTCAGCGCGCGCCCCGGCCTGTCCTCTCGCTACTCGATCGACGAGCAGAACCACGTCGACGAGGCTAACGAATGGCACACGGCCAGCGTCGAGCCCAACGACGACTGAGGACGCCAGGTCGCGTGGAGGCCTGACCGGCCCGCCGGGGCGGCGAGGGGGCAGGGTCGGGTGGGCCGGTTCTGCCGGGTTCTGCTGGTCACGGGGGTCGATGGGTCCGGATCGTATGGCCGTCGGGGCCGGTCCAGGTG
>WHTC01000361.1 GCA_009379795.1 Nitriliruptorales bacterium | reverse complement strand
GGATCATCCGGATCGACGCCCCTGGCCCAGGGCGGCATGGCGGCCGCGGTGGGCCCGGGAGACAGCCCGGAACTGCACGCCGCCGACACCCTGCGCGCCGGTGACGGCCTGGGTGACCCGCAGGCTGTGGGGGTCATGAGCCGTGAGGGTCCCGCCAGGGTCGCCGACCTCATCCGCCGAGGGGCCGTGTTCGACCACGTGGACGCCTCGCCTGACGCCCCCCTGGCGCTGGCGCGTGAAGGCGGGCAGTCGGTGGCGCGCAGCGTGCGCGCAGCGGACGCCACCGGGGCCGAGATCTTCCGCGCGTTGCGTGCTGCGGCGCGCGGCCAGGTGGTCCGGCTGCAGGGGGTCGCCTGCGCGCTCGCCCAGACCTCGGATGGTGCTGGCGTCTGCGGAGTCTGGGTGCTGCTCGACGAGGCCGGCACAGGCGACCGGACGCGGGCCGGCAGCGACCTGGCCCTGATCCGCGGCCGCGCGGTGGTGCTGGCCACCGGCGGGTGCGGCGGCCTCTACGGGTCGACGACCAACCGCGACGGCGCGACCGCGGACGGACTCGCGCTGGCCTACGCCGCCGGCGCCGCCCTGATGGACGTGGAGTTCGTGCAATTCCATCCCACCGGGCTGAAGCTCCGCCGGGGATCCGGGCGGACGCGGACCGCATTGGCGAAGGAGCACAGCGCCTGGCGACTGCTGCTCACCGAGGCGCTCAGGGGCGCCGGTGCGGTGCTGCGCGACGCCGACGGGCGGCGCTTCATGCTCGGCCGCCACCCCGACGCCGAACTGGCGCCCCGCCACATCGTCACCAGAGCGATTCTGGAACAGCCGGGCGGCGCCTGGCTCGACGCCACGCGACTGCCCCCCACCCTCCTGCGCAACGAGTTTCCGACCGCGCTGGCCGGAGTCCGCCGCTTCGGCTACGACCTGGCGGCCGAACCGGTGCCTGTGGAACCGACTCAGCACTACCTGATCGGCGGCGTGGTGACCGATCTGGAGGGCCGCACGAGCCTGCCAGGGCTGTACGCGGCCGGGGAGGTCGCCTGCACCGGAGTACACGGCGCCAACCGCATGGCGGGCAACTCCCTGCTGCAGTCGTGCGTGTTCGCGCACCGCACCGCGCTGGCCCTGGCCCGCACGCTGACCGCTCGCGACGGCCGGGATCACGAACCGGCTGATCCACCGCCGCCAGGCCTCGGTCCACCCGGCGGTGGTCCCACGGACCGCGACGCGCTGCGCGGGGAACTGCGCAACGCCATGTCCGCGGGCGCGGGGCCCATCCGCAGCGCCGCCAGCCTGGAGACGACCGCCAAGGCGCTGGACGAGGTCGCCGCGGCGCTCGGGCCGGTGCCGTCCGCCGACCGCGACGGCGTCGAGTTGGCCCACCTGCTGCGCGTCGGTCGGCTCGTCGTGCGCAGCGCGCGGCTGCGCGGCGAATCTCGCGGCGTGCACTGGCGCGAAGATCACCCCGCCTCGGATCCCACCTGGAACGGCGTCCATCTGCGCATCCAGGGCCCGCCGCTGGAAGCCTGGAAACAGCGCTGAAGACCGGGCTCGCGGGGGCCCCCTGTTTCCCCAATGGGCGATGTACTAAGCTATCGCGCGCTCAAACGTGTTCCGAGGCATTCGCACGGATCGAGTGGCACATGGTGCTCGTCGAGATGCATGATCATCGCGGTACCAGTGAGGCGGACCTCCTGGCGGCCCTTCGCGACCAGGAGCCGCTCGCACTGGCCGAGGCCTACTACCGCAGCGTAGGGGCCGTGTACGGCTGCGCGCGGCGGCTGGTCGGCTCCTCGGCTGAGATCGAGGCGCTCCTGCGGGCGGTGTACAGCGACCTGTGGGCGTCCCCGCCCGCCGATGAGCCGCTCGAGGGGTGGGTTCGCGCGCGCTGCTTCGCGCTCGGTGCCGAGCACCTCCGGGAAGCCCGCCGTACCGCCGCGGCACAGTCCACCGCGACGCTGCTCGCTGATCCCGACACCCCCGGGACGCCTGGCGCGGACAGCCAGGACAGCCTCGAGCAGGCGCTGGCCGACCTCGACGAGCACGCCCGCCGCGCCCTGCTGCTGGCGCACGACCGGGGAATGGCGAGCGCGCAGCAGGACGATCCGCAGGCAGCCGGAGCTCTGGATCGTGGGCTGGCGGCGATTGCGGGCGACGACGAGGAGGACGGGCAGCAGCCCGGAGGGCTGATTCCACTCCTGGCCGACTGGACCCTCGGGCTGCTGGCGCCACCTGTTGCCGCGGAGGTCGCCGGGGCGGTC
>WHTC01000048.1 GCA_009379795.1 Nitriliruptorales bacterium | reverse complement strand
GGTCTACGCCGGCTACCGCCTGGCGGTTGCCGATGCGCAAGCCGCCCGTGAGTTGGTCCGCGAGTCCAGTGGCAAGGACCGCGAACTGTTCCGCGCTGAGGCGGAGGAGAACGACCAGCGCGCGGGGGCGCTCGCCGAGCGTCTCAAGGTGCTCCTGCTTCCGCGCGACCCGCTGGATGACAAGAACGTGATCGTCGAGATCCGCGCGGGTGCCGGCGGGGACGAAGCAGGGCTGTTCGCCGGCGAGTTGTACCGCATGTACACCCGCTACGCGGAGCGCGTGGGCTGGCGCATCGAGGAGATGAGCGCCTCCGAACAGGGCATCGGCGGGGTCAAGGAGGTCGTGTTCTCCGTGAAGGGGGATGGAGCCTACTCGCGGCTCAAGCACGAGTCCGGCGTGCACCGCGTGCAGCGCATCCCTCAGACCGAGTCCGGCGGCCGCATCCACACCTCCACCGCGTCCGTGGCGGTCATGCCGGAAGCGGAGGAGGTGGATGTCACCATCGACCCCAACGAGCTCAAGATCGACGTGTACCGCTCCTCGGGGCCCGGCGGCCAGTCGGTCAACACGACCGATTCGGCGGTACGGATCACGCACCTGCCCACGGGCCTGGTGGTCGCCATGCAGGACGAGAAGTCGCAGATCCAGAACCGTGAGAAGGCCCTGCGGGTGCTGCGCGCGAGGCTGCTGCAGGCCGAACAGGAGCGCGCGACGCGGGAGCGCGCCGACGCCCGGGCCGCGCAGATCGGCACCGGCGACCGCTCCGAGAAGATCCGCACCTACAACTTCCCACAGTCGCGCGTCACCGATCATCGCATCGGCTTCACGACCCACGCGTTGACCGATGTGCTGAACGGCGACCTGACGGACATCCTGGAGGCCCTGGTCGGCGAGGAGCAGCGGCGCCGGCTGGCGGCGCTGGCCGGTGAACAGCAGTGAGCGGTCCGCGCAGCCGGCGGTGACGGCCGCCGGGACGCCCGGCGTGACCGTGGCCGGCGCGGTGGCGCGCCTGAGCCGTCGCCTGCGCACGGCAGGGGTACCTGCCGCTGAGATCGATGCCTCCTTGCTCGTACGCCACATCCTGGGATGGTCGGCCGCCCGTCTGATCACCGACGGCGACCGCTACGTGCCCTTCGAGGCCGTCCAGCGCCTCGAGGCGCTGGCGGCGCGCCGGGCGGCTCGTGAGCCCTTGCAGCTGCTCGTCGGGTCGGTCGCGTTTCGCTACCTGGACCTGGGGATCCGCCCGGGGGTGTTCATTCCCCGGCCCGAGACCGAGGTGCTCGCGGGGGAGGCGATCGAGCGCACGCCGCCGGGCGGGGTGGTGCTGGAGCCCTGCACCGGCAGCGGCGCGGTCGCCTGCGCCGTCGCGCACGAGGCTCAGCCGGGGACGCTGGTCGCCTCTGACCGGTCTCCGCGGGCCGTAACCCTGGCTCGAAGCAACGCCGCGCGGGCTGGCCTGGATGTGCGGGTCGTGCAGGGTGACCTGCTGGCGCCGATGCCGCTGAGGTTGCGCGGGATGGTCGACGTACTGGTCAGCAACCCGCCGTATCTGGCCACCGCGGAGTTGGCGGGACTGGAACCGGAGGTCCGCGACCACGATCCCGTCGAGGCGCTCGTGGCCGGACCCACCGGGCACGAGGTCAGCGACCGCCTGCTGAGCGAGGGACCCGCATGGCTGCGGCCCGGCGGATGGCTGCTGATCGAGGTCGACGAGCGGCGGGCCGCCGAGTCGGCGACTCGCGCCGAGGCGGCGGGGTTGGCGGATGCGGATCTGGTGCCCGATCTCGCGGGCCGCGACCGCATCGTCCGAGCGCGCCGACCGCTGCGCTGACGCCCGCTATGACTCCCTTTCCTCATCCGACGCTGTGGCTGATGGGTCGGTGAGGAAGAGGGGTCACTCCCCGCTGTCCAGGATGGTGCCGGTGAACGGTTCGCCATCGCTGGGCAGCGCCCAGCAAGTGACCATGCGGTCGCCGTTGCTCCACGACCTGCCGGTGGGCACGATCGTGGCGAAGTCGATCCGTGGCTCCCCGTAAGCGCGTCCGGTGGCGGGTTCGAATGCCTCACGGCAGCCCTCGTTGGCGAACTCGTGGATGGCTTGCCCGCCGATGAATGTCTGTCCGGCCTCCGCCGGGTGAGCCAGGGTGGCGTAAACCTCGGCGTAGTGCGGCTGCGAGCAGGGCACGCTTTCCACGGTCGTCACCGTTCCCTCGATCTGACCCTCCTGCAGGGGATCCTGGAAGCAGTCCCCGACCACGAGTTGGTCCACGGTCAGGGTGCCCAACCGGTCATCCGCACCGCTCCAGGCGGCGGCCAGCGCGCCCGCCGCGATCGCGACGCACACGATCGCCCCCAGCATCACCGGACGGCGCGCTGGAAACGGGAGCCGCCGCCACGGGCGCGGGGCAACCTGGCTGACCGGCGGCGGTGCGGGCGGCCGCTGCGCCGCCGGGCGCGGGACCTGCAGCCGCCTGGACGCGTTCCTGTGCGGCGGCACACGTCTGGGTGGCGCTGGTGGCGCCTCACCCAGCTCGCGCGCCGCCGTCTCGCTTCTCACCGCCCGCACCTTTCCGCTGAACGTGCGGGCCCGGCCGACCAGACCATGCCCACAAAGGCTTCCGACCGCGCCCAAGAGCATGCGGGGTCCGGCTGAAGGTCCACCGCAGCAGGATCGAGCGCGCTGTGGCGGAAGACTAGCATCGGATGCCATGAGCGCGATGGTCAGGCTGGAGGAGGTCGAAGAGGCCCGTACTCGCGCCGCCACGGCGCTGCGGGACGGCCTGCTGGTCGTGCTGCCCACCGACAGCGTCTACGCCCTGGTGGCCGACGCCTTCTCCCGCACGGCCACCCAGCAGTTGTTCGGCGCCAAGCGCCGGGGGCGGACGGTGCCCCTGCCGGTCCTCATTCGCAGTCCCCGGCAGACCACCGGGCTTGTCGAGGACATCCCGGAGGAGGCCGAGCGGCTGATGGCCTCCTACTGGCCGGGCCTGCTGACCCTGGTGTTCCGCGCTGTGGAAGGGTTGAGCTGGGATATCGGCGACACCCAGGGCACTGTCGCGCTGCGCATCCCGACCGACGATTTCCTCCTCGGGCTGATCGCGGACGTCGGACCGCTGGTCGCGACCTCGGCCAATAGGCAGGGCGACCCCGTGCCGCAGACCGCCGCCGCAGCCCGCCAGCAGCTGGGGCTGACCGCCGCGCTGTATGTCGAGGCGGGGGAGCGCTCGGGAGCGCGGTCCACGATCGTGGATGTGAGCCGAGGTCGCGTCGAGGTGCTGTCCGAAGGCGCCGTGCCAAGCGCGCACGTCGACCAGGTCGCCAGCGGCGGGGTTTCCTGGGGCGTCCGCCCTGACGACGGAACCGCCACCCCCGAATCCGAGCCGGTCGCCGAGCCGGAGTGAAGGATGGATGCGGCGGCCGACTTCCTGATGGTTGGCGCGGTGGCGTTTCTCACCGTGCTGCTCATCACGCCCGTGGTTGCCTGGTTCGCGCGCCGCATCGGCGCCGTCGTCGCACCGCGCGAGCGGGACGTCCACAAGGTCGCCACCCCGACGATGGGCGGGTTGGCGATCTTCGCCGGCATCCTGGCCGCGATCGGGGCCGGGTCCTTCCTGTCCTCCTTCGATGAGTTGTTCGCGCTGACCAACGAACCCGAGGCGGTGGTGCTGGCCAGCACGCTGATCGTCGCGCTCGGCGTGGTGGATGACACCCGAGGCGTGAGGGCCCCGGCGAAGCTTGCTGGGCAGATCCTGGCCGTGGGCCTGCTCGTGATCTTCGGCCTGGCGCTCCGTTGGGTGTGGATACCGGGGAATCCCGGCACGACGCTCGCGCTCAGTCCCGACCTCCAGGCGATCTTCACGATCGGGCTGATCGTGGCGATGATGAACGCCGTCAACCTGGTCGACGGTCTCGACGGGTTGGCCGCGGGGATCGTCACGATCGCGGCCGGCGCACTGTTCTGTTACACACAACTCGACCAGTTCGTCGGGCAGGCGCCTTCGACCGGTCCTCTGCTCCTTGTCGCCCTGGTCGGCGCTTGCCTCGGGTTTCTGGTCCACAACTTCAACCCGGCTTCGATCTTCATGGGGGACACCGGCGCGATGCTGCTCGGCCTGCTGCTCGGCAGCGCTGGGGTGTCCGCGGTCGGCAGTTCCTACCTCCCGCCCGGTCGGGGGACCTTCGCGGCCCTGTCGATCCCGGTCCTGGTTCCTGTCTTCGTGCTGGCCATCCCCTTCGTCGATACAGTGGTGACGATCGTCCGCCGCCTGCTGAGCGGCCAGGCGGTCTTCAGCCCTGACAAGCGGCACCTGCATCACCGCCTGCTGGAGATCGGTCATAGCCAGCGCCGGGCGGTGCTGATCATGTACTACTGGTCAGCGCTGCTTGCCTTCGCGGCGGTGGGGGTCGGCCTTCTGGACATGCCCGTGCTCCTCACGGTGCTCGGCTCCGGGATCGTGCTTGCTGTGGTGGCCACGCTGGGCTTCCGGATCAGCCGGCGGCTCGCGGACGTCCGCGCACGCTGAGGCGGCGCCGTGCGGCGTGTGCTAGATTGTGCATCAGTTCACAAGCGGTGCCTCGGGCTTCAACGATTGGGCCTTCACCAGCGCAAACGCCTCCCTCGTGGGCTTTGACAGTCAGGAAACCCAATGGCTAGACTCCGCGCGACATGACTGCTCCGGAGCCTGCCCGCGGAGCGCCTTCGCTGACATGGGCGGATCGCTATGCGAAGGGGCGGGACGCCACGCAGACCCGGCGTGAGTTCTGGGCCGACATGGACTCGGGCTGGATCATGATGGCGGAGTTCGTCAGCGCCACCCTTGTGTGGGGTGGGATCGGTTGGCTTGTCGATTCCTGGTTGGGCACGGGTCCGTGGCTCATGTCACTAGGGTTCGTGCTGGGGAACGCCGCGGGCTTCTACCTGATCTATCTCCGTAGCGCGGGACGGATCGGACGCCCTGGCAGTGCTCCGACCGCCGGTACCCAGGCATCCGAGACCGAGAGAACCAGGTGACGAACGCAAGCGCAGGGACCGCTCCGTCCGGGGGCGGTCCCCCCGGCGCGCAGTCCCGCGCCGCCCCGGGACCCGGCGGAGCCGTCGAACTCCGCTTGGCCGCTGCCGCCATCCGCTTCGCGGGGGTGCTCGCGGTGCCGGTCGTCGCCGTGGCCTGGCTGGCTGCGGGCCGTGACGGTGCGATCAGCGCGGGGCTCGGCGTTGCGCTGGTGGCGGGGACCTTCGCCGTCTCCGCCGCGCTGCTGTCGCTCGCCGCGCGGTTCGGTCCCGCCGCGCTCATGGCTGCCGGTCTGGGCGGCTTCGTGGTGCGCCTGCTCATCTACGCCGCGCTGCTCGTGGTGCTGCGCCCGGTCGAGGCGATCCACGGCCCCAGTCTCGCGGTCAGCGTTGCCGTGGTCATGATCGCGACCTTGGTGTTCGAGGCCCGGTACGTCACCCGCACGCCTGGCTTCTACTGGCTGGATCCCGCAGCCGCCCGCCGCGCGGCTGCGCCGGAAAGGACGAACGTGTGATCACCTTGTTCGCCAGCGAGGCGGGGATCAACGACCCCTTCGTGGTCCCAGCGCCGATCACGGAACTCTTCGAGTTCCCAGCCTTTTGGCTCGAGGGCACCCTGTTCGCGGTCAACCGCACCGTGCTCATCCTCCTGCTCGCGTCGCTGCTCGGATCCGCGCTGTTCGTGCTGGCCTTCCGCAGCCCGAGTGTCGTTCCTGGAAAGCTCCAGAACGCGTGCGAGGTCATCATCGAGTTCATCCGCGAGCAGATCGCCATCCAGGTGATGGGTCCGGAGGGACGCGCCTTCGTGCCCTTCCTCACCACGATCTTCATCTTTGTCTGGCTGAACAACCTCTTCGAAATCATCCCGTTCGTGAATTTCCCGCCGACATCGCGTATGGCGATTCCGGGCTTTTTGGCGGTGATGATCTGGATCGTGTTCCTTGTCGTAGGCATGGTCAAGCAGGGGCCGCGCTACTTCTGGAACGTCGCCTTCCCGCCGGGCGTGCCGAAGCCGATCTACCTGCTCATCACCCCGATCGAGTTGATCTCGACTTTCGTCGTGCGTCCCCTCACGTTGGCTGTCCGGCTGTTCGCGAACATGGTGGCGGGGCACATCCTGCTGACCCTGCTCTTCCTCGCCATCCACGCGTTCCTGTTCTCCGGCCTGGGCACGCCGGTCGGACTCGTCGCGCTGGCGGCCTCGCCGCTGCTCGTAGGGTTCGAATTGGTCGTCGGGATCCTGCAGGCCTACATCATGACCATCCTCGCGGCGGTCTACATCGGCAGCTCCGTCCACCCGGAGCACTAGCGCTCGCAACGTCCGCATCACGAAGGAGCAACCACATGGAAGGCAACATTGGCGCGATCGGGGCAGGCCTGGTCTTCGGGCTTGGTGCGATCGGCCCAGGCATCGGCCTCGGCTACCTCATCGGGAAGGCCATCGAATCGATGGCCCGGCAGCCCGAGGCCGCGGGCATGGTCCGTACCACGATGTTCCTGGGAATCGCGTTCGTCGAGGCGCTTGCGCTGTTCGGCTTTGTGCTCAGCTTCATCATCGGCGGCTAGGAGAGGCACATGACGACGTTCGCTGCGGCGCTCGTCCTTGCCGTGCAGGCGGGGGAGGAGGCCAGCGGCCTCGATCTCGTCCTGCCGGCACCGGCCGAGCTGATCTGGGGCCTCGTGGGCTTCGCCCTTCTCATGGCCGTGCTGTGGGCCAAGGTCTTCCCCCTGCTGAACCGCGCCCTCGATGAGCGCGCGGCCCGCATCCAGGGCCAGATCGAGGAAGCCGAGGCCCAGCGCGTGGAGGCTGAGCAGCTTCGCCGGAAGTACGAGGCGGAGTTGGCCGACGCCCGCAACCAGGCCAACGAGATCCTCGACCAGGCTCGCAAGGACGCCGAGCGGATCCGCAACGATGCCGTTGGCAAAGCGGAGGAAGAGGCGGCCCAGGTCGTGGCAAGGGCCCGTGAGGAGGCCGAGGCGGCACGCGGCCGTCTCGTCCAGGACCTCCGTGGCCAGGTCGCGATCGCCTCGGTCGAATTGGCCGGCAAGATCGTCGGCCGCGAACTCGACGCCGAACGGCACCGGGCACTGGTGGACGAGTACATCAACGAACTGTCAGGGCTGAACTGATGGCGGTGGCCGTCGACCCCGGGATCGAGGCGTACGCGTCGGCGATCGTGGCCGTGGCACGGGTCGAGGGGGCGCTCGCGCGCGTCGAGGACGAATTGTTCCGCTTCGCCCGCACCGCCGAGGCCAACTCGGCGCTGCGCGATCGCCTGATCGACGAGCGCCTCAGCGCCGGCGTGCGCATCGAGGTGGTGGAGGAGTTGTTGGGGGGCAGGGCCCATCCACAGACCGTCGCGGCGGCGAGTTACGTCGTACAGTCGGGGAGAGCAAGGCAGCTCACCGAGATCGCTGATGCGGTTGCCGCGCTGGCGGCCGCGGAGCGCTCGCAGATCGTCGCCGAGGTCCGCTCAGCGATCGACCTCGACGAGGGCCAGCGTGACCGCCTCGCCACCGCATTGCAGTCCACAACCGGCAAGCAGGTCAGCGTGAGGGTGATCGTCGATCCGCAGGTCGTCGGGGGCCTCGTCGTCACGCTCGGCGACACCGTCATCGACGGCAGCGTCGCCAGGCGCCTGGCACAGGTCCGCGCGTCCCTGATCGGCGCATGAGCGCCGAATATGTGCAGGCGCTGGGTGCTGACATGAGCGCCGAATATGTGCAGGCGCTGGGTGCTGACATGACTGGCGCATCCGACCCGACACGACAGGCCGGCTCCGCGCCGGCCCTGGAGAGCCAACGATGACCGACCTCCGCATCTCTCCTGAGGACATCTCCAGCGTCCTCCAGGCCAGGATCGCCTCGTTCTCCACCGAACTCACCCGTGAGCAGGTGGGCCGCGTCGTCGAGAGCCATGACGGCATCGCGCGCGTCGCCGGCCTGCCCGAGGTGATGGCCAACGAGTTGCTCGACTTCGGGACGGGTCCCGACGGACGCGCGCTCTACGGCCTTGCCCTGAACCTCGACGAGCGCAGCATCGGCGTGGTCATCCTGGGGGACTTCTCCGGCATCGAGGAGGGCGCCGAGGTCAAGCCCACCGGCCGCGTGCTCTCCGTGCCGGTCGGCGACGCCTACCTCGGCAGGGTCGTGGACCCTCTGGGACGCCCGATCGACGGCAAGGGCCCGCTGGAGGAGACCAAGCTGGACGGCACGCGCGGCCTCGAGCTGCAGGCTCCCGGTGTGGTCGACCGGCAGCCGGTGAAGGAGCCGTTGCAGACTGGCATCAAGGCGATCGACGCCATGACGCCGATCGGGCGCGGTCAGCGCGAGCTGATCATCGGCGACCGCCAGACCGGCAAGACCGCGGTGGCGATCGACACGATCATCAACCAGCGCCAGCTGTGGGGCACCGACCGCGCGGTCAAGTGCATCTACGTCGCGGTCGGCCAGAAGGGCTCGACCGTCGCCGAGGTCGTGTCGCGGCTCGAGCAGGAAGGGGCGATGGAGTACACGGTCGTGGTCTCCGCTCCGGCGTCGAGCCCGGCGCCCTTCCAGTACATCGCGCCATACGCCGGTGCGGCCATCGGCGCCTACTGGATGTACCGCGGTGATCACGCGCTCATCGTGTACGACGACCTGTCGAAGCAGGCCGACGCCTATCGCCAGCTGTCGCTCCTGCTGCGCCGCCCACCCGGCCGTGAGGCCTATCCGGGTGACGTGTTCTACCTCCATTCCCGTCTGCTGGAGCGCGCCGCCAAGCTGAACGACGAGCTCGGTGGGGGTTCGCTGACCGCGTTGCCGATCATCGAGACCAAGGGCGGCGATGTCTCCGCCTATATCCCAACCAACGTGATCTCGATCACCGATGGACAGATCTACCTGGAGACCGACCTGTTCTTCCAGGGTGTCCGCCCGGCGATCAACGTTGGTATCTCGGTGTCCCGGGTGGGTGGCTCCGCGCAGGTCAGGGCCATGAAGAAGGTCTCGGGCACGATGCGCATCGACCTCGCGCAGTACCGCGAACTCGAAGCGTTCGCCCAGTTCGGTTCCGAGTTGGACAGGGCCTCCCAGGCGCAGTTGGATCGTGGTGCCCGCACCGTGGAGCTTCTGAAACAGCCGCAGTTCGAGCCGGTGCCGGTCGCCGAGCAGATCACGATCATCTGGGCCGTCACCAACGGCAAGCTCGACGATGTGCCCGTGGAGGATGCACGTCGCTTCGAGGCGGAATTGCGCGAATTTCTCACCGGCCGCCACGCGGACCTGATCGACGAGGTGGCCGGCGACGGCCTCCTGGACGACGCCCGCACCGAGCGGCTCGAGAAGGCGATCGATGACTTCAAGCAAACCTTCCGCCCCTCGCAGCAGGTCGCGGAAGAGGATCACGTGACCATGGAGGCGCTGGACACCCTCCGGGATGACGAGGCCCCCCCGAACCCTGACGGCGGACAGCCCCGGCCGGAGGACGAGCCGTCGAGCAGCGGCTCCGTCTCCGCGGAACTGCACGCCTGACAAGCCCCAACACGGACCACGGGGAAAGCTGACCAGATGCCAGGAACCGCCGAGCTACGGGGACTGCGGCGCCGGATTCGCAGCGTGAAGTCGACGCAGAAGATCACCCGCTCGTTCGAGCTCATCGCCGCGAGCCGCATCAACCGGGCTCGTGCCGCCGTGGAGGCGGCGCGGCCCTACGCGACGATGATCACCCGCGTGATCCGCGACCTCACCACCGAGGTCGAGGCGCTCACGCATCCGCTGCTTGAGCCGCGGCCGGAGACCCGTCAGGTCGGCATCCTGGTCATCGCATCCGACCGTGGCCTGGCCGGTGCCTACAACACCAACATCGTGCGCCGTGCGGAACGCCTGGCCGCCGAGGAGCGGCAGGCCGGCCGGGAGGTCAGCGTCTACACGATCGGCCGCAAGGCGGAGACCTACTTCCGTTACCGCGGGACCGCTCCGGTACAGACCTGGACGGGGATGAGCGACCAGCCCACCTCCGCGGATGCCCGCGAGGTCGGCAACGCGGTGGTCGAGGCCTACGTCGAGCACCGCGTCGACCGTTTCTGGATGGTGTACACGGACTTCCGCTCTGCCCTGAACCAGGTGACCGCAACCGCTCGCCTGCTTCCTGTGGAGGCGACGCAGTTCGAGGGCGGCTCGGCGTACCCGCCCCAGTTCATGTTCGAGCCCGACCCGGCGTCGATCCTCAGCCAGTTGATCCCCCGCTATGTGGAACAGCGGCTCTATGCGGGGCTGCTGGAGTCTGCGGCGTCCGAGCACGCCAGCCGGCAGCGAGCCATGAAGGCCGCGACCGACAACGCGGGTGAACTGCTGGAGGATCTGACCCGCGAAGCCAACCGCGCCCGCCAGGCGGCCATCACCACCGAGATCTCCGAGATCGTCGGCGGCGCCGAAGCGCTGTCCCAGAACTCCTCATGACCACCTTTCCCGACGTCCCCGCTCAGGAGTCCGCTGAATGACCGACACTGCCCTCGAGACCTCTCCGGAGACCGAGAACCGACTCCCAGACGGGCGCATCCTGGCGGTGGTCGGCCCGGTCATCGACGTCGAGTTTCCCGTCAATGCCCTGCCTGACATCAACTATGCGCTGAAGTTCGACCGCGAGACCGAACGGGGGACGCAGACGCTCACCGCAGAGGTCGCCCAGCACGTGGGACACAACGTGGTGCGGGCGATCGTCATGCAACCCACGGACGGCGTGCGCCGCGGTCTGCCTGTCCGCAACACCGGGGCGCCGATCTCGGTGCCGGTGGGACCGGGCATCCTCGGGCACCTCTACAACGTGCTCGGCGAGCCGTTGGACGCCGAGAAGGAGTCGATCTCGCCGGACACGTACTGGCCGATCCACCGCGCCGCGCCGGCCTTCGAGGAGCTGGAGCCCCAGGCCAAGATGTTCGAGACCGGCATCAAGGTCATCGACCTGATCGAGCCGTACGTGGAGGGCGGGAAGATCGGGATGTTCGGCGGCGCCGGCGTCGGCAAGACCGTGGTCATCCAGGAGATGATCTATCGCGTCGCCGAGGAGCATGGTGGCGTGTCGCTGTTCGCCGGCGTGGGAGAACGCACCCGCGAGGGCAACGACCTGATGCTGGAGATGCGGGAGTCGGGTGTCCTGGAGAAGGCGGCGCTGGTCTTCGGGCAGATGGACGAGCCGCCGGGGGTGCGGTTGCGGGTGGCCCTGAGCGCGCTCACCATGGCCGAGTACTTCCGGGACGAGGAGCGCCAGGACGTCCTGCTGTTCATCGACAACATCTTCCGCTTCGTACAGGCGGGCTCCGAGGTCTCCACGCTGCTGGGCCGTATGCCGTCCGCCGTGGGGTACCAGCCCACCCTGGCCAACGAGATGGGGCAACTGCAGGAGCGCATCACCTCGACACGCGGTCGCTCGGTGACCAGCCTTCAGGCGGTGTACGTCCCCGCGGACGACATCACCGATCCGGCCCCGCATGCCACCTTCGCACATCTCGACGCCCAGACCGTGCTGTCCCGATCGATCTCCGAACTGGGGATCTACCCAGCGGTGGACCCCCTGGACTCCAACTCCCGGATCCTCGACCCGCTGGTGGTGGGACAGCGCCACTACGACGTCGCCAGCCGCGTCCAGGAGATCCTGCAGCGCTACAAGGACCTCCAGGACATCATCGCCATCCTCGGCATCGACGAGTTGACCGAGGAGGACAAGGTCACGGTCCAGCGAGCGCGGAAGATCCAGCGCTTCTTCTCCCAACCGTTCTTCGTGGCCGAGCAGTTCACCGGGCAGCCCGGCGTGAACGTGCCGCTCAAGGACACGGTCGAGAGCTTCGAAGGGCTCATCAACGGCGAGTTCGACGATCTTCCCGAGCAGGCCTTCTTCAACGTTGGCGGGATCGACGAAGCCCAGGCCAAGGCCAAGAAGCTGCAGGAGGGCTGAGCGGCGTGGCGACCATGCAGGTCGACATCGTCACCCCGGAGGAGAGCCTGTTCTCCGGGGAGGCGACCGAGGTCTTCGCTCGTTCTCAGGAGGGCGAGATCGGTATCCTTCCAGGGCACCAGCCTGCGCTGCTCGCCCTCACCGCCGGCTCGCCAGTACGCGTGCGCCCGACCGGCGAGCAGGAGCAGTCCTTCGCCCTTGCCGGCGGCTTCCTCGAGTTCCGCGAGAACCGCCTCACCGTCCTGGCCGACGGCCTCGCCGAGACCTGAGGTCCGGGAGCGTGCGGTGACGCAACCGACCGCCGCACAGGACGGCCCGGGGGGTGCCGGGCCCCCGGCGCGGACCACGCTGGCGGCAGGGGCGCTGGTGGTCGCCGTGTCGATTCCCTACGTGATCCGGGGGATCGGGTCGATCCTCGTGGCGATGAACCCTGCCATGGATCTGGGGGACCGTCAGACGCTCGTGGCGCTCGGGATTCCCGCCAGGGGCGCTGAGGCCTCGACGGTGGCGACGTTCGGCGCGGTGATGACGCTGCTGCTCGCCGTATTGGCGTTGATCCTGGCCGCGGGCATCCTGCGTCGGCGTCAGTGGGCTCGTGAGGGTGCCATCGCGCTGTTCGGTCTGTTCTCCATCGTGCTGATCCTGCTGTCGATCCAGGGTCTCGCCTCCGTCCCCCGCGGACCCAACGCCGGATGGGGGATGGTGTCGGGAGTGGCCAACGCCGTCATCGTCGCCCTGCTGCTGCGGCCTTCGACCGCTGCTGACATGGAGCGAGCGGAGATGGCGCGGCAGCGGGGACCTCACCCATCGTAACCAGAGCCCACTGGCAGTGACGGCCGCACCGTACGGTTGGGCAGCAGCCCGGCGGAGGCGCTTGAGGGGTGCTGGATAGACTCGGCTGCGATGTCTGCCTTCCTTGTGCGCGGGGGGCGCGAGCTCTCCGGGACCGTGCGGGTCGGGGGTGCGAAGAACTCCGCGTTGAAGCTTGTGGCCGCTGCGCTGCTCGCGGAAGGCCGCTCGGTCATCCGCAATGTCCCCGACATTATGGACATGGCGGCCATGGCCGCGGTCCTGAGAGAGCTCGGTGTCACCGTCACCGCCGATGACGACGTGTACGTCCTTGACGTGCCTTCCGAAGTCGGGAACTCCACCCCGGCTCATCTGGTGAAACGCCTGCGCGCCTCGCTGGTCGTGCTCGGTCCACTGCTGGCCCGCTGCGGGCGGGTGCGGGTCGCCCAGCCCGGTGGCTGCAACCTGGGCAGCCGCGGCATCGACATGCACCTGTCGGGGCTGGAGCGCTTGGGCGCGACGATCACCTACGGTGAGGACTATGTCGAGGCCGAGGCCGACCGCTTGGTCGGGGCCGACCTGGAGTTGCCCTACGCCAGCGTGGGGGCTACCGAGAACCTGCTGATGGCGGCGGTGACGGCGAAGGGCACCACGCGGATCATGAACGCCGCTCGGGAACCCGAGATCGCCGACCTGGCCGCTTACCTCACCAGCATGGGCGCGCAGGTCGGCGGTGCGGGGACCTCCCAGATCGCCATCCACGGGGTGACCCGGCTGTCGCCCGCCAACCACGTCGTGGTACCCGATCGCATCGAGGCCGGGACTTATGCGGCCGCGGCAGCCCTCGCCGGAGGCGAGGTGAAGGTCGACGCGGTCGTTCCGGGACATCTGCGAATGGCGCTCAGCAAGCTGCGGGCGCTCGGGGTCGAGATCGACGAGGGCGACGGGCACCTGGTGGTGCACGGCCCCCTCCGGGCAACCGGGAACCCGCGCCGTCTGCGGGCGGTCGACATCGTGACCCTGCCCTACCCAGGATTCCCGACCGACCTGCAGCCACAACTGCTGGTGTTGCTCAGCCAGGCGCACGGCAGTTCCATGCTGACCGAGAATGTCTTTGATGGCCGCTTCTCGGTGGTTGACCAACTGCGCCTGATGGGCGCGGACATCACCCTCGAGGGCCACCACGCAATCGTGCGCGGCGCCCGGCTCCTGCGGGGGGCGCCGGTGCGGGCGACCGATCTGCGGGCGGGGGCGGCCCTGGTGCTCGCCGGTCTGGTCGCCGAGGGCGAGACGGTGGTCGCCGAACCTCACCACGTGGATCGGGGCTACAGCGACTTCGCGACGCGGTTGCGGGCCTTGGGCGCCGACGTCGAGCGAACGGATCTGCACTGACGCAACCCTTGGAGGAGCCGGAGCGGTCCGTCCCGGACCCCCAAGCGCATGACCGCCCCTCTGACCCCCTTTTCCTCACCGACCACTCGGCCGCAATGTCGGCTGAGGGAAAGGGGGTCACTGTGGCCGTTCCCGTCCCCTGGCGATGGTGGGACGCGGTGATCGTGTTCATCCTGGCGCAGGTGGCCACCGCCGCGCTGCTGGCCGTCATCGCCGGCGGTGCGGGGCAGCGGGCGGTTCTGCCCCTCGCCGTGGCGCTCACACACCCGACGCTGATCGCGCTTACGCTGCTGTGGGTGCGCTCGCGGGCGCCTCACCAATTGGGCAGGATCCTCGGGCCTGTCCGGGCGCACAGCCGTGATCTCCTGGTCGGGGCCGGCGCCGGTCTCGGTGCCTTCGTCCTGGCCAACCTGGCGCTGGGATCCATCATTCAGTTGATCGTGGGGCGGGCCGGCAGCGAGTTGCCGGCGGTGCAGGAGGGCCTGCAGGAAGCGCTGCGCGACCCCGTGGCAGGTCTGACCGTGGCGGGGGCCGCGGTACTGCTCGCGCCGATCGGTGAAGAGTTGTTCTTCCGCGGCCTGCTGTTCCAGGCCCTGCGCCGGTCCCTGCGGCTGTGGCCGGCGATCGTGGTGTCCGGCCTGGCCTTCGGCCTGTCCCATCTTGAGTTGCTGGCCTTCGTGCTGCTGTTCCCGGTCGGCATGTACTTCGCCTGGTTGTTTCATCGCCGCGGTAGCCTGCTGGTGCCGGTGGCCGCCCATGCGACCTTCAACCTGGTCGGCGTCGCGCTGCTGCGCCTGGGTTCGAGCTGATCCGCAACTCCCGGCGTCCGGGCTATCCTCGGCGCCGACGAGGTGCCGATCTGGACCTGCTGCGCACGGTCACGGGCCTGCCGCGGGCCGGCAGGCTTCCGGCGCCGACCGGCCCCGGGAGGTGAGACCTGCGGTGGCTCCTGTCCATGCCGCTGATCCAGGCGTTCCGGGCCCTCCCCGGGGAAGGCGCCGGCGTATCCCCGGCGGGGTGCGCGATCGTATCCAGGCGATGCGGCAGGCCGAACGATCCGGCAGTCGGTTGACGATGCTGCGGTTCGCTGTTGACGTCATACTGCTGTTGAAGGATCTGGCAGTCGACCCTCGCGTCCCCCGCGAGGACAAGCTGGTCGCGGGCGCCGCGGCCGCCTATCTCGTCAGCCCGGTCGATCTCGTCCCCGGTGTGATTCCGGCGCTGGGTCAGCTCGACGACCTTGCGGTCGGTGTGCTTGCCACCCGCCGATTGTTGATCGGCGCCGGCTATGACGTGATCTACGGTCTGTGGCGTGGCTCGGAGGAAGGGCTGGCGCTGCTGCTGACGCTGTCGGGAGTACAGGAATAATGGAACGACTGAGCAAGGTGCCGCGATGAGCAAAGGCAGCAGGAGAAAGCGTGCGACGCGTCCCTGGCAGGACGCCAGCGCAATGCGGGATCTCGGCGACCTGCTCGTACCAGCCGGTTGGGACGACGAGTTGAGCCTTGACGGTTACGAGGTCAAGCGTGTGGACCCGGGCAGCGCGGAGAAGGACTACGTCTGCCCGGAATGTGGCAACACGGTCTCCGGGGGCGAGGGCCATGTCGTGGTGTGGCCCGTGGGTGATCCGGATCTGCGGCGCCATTGGCACCGGCACTGCTGGCGCATCGAGGTGCGGCGCTCGGACGATGATGACCGATGACCGCCCGGGAACGTGCGCTGGGTCGGATAGGCCATCGGGGTTGACCGGGGTCTTGCGGTCGTCGCCTTGAGGTGAACAGCGGTGGAGATATGAGCGGGAAACAGCACAAGCGAGAGGCGAAGCGCACCCGCCAGGCGGCGCGCGAGGCACAGCGGCGGCGTGAACGCTGGCGCACCATCCAGACGATCATCATCATCGCCATCACGATGGTGATCGGTGGCGTGCTCATCTGGGTGTCCCTCGAGGATCCCGAGGACGAACTGGCTTCATCAGAGGAGACGCCCGATCCAGAACCCGCCGTGGACCCGTGCCAACCCGCACCGGCTCCACAGACAGCCGGTGAGTCCAAGCCGACGTTCCCCGAGGGTCCCGAGCAGGTCCTCGACGACGGGCTGAACTACCGCGCGGTCATAGACACCTCCTGTGGGCGGATGATCTTCCAACTGCTTGAGGACGATGCGCCGGAGACGGTGAACAGCTTCGTCTTCCTGGCACAGGAAGAATTCTTCGACGGCCTCGCGATCTTCCGCAACGCACCCGGCATCAGCGCGCTGCAGACCGGCGCCGGAGACGACACCAACACCTGGGACATCGACTACACCCTTCCGGACGAGACCGCCCGAGCGGAGGAGTTCGGTGGGTACGAGCCGGGCGCGATTGCGATGGCGAAGGGGGACCCCGACACCGGGGGCAGCCAGTTCTTCATGGTCTACGGCGCCAGCGGGCTGCCGCCCGACTATACGCTGTTCGGCCAATTGGTCGAGGGGTTGGACGTGCTCCAGTCGATCGGCGCGATTCCGACCGAGGATCCAGCCGATCCGGCCAACGACACCCCCAGCGTCCCCGTATACGTGGAACGGGTGACGATCGAGACGGAAGCTGGGGAACCGGCTGGGCCGCTGGCCCCGGTCGAGACGCCGGAGCCGGCCGGGCGTGACACCGAACCCGCGATCGAGCCCTCCCCGTCAGGCTGAGAACAAGGAAGGGTCTTTCATGGACGTCGCCTGTGGCGGCAGCGTGCCCGCCGGTTACGGTGAACCCAAACCGCAGTTCAGCGCATCCGAGCAGGTGCTCGACGATGCGCTGCGGCACACCGGCACGATCCGCACCTCGTGCGGGGAGATCACCGTCGAACTGTATTCCCAGGAGGCACCGCGCACGGCGAACAATTTCGCGTTCCTGGCGCAGCAGGGCTTCTATGACGCGACCGTCGTGCACCGCGTGGTGCCCGGCTTCGTCGTGCAGATGGGCGACCCGACGGGCACCGGCACCGGTGGACCCGGCTATCGGTTCCCTGACGAGTTGGGAACGGCTCGCAACCGCGGCTACCAGCGCGGCACCTTGGCGATGGCCAATGCCGGGCCGGACACCAACGGCAGCCAGTTCTTCATCTGCCTCGCGGATGTGGGGTTGCCGCCGCAGTACGCGGTGTTCGGTGAGGTCACCCGCGGCATAGAGGTCGCCGATCGGATCGCCGGGGTCCCGCTGAGCGGCGAGTCGCCGCGCGAGACGGTGTTCGTCGAGCAGGTCACCCTCAGCTGACTTGCCCTGGACGCCACCCTGGCGAGCGCCAGCGGCGAGCGGGCGGCGACCGCGACCCCGGGTCGCGGCGGGGATTGTGGCCGCGTTGATGCTGGCCGTGACCGCCAGGGGGCGGGTGCCGTCGAACAGCACCGTGCGTAGTTCGGCGTCGGCGGTCAGCGCCTCGGCCGCGGTCGCGGTGATGCGCGGCAGTCCGCCCCGCACGGCCAGTTCCACGGTGCCGCCGGGCTGCGCGGAGACCTGGGAAACATCGACATGGCGACCACACCCGCCGCCGGGACCTCCGGCGCCTCCTCGACAGAACGTATGTTCGAT
>WHTC01000056.1 GCA_009379795.1 Nitriliruptorales bacterium | reverse complement strand
CCGGCAGACTCTGAAAACCGGCTGACCTGCGGGTTTGGCGGAGGCTGTGGGATTCGAACCCACGAGAGGGTGAGACCCTCAACGGGATTAGCAATCCCGCGCCATAGACCAGACTAGGCGAAGCCTCCAGAGAGCCTGCGATGTAGGCGGAGGGCAGTGTAACGAGGGCCGACAGGCATTGCGACCTGACCGCCCGGGTCCGTCGCAAGCCGCCGGCAACCGACGAATATCCAGCCACGCCGCCCCGTATCCTGCACTCTGCGATTGATGCGGCCGGCACGCGCTCCGGATCGCCAGCGCTTCCGCTGGGACCGGGGCGGAGCGACGGGAGCCGGACGAGGAGGGGGTAGATGCGGCGCGTCTTGCAAGTCGTGCTCGGAGTGGTCATCTTCGCCTACGCGGTGAACTTCCTTGGGAGCGCAAGGACCGGGCCGGACCCGAGGGAGATCGATCCGGACGAGATCACTCCGCCGGGCACGGAGCTGCGCATCGGCGAAGAGGCCTTCGTGCCGTACCGGGACACGCGTCGCGGTCGTGATCGGGACGGGCATCCTCGCCATCACGGTGAACTCCATCGAGGACGGCGACCAGGACCTGTTGACCCGATCATCTGGTGGGAATGACGAACCCTGGCCCGGCGCCGGTGACCTGCGGTGAACCGCAGGGTCCAGCCCTGCGGTGCGCGGCGGGCAGAGACGACGTTCGCCCGCGAGCGACGCGATTACCGTCCGGATCAACAGCCACCTGTGCCGCGTGAAGCTGCTGCGGTCAGCGGGGGCAGCACCTGCAAGGCCGTACACTCGTCGCGGGGAGGTGTGGCCGAGCGGACGAAGGCGCCGGTCTTGAAAACCGGTGGGCCCCTCGCGGGTCCCGTGGGTTCGAATCCCACCGCCTCCGCTCCAACCCGCAGAGACCGGGGGAACCTCCGGTGCACGTCCAGGCATACCACCGTGGGGAGGGAGACGTGGAGATGTGGGAGGCGATCAGGGCTCGGCGGAATGTCCGGACCTACGCGGAGCGACCGATCGCACACAAGGACTTGAACCGGATCCTGGAAGCGACGCGGCGCTCGCCTTCTTCCTCGAACCGTCAGCGTTGGGACTTCGTCATCTGTACCGATCGTGCGCAGCTGGAGGATCTCTCGACGGTCTGGCGTGGCGCCGGGCACGTGGCCGCCTCGGCGGCGACGATCGCCCTGGTGGCTCCGAATGGCGATGACGCCCGGACCCGTGAGTCGGTCCAGTACGACCTCGGCCAGGCGACGATGAGCATCATGCTGGCGGCTGCGGATCTGGGCATAGGCAGCGGCCACGCGGCCGTGAGCGATCAGGAACTGGCACGCCGCATCCTTGGCTTTCCCGAAGACAGATTCTGCGCGTGGCTGATCGCCCTGGGCTATCCGGCCGACCGCCCCCTTACCCCAATCGAGCGGCCCAACCGTCGTCCGCTCGAGGATGTGGTCCACCGCGGCCAGTGGTAGCCCGGGCGAGGGAGGCTGCTCCCACAACACCCGCGTCATCACCCAGGTCAGCCACGACGAACTCGCGGTCACCGCGGACCAGGACGAACGGCTTGGTCGCCCGCTCGACCCGCTCGACCAGGTCCCTGCCGAGCTTCTCAGCCAACCCACCGCCGATGACGATGTGGTCCAGGTCCAGCAGGTTGATGGCTGCGCCGATACCGGCGCCCAACGCCGCGACCGCCTCGTCGAGAACCGCCGTGGCCAGCTCGTCACCCTGCTCCAGCGCCCTGGCCCAGATTCCCGAGGTGATGCGGTGCCGCCCCTTCCCGGCTCTCAGTTCGGTGAGCAGCGTGTGGCGGCCGGAGGCGACGGCGGTCTCGACAAAGCGCTCCATGCTCGCACGACCCGCATACGCTTCGATGCAGCCGCGACGCCCGCACCCGCACAGGGCCCCGCCCTGGCGAATGCACATGTGACCGAACTCGCCGGCTCCACCGAACGCGCCGCGGAAGAGCCGGCCCTCCAGCACGAGGCCCCCGCCCACGCCGGTCCCCAGCCACACCCCCATCAGGTGGTTCGAGTCCCGTCCCGCGCCGGCCACCCACTCGCCGATCACCCCGGCGTTGGCGTCGTTCTCAGCGACTACCGGGAGCGTCAGCGCCTCGCTCAGACGCTCTGCCAGCGGCACGGGCCGGGTGACGCCCACGAGATTGGGGGCGGTGACCAGGATCCCCTGGTGGACCGGCCCGGGCGCTCCCACGCCCACCGCGGAGGCTTCGGATTTCAGCGCGCGGACGCCGCCGACAATGGCCTCGATAACGGCGTCGGGGCCCTCGGGAGTGGGAAGGCGCGCGCGCTCCACCACCCGGTGGTCGTCGTCGACCGCGGCCATATCGATGTTGGTCCCGCCGAGGTCGACGCCGACGGCGATGCTCACCCCGCCTTTCCGATCACCTCGGCGCCCAGGTACTGCACCAGCGTCTCGGGAACGGTCACCGTCCCGTCCGCACGCTGGTGGGTCTCGAGCAGCGCGATGATGGTTCTCCCGACCGCGATCGCCGTCCCGTTCAGCGTATGCACCACTTCCGTGTCCCCCGCTGCCGTCCGGTAGCGGCAGCGCAGGCGGCGGGCTTGATAGTCCGTGCAGTTGGAGGCGCTGGTCAGCTCCCGGTACGCCTGCTGACCGGGCAGCCACACTTCCAGGTCATACTTGCGGGCAGCGGACGCTCCCAGATCCCCGACCGCGATGTCCACCACGCGGCCGTGCAGGCCCAGCAGGCCCAGCAGGTCAACCTGCAACTCGAGGAGGCGCTCGTGCTCCTCCCAGCTGTGCTCGGGCAGCGTGAACGAGAACATCTCCACTTTGTCGAACTGGTGTACGCGGAAGATGCCCCGGGTGTCCTTTCCATAGGTCCCTGCCTCCCGGCGGAAGCACGGGGAGAACCCCGCGTACCGCAGCGGCAGAGCGTCCGCAGCCAGGATCTCGTCCATATGCAGTCCGGCGAGGGGCACCTCTGAGGTGCCGACGAGGTAGAGGTCGGGCTCGTCCTGCTCGGTGTTGCCGATGCGGTAGAGCTGATCCTCCCCTGTGGGCAGGAACGCGGTGCCGTACAGCGCCTCCTGCCGGTTCAGCACCGGAGGGATCACCGGGGTGAACCCGGCAGTGGCCAGCCGGTCGAGCGCCCAGCGCACCAGTGCCAGTTCGAGGAACACGGCCTGGCCGGTGAGATAGGCGAACCTGCTGCCCGACACCTTGACCGCCCGAGCAATGTCGATCAGCCCATGGGCCTCGCCGATCTCGAGATGGTCTCGGACCTCGAAGTCGAACTCTGGCATCTGACCGAAGCGGCCGACCTCGACCGCGTCCTCCTCCTTGAGACCCTCGGGCGCGTCGGGATGTCCCAGGTTGGGAATGACCGCGAGCGTTCTCTCCAGTCGCTGCTCGACATCGCTCTGTGCCGGTTCGATCTCGGAGAGCTTGGCCGAGATCCCGCGTGTCTCTTCGATCAGCGTCTGGCGATCCGCGGGATCCCGCGCCGCGCCGATCTGCCGGCCGAGCGCTCGCTGGCGCGCGCGCAACTCGTCCCCTGAGGTGATGAGCTCGCGACGGCGCTCGTCGAGTTCACGGACAGTATCGAGGGTTTCCCTCGGCACGCCCCGCCTGGCCAGCGCGGTGGCGGTGCGTTCGAAGTGTTCGCGTACAAGCCGGATGTCGATCATCGTTTCGGGAGGCTAGCAGCGGCGTCGCGCCGTCACATGGGCGTGCCACGCAGGATCAGGGCCCGGTGGCCAGGAAGGTGATGCGGCCCTCGCCCCCTCCCGGGTAGTCCTCCGCGGCGATCGTCCCGTCCAGGTCGTCGGTGATGTAGTTCGCCAGCGCCTGCTGGTAGCTGGTGCCGATCACCGTGAACGCTTCGCCATCGGGGAACGGGTAGCCGCCGCCTCCCCGAGCGAGGACGTCGCCCACGACGACGCTCACCTCGGTCTCAGGTGACGGCGGCACCGGCTCGCCATCCACCACGATCGCGGTGCCGTTGTCCAGCGTCACGTTCACGACCCGGCTGCCCTCCACCACGAATTTGCCGTCGTCGTCCTGCTGCGGCGGCTCGGCGTCGGGTTCCACCTCGATGGTCATCCCTCCGATCTGGGCGAAGCGACGGCCCCCGATGTCCGAGTAGCCGTGCTCCAGAAGGAGCTTGAGCTCCGCCGGATCGAGGCCCTGGAAGACGGACGTGAAGTTGTCGAGCGGCGCGATGTCGAAGGTGGTGCGTTCGCTGACAGGGCCGGCGGGGATCACGGTGTTGTTGCGGACGCCTCCCGCGTTCTGGATGCTGACGTAGTTGGCCTCCGGATCGAGTCCGAACTCCGCCGCACGCTGTTTGGCGGCAGCGATCTGCGCATCGGCCACGAGGTTTCCAAGGTTGGTCTCGGCATTCCGGATGGCCGCGTTGCTGCCGTCCAGCGGGACCTCGCTGGTGCCGATCACGTTCTCCGCGAGATCGGCGATGTGGTCGAGGACCGGCTCGACGACGTTGTCCGTGATGGACTCGTCGGGCTCGACGCCGTACGGCGCCGCAGTGGAGCTGACCCGCAGCGTGCGCGAGAAGAATGGGTCTACAACCGTGCCGGACTCGTCAAGCTCCGTGCCGAAGCGGGTTTTCAGACGGCCGAGGTAGCGGTAGTCACCGGCCGTGGTAACCACCGGAACGAAGCGCCCGTCCGCGTCGACCGGCAGCCCATCACGGGCCTCCTGCAGATCTTCCAGCGAGATCATGTCATCCGGCCCGAGCCCCAGGTACGGATACGTGCCGAAGATGGCCTGCTCGTCCCCGGGGACCAGCAGTTCGCCCGGGAAGGCCAGGACCTCGCGACCGCCACCACCGACGACGATGTCGACGCCGGTCAGTTGCGGCACCAGCGCGAGGTCTTCCTCCAGATCCCGGAGGTGGCTGATCAGCACGATCGCGTCCGTGCCCTCGTCCTCGAGCGCGCTGACCTGCTCCTGGACCGCCCCGGCCAGCGCCGCGCTGAGCTCTTCGCCGGCCGATGCCGCCAGCGACGAACTGACCTGCACGCCGCGGGGCGAGGAGATCTGCGACAGCTGCGGCGAGGTGAGGCCGATCACACCGATCTGGCGGGAGCCGACTTCCACGATCGTCGACGGGACGATGACGCCGTCGTCGACGAGCTCCTGCAGAGCCGGCTCCTCGGTGAAGTCGAGGTTCGCCGACACGAACCTGGCTTCGTTGCCGCGGTCGAAGCCGTCGATGAAGTCCGCGGTCACCTCGGGGCCGAAGTCGAAGTCGTGGTTGCTCAGCCCCAGCACGTCGAAGCCGATGGAGTCCAGAGCGATCGAGTCGTAGTAGGGCACGCCGTTCTCCAGGCTGGCCGAGAACTCCAGCCCGGCAAGGAGATTGTCGCCGCTGGTGACCGTGAGCACGCCGCGTTCGTCGCAGCCGTCGCTGGCTTCGGCCAGCGCCAACTCCTTCTGCTGCTGTACCAGGGTCGCAAAGCGGGCGATGCCGCCGAACTGGCGCCCGCCGGCGTTGACCAGCTTCGATCCACCGTCGTTGCTGTGCAGCACGGTGAGGCAGAACTCGGCCGCGGGCTGTTCCAGCGCCAGGTCGTAGATGCCGGCGACCTGCCGCTCGGTCCCCTTGCTGATGGCCTCCATCCCGCCGACGAGCCGCACGTCTCGGACGACGTCGACGTCGACCGGGAGCCGAGCCGCGGTCTGCGGCGAACGGTTGATGCCGCTGCCATCCACCAGCAGCAGGGTGTGGCCGAGCGCGGCGACCGCCGGTCCGACCGCCAGCGCGTCGGGGAAGCTGAGGCCGGTGGCCAGCCACTTGCCCGCCGGGTCCATACCGACCGCGACCGCTTCGTCGTACACGGCCGCTGAGGTCCCGTAGCGGTCGGTGCCGGCCAGCCGCCGCACCTCTCCCGCCGCCGAGTCGAGGCCAGTGACGCTCCCGAGCAGCGCCGCCACGCTCTCGCTGACCGCGACCGGCCCGCCGACGATCACCAACTCCTCAGGAGCGAGCCTGTCGAGTGCGGCGGCACTCTCCGAGGGAAGCCGATCGGCGGTCACCAGCAGGATCGGGCTCTCCAGGAACCCGGCGTACGGGCCGGCGGACAGCGGGTCCGGGAAGCCGCGGGCCGGATCCTCGTTGGACCCCTCGGCGACGAACACCGTCGGCGAACCGGGAAGCTCGGCGGCCACGGCAGCGGCGGTGGCGAAGCGGTTCGCACCATGAAGCCGCCGGACCTCGTACTCTTCCGCAAGGTCCTCCTCGACGCTGTCCTCGAGCGCCTCCGGCCCGCCGAGCAGGATCACCTCGCTCGCACCCAGCCGGCGGATCTCGCGCTGCACAGCCGAAGGGACGCTTCCGGGCGGCGTCAGCAGAATCGGGGAGCCGAGATGGGCCGCCAGCGGAACGCCGACCAGCGCGTCGGCGTAGTCGTCGGAGCGGGCGAGGACGACCGTGTCAGCCTCTTCGAACACGCCCTTGGAGATCAAGACCGCTGTCTGGATGCGGTCTGCGCCGGGGAACCGGGTGAGTGAGGGGTCCCTGGGTTGGGCCCCCGCATCAGGCGGAAGCGACGAGGCGGCCGCCAGCAGCGTGACGACGAGCGCCAGCACGAGTCCGAGTGTCGCCGGACGGGGCAGCGTGACGCGCATGAGAAGCCGGCCCTTCTGGAGGCAATCCATGTTCGTGAGAATTTGATGAGAATCTGACGCGTTGGTTTATAGCCGTAGAAGGCGTTAGGACCGTGGAGGTCGTGCACCAACCCGTGCGACCGCGCGTGCGGCGAGTCGAGCGCCGGCGGTCAGCGCACCGGCGGGCGGGACTCCGCCCAGCCAGGACGCGAGGAAGCCGGCGCAGAAGGCGTCGCCTGCTCCTGTGGTGTCGACCACGCTCGGCGCCGGCGCAGCGGCCGCGCGCACGGGTGAGCCGCCGTCAGTCCACAGCGACCCTTCAGCGCCCATCGTCACGACCACCTCGCCGTAGAAGGCGGCCAACGCGGCCGCCGCGCTCTCTGCGCCCTCCTGGCCGGATAGCACCAGCGCCTCGTCAAGGTTCGGCAGGCAGAGATCGGCTGCGTAGGTCCAGTCCAGAAACCGGTCGGCGCCGGCCGTTCGAAGCGGCTGCGCCGAGGAGGGGTCGACGGACACGGTCAGGCCACGCTCCCTCGCGAGTCGCAAGGCATGCAGCGCCGCCTGCCGGGAGCCCTCTGACAGCAGCGCGTAGCCGGAGAGGTGGAGGTGGCGGGGAGGCTGGAACAGTTCGACGGGAATGTCGGCGGGCGACAGCGTCAGGTTGGCGCCGCGGTCGCTGACCATGCTGCGACTGCCGTCCGCGCCGACCAGGACGATGACGACTCCGGTGGAACGGTCGCCGTCCACAGCCAGATGGGGGGTCACCCCCTGCCGCCGCAGCGCCGCGGTCTGCGCCAGGCCTTGCGGGTCGGCACCGATCCGCCCGATGAAGTGCGCGTCGACCCCTTGGGCGGCAAGCCAGCACGCCACGTTCGCGCCGGATCCACCCTCGCTGGTCACGATGCTGGCGACCGCATCACTCCCCGCCGCGAGCGGTTCTCGCATCCGGGAGATCACGTCGGTGGCGGCGTCCCCGACCACCAGGACCGACGGGCCGGTCATGCTCGACTCCTTGGCTAAGGAGGGCGTCGCCCGACCCACCTGCACGTATTCGGCGGTCATGCTCGCCGGGATCGAGCGGCGGCGATCTGCGCCGCCAGTCGCGCGTTCCTGCGAACGATCCTGATGTTGCACTCCAGGCTGGCGCCACCGGTCGCCCCGTGGAAGGTGTCCAGCAGGAACGGTGTGACGTCCTTGCCGACGATGCCCTTCGCCCCGGCCTGGCGCAGTGCCTCAGCGAGAACTTGGTCATGCAGGTCCGGGTCGAGTTGCTGATCCGGAGGCAGAGGGTTGGCCACGATCAGGGCGCCGGCCGCCAATCCGAGCTCCGCCTGTGCCTCGCGGATCCGGGCGACCTCCTCGGGAGTATCCACCCTCCAGTCCAGTCGATGACCGGAGTCGGTCAGGTAGAAGCCGGGGAACGCCAGGGTCCCGTACCCGACAACGGTGATGCCGAGCGTCTCCAGGCGCTCCAGCGTGGCGCCCACGTCGAGGATGGACTTCACCCCCGCGCAGACCACGACGACCGGGGTGGCCGACAGCGCCCGCAGATCGGCTGACTCGTCCCAACTGTCGCGGGCCTGCCGGTGCACACCGCCGAGCCCGCCGGTGGCGAACACCTCGACGCCGGCCCGCGTGGCGAGGTGTGCGGTGCCTGCCACGGTGGTCGCGCCGTCGCGGCCGGCGGCGACGGCCACCGGCAGGTCCCGGACGCTGAGCTTGCCGACGGTCTCCGCCGTGGCGATGAACTCCAGTTCCGCCTGGTCAAGACCCACGGTCGGAACGCCGCCGACCACACCGACGGTGGCGGGCACCGCCCCCTCCGCGGCGATGATCGTCTCGAGTTCCCGTGCGACATCGAGGTTGGCAGGGCGTGGCAGCCCGTGGGCGATCAGGGTGCTTTCGAGCGCCACCACCGGCGCGCCGCGGGCGAGCGCCTCGGCCACCCGGGGAGCGATCTTCACGATGCCGCGCCCGAGACCCGCTCAGGCCTCCACGTCGCCGAGCAGACGGTCGTACCAGGAGCCCGCCTCGGAGTAGGCCGCGTCGGAGTTCGAGCGGTCGGCCTCCACGCGCCGCAGGTCAGCCCGCGGGTAGGCGCCCAGCACCCGGACGTCGGCGACGTGGCGGTGGACGCTGCGCAGCGCCTCACCCACGCGCGCATCGCGCGGGTGTCCCTCGCAGTCGATCAGGATGCAGTACTGACCCAGCGCTCGCTTGGTGGGGCGGGACTCGATCTTGTTCAGGTTGATCCCCCGGAGGGCGAACTCCTCGAGGACGCGCAGCAGCAGGCCGGGGCGATCCTCGCCCAGGAAGACGACCAGTGAGGTCTTGTCCGCGCCGGTGGCCTCGGCCATCGCGGTGCCGAGCACGACGAAGCGCGTGGTGTTGCCCGCGTGATCGGCGAGGTTGGGCACCAGGACCTTCAGTCCGTAGCGCTCGGCCGCATGTGGCGTTCCGAGTGCCGCGAGCGTGCCGTCGCCCTCCGCCACGTGGCGTGCCGCCTCGGCCGTGGATGTCGCGCTGCTGATGCGCACCGGGGGCAGGTGTTCGGCCAGGCGCTGGCGGCACTGCGCCAGGGCAACGGGTTGGCTGCGCACCTCGGCGATGTCACCGAGCGTCGTGCCGGAGCGGGCCATCAGTGCCATGGTGATGGGCAGCGCAAGCTCCCCACGGATGAACGCCCCCGGCGGTCCGAAGACGAGTTCGTCCAGGGTCAGGTTGACCGCACCCTCGATGGAGTTCTCGATCGGCACGATGCCCAGCAGGGCCTGGCGCTCCCGGGCCGCGCGCACGACTTCGGCGATGGTCGGCAGGGGCATCCGGGGCCGATCGGGAGAGGCCAGGTCGGCGGCCTCGGACGTAAAGGTGCCCTCGGGACCGAGAAACGCCACGGCGGTTCCCGCCGGCACCTCGCTCCCGTCCTCGGTGCGGCGCCACACGTCATCACCGAGGGCGGCGACCCCTGGTCCGCTGACCTGCTCGAACTCCACCGGTCTCTCCTTGGGCGTGCGCGCGGCGACCGCGCGCTGCGGGCGAGTCTAGGTCAGCCCGCGGGCATGACCGGTATCGCGAATGGACACGAACTGCGAGCACCCGGGTCCTCGCAGACGTCAGTAAGCGCGTGAGATCCAGGCGATGAGGCCGCTGCCCTCCTCGGGCGCGGGGGGCGTGCCATCGTGATCAGTCAGGCAACGGACGCTGTAGCCACGCTCGGCAAGGGCGGCCTCGCCGTCCTCGCCCACCTTGTCCCACGGCACCCGCCAGAAGCCCGCACCATCGACCTCCTCGCCGGAGTCCGCGTCACGGGTGTGGCCCTCACGGAAGGCCAGCGCCTCGTCGTGGAGACCGCGCTGGATCTCGTCCAGCGCCACGGTCACGTCCCGCACCACGCCGTCCAGGGGGACCGGCTCCTTGGCGCCGCGGTCGCGCCGGACCCGGGTGACGTGGCCTTCGGCGAGGTCCCGGGGGCCGATCTCCAACCGGATCGGCACGCCCTTGAGCTCCCAGTCGACGGCTCGGCGCCCGAAGGACTGGGACGTGTTGGCGTCGAGCCTGGCGCGCACACCGGCGTGCTCCAGCGCACCGGTGAGCCGCTCGGCGGCCTCGACCGCCTCCTCTTTGATTGCCAGGACCACGACCTGGACAGGCGCCAGCGCCGGGGGGAGGCGCAGACCCCGGTCGTCGCCGTGTGCCATGATCAGCCCGCCGACCGTCCGCGTCGACACTCCCCATGAGGTGGTCCAGGCGTGCTGGCGCTCGCCGTTGCCGTCGGTGAACTCGATCCCGAAGGCGCGCGCGAAGTTCTGGCCCAGGTCATGACTGGTGCCCATCTGCAGCGCCTTGCCGTCGCGCATCAGGGCCTCGAGGGTGTAGGTCGTGCGCGCTCCGGCGAAGCGCTCCGCGGTGGTCTTGCGCCCCAGCACCGAGGGGATGGCCAGCACGTTGCGGACGACGTCGTCGTAGACGTCGTGCAGGATCATGAGCGTCTCGCGCACCGCCTCCGCGGACGTGGCGTGTGCGGTGTGGCCCTCCTGCCACAGGAACTCGGTGGTGCGCAGGAACACCCGTGGACGCAGCTCCCAGCGGACCACATTGGCCCACTGGTTCAACAGCAGCGGCAGGTCGCGATAGCCCTGGATCCAGCGCGCCATCGCGTCGCCGATCACCGTTTCGGACGTGGGGCGCACGACGAGCGGCTCGGCCAGTTCCTCCCCGCCCGCGGTGGTCACCACCGCCAGTTCCGGGCTGAAGCCCTCCACGTGCTGGCCCTCTCGCTGGAGGAAGCCGTAGGGGATGAACAGCGGGAAGTAGACGTTTTCGTGGCCGGTCGCCTTGATCCGGCGGTCGAGTTCGGCCTGGACCCGCTCCCAGATCGCGTAACCCCACGGCTTGATGATCATCGTGCCGCGGACGGCGCCGCTCTCGGCCAGTTCCGCCTTGGCGACGACCTCCTGGTACCAGCGGGGGAAGTCTTCGCTCTGGGGCGTGAGCACGCCCTTCGTCGCTGCCTTTGCCATGCCTTGCATCCTTACACGCGGCCAGCGGCCGTCGCGATCGGGCACCTTGCCCGGTTGTGGACAACCGGGTGAGGACTCGCGGTCGGACGTTACGAGTCGTCCCTCGGCTGGCTCTGCGGCTGGTTCGGAGCCGGCGCGGGCTGGGAGTCGGATTCGGGAGCGGGTTGGGGGACGGATTCGGTCTCACCTGTGCTGATCGCCCCGGCCGCCTCGGAGCCCTCACCGGCCTCGATGCCCAGCCGCGACTTGATCTCCGACAGTCGCTCCTTGGCCTGGGCGTTCATGGCGGCCTGCTCGACCTCCAGCATCCGACCCTCGACCGAGTTGGCCTGCAGCTCGGACATGCCGCGGGCCTTGGCGTAGCGCGCCTCGATCTTGCCGCGCACCTGCTCCAGGCTCGGGACCTCCTGGCCGATGGTGGTCGACACCGACTCCAGGGCGGCGTTCATCTGCTCCTGCATCTTGGCCTGATCCAGCTGGCTCAGCAGCTTCCGGCGCTCGGCAAGGCGCTCCTGCAGGCGCATGGCGTTCTGGTTGACCGCCTGCTTGGCTTGGTCCGAGGCCTGGGTGGACTGCAGGACCAGCGCCTTGAGGTTCTCGACCGCCTCTTCCTTGCTGATCAGCTGGTTCGCGAACGCCTCAGCGGTGCCGGTCAACTCGGTGGCACGCCGATCGTCTCCCTTGGCCTGGGCGTCCTCGGCCATCATGATCGCCTGCCGGGTGGAGCCGTTGAGCTTCTCCAGCTCACCCATCGACCGGTCGAGGTCCATCTCGGCCTTCTTCTGGTTGGCGATGACCGAGGCGGCGCGCTCGGTCAGCGCTCGGTGCTGCTGCTGCGCCTCGGCGATCGCCTGCTCGATCTGGACCTTCGGGTCGGCGGCCTGTTCGAACTTGCCGGTCAGCGCGGCGGTCAGGTACCGCCAGATCCGCTTCAACAGCTGTCCCATCGGTGGTGCTCCTCTCAAACGGCGCGGGCCGCACCGCTGGTCTTGTTCAGGGCCTGCCGTCCAGCTTCCGTCTCGGCCACCAGCGCGTCCACAGAGCGCTGCGCTGTGGTGAGCACTCAGGCCTGGTTGGGACCTGCTCACGGCGGGCGTTAGTGATCTGCGCAGCGTACCGAGATTGTCTGGAGGCGGTACTGGCAAGAGCACGACCCTGGCCGATTAGCCACCGTAGGGGAATTCCAGCGGTGTGTTTTCCCACAGCGTTTTCCCCAACTGTGGAGAGCCGCCGCCGGGTGGGCGCCCGACGACCCACCCGGCCAGAGCAACTCAGCGTGAGTACGTGCCCACAATCCGGTTCTGCTCGATCACGTGGTCCTGGATGCGCTCCAGGAGTTCGTGGCGCGTGAGGCCAGGCGCGGCGTCGATTTCGGTATCCAGGGCGTAGACCCAGAAGTAGTAGTGATGATCGCCGTGCCCCGGCGGTGGCATGGGCCCGCCGTACCCGGTCTTGCCGAAGTCGCTCATGCCTTCGGTGTGAGCGCTGCCCCCGCCCTCGGGGATGCCGGTCGCGCCGGCCGGGATGCCGTAGATGACCCAGTGGGTGAACCCGTGCGGCAGTGGCGCATCGGGATCGTGGCAGATGACGGAGAGTTGCCTGGTCCCCTCGGGCACGCCCTGCCACTCCAGCGCCGGCGAGACATCCTCACCCTCGCCCGTGTGCCTGGTCGGGATCCGCCCGCCCTGCTCGAACGCCGGAGTGGAGATCTTGAGATCCTTGATGTTCAAACCCATCGCACGCTCCCGTGATTTGGCGCTTTCTCGTAAAAGGACTAGACGCTGCGTCTGGTGCGCAATCTAGGCCGAGGCGGCCTTGGTGACCTGTGGTCGGCCGGAGAGGATGATGTCAGCCGCCTTCTCGGCGATCATGATCGTCGGCGCGTTGGTGTTGCCCCGGATGACCGTCGGCATGATCGAGGCGTCCACCACCCGCAACCCGTCCACCTCCCGGACGCGCAACTGCGGATCGACCACTGACAAGTCGTCGACACCCATCTTGCAGGTGCCAGCGGGGTGGTAGAGCGTCCCGGCGTGAGCCCGGACGTAGTCCCGCAACTGCTCAGGGGTGCGAACCTCCGGGCCGGGCAGGTACTCGCGATCCCGGTACGGCACGAGGGCCGCCTGATCGGCCAACTGCCGGGACAGTTCGCAGCCCGCAAGCAGCACCTCCAGGTCCTCGTCCGCCTCCAGGTAGTTCGGTTCGATGCGCGGGGCCCAGTCCGGGTTGGTGGAGCGCAGCCCGATCCAGCCCCGGCTGGCGACCGACACCAGCGTCGGCACGAACGTGTAGCCATGCCCCGCGGGCTCGCTCAGGCCGTGATCCTCCACTGCCGCAGGGACAAAGTGGAACTGCAGGTCCGGCGCGTCCAGGCCCGGCCGAGTGCGCACGAACGCCCCGCCTTCACCGACGTTCGACGTCAGCCAACCGCGCTTGCGCAGGTAGAACTGCAGCAGGTGCCACGGCCTCTCCGCCTGGAGCAGGCTTGCGCCCTTCCTGGTCAACGTCAGCAGGGGCACCGCCAGGTGATCCTGCAGGTTCTCCCCCATCCCGGGAAGGTCGGCTACCACGTCCACGCCCTGCTCCCGCAGGTGCCCGGCAGGTCCCACCCCCGACAGCAGCAGCAACTGGGGGGAACTGACCGCCCCACCACACAGGATGACCTCGGCCTCCGCTCGGGCCTCGCGCTCCTCGCCACACTGGCGGTAGGCAACGCCAATCGCCTGCTGCCCCTCGAACAGCACCCTTGACACCGGCGCGTGAGTCTTCACAGCCAGGTTGGGCCGGTCCATCGCCGGCGCGAGATAGGCCACGGCGGTGCTGCACCGGCGGCCGTCCTTCTGCGTCACCTGGTACAGCCCGCAGCCATCCTGCTCCGTGCCGTTGAAATCCTCGTTGGCGGGGATGCCCAGCGACCGGCAGGACTCCAGGAAGCGCAGCGTGTAGGGGTGCGGACTGCGCAGGTCGGCGACGTTCAGCGGCCCGCCGGCGCCATGGTGGGCGGACTCGCCGCGCTCGTTGTGCTCGGCCTTCTTGAAGTAGGGCAGGACGTCGTCGAAGCCCCAGCCCGGGTTGCCCAGGTCCCGCCAGGTGTCGTAGTCGAGCCGGTTCCCGCGGATGTAGATCATGGCGTTGATCGACGAACTGCCGCCCAGCACCTTGCCGCGCGGCCAGTACAGCGCCCGGTTGTGGAGGTGCTTCTGCGCCTCGGTCTGGAACGCCCAGTCGTGCGCCGTCCTGAACGGCCGCGAGTACGAGGCGGGGATCGAGAAGATGTCGTTGCGGTAGTCCGGCCCACCCGCCTCGAGCAGCAGCACCCGGTTCGACGGGTCGGCGGACAGCCGGTTGGCCAGCACGCAGCCGGCGGAGCCGCCGCCGACGATGATGTAGTCCTGCATCGCAGCCTCCCGCGACGCGTCCCTCCCCAGGCCCGGCCAACGCGGTGCTACCTGGCAGGAACAGCAACGAACGGCAGCCTATGGCGCTGCGCCTCCGCCGTCGAGCGCGCTACCCTTCGCCGCCGAGGGCTGGCCCGCGCCTCGACGCCGCCGGCCCGACGCATTCCCGGAGGAGCCGCCGTGGCCGAGCAGGAACCAACGCTGAACCGGATCTCTGCGCTCGCGGACGAGGAGCACATACTGCGCGAGCGGGAGGCACAGGGCCCGCTCCCCGCCGCCGACCGGCTTCGCCTGGAGGAAGTCGAGTTGCTGCTCGACCAGTGCTGGGACCTCCTGCGCCAGCGCCGGGCCCGCCGCAACGCCGGGCTCGACCCTGATGACGCGGAGGTGCGTGACATCGACACGGTGGAGAACTACCGGCAATAGCCGATCCCCGGTGACGAGCGGGTCGTGGCGGTGGGCTCAGGCGACCGGTGCCCCGGGCTGCGTCCCGCCCTCCACCTGGAGCAGGCGCACCGTCCCGTCGGGATCCAGCGCGCCGAGGATCAGAAACTCGCTCGTGAAGCCGGCGATGCGCCTGCGCCCGAGATTGATCGCGCCGACCACCAGGCGGTCCTGCAGTTCCTCAGGGGCGTAGTTGGTGATCTGCGCCGAGGTCCGCAGCGTGCCAACGAGCGGGCCGAAGTCGACCGTCAGCCTCCCGGCCGGCTTGCGGGCTCGCGGGAAGGGCTCCACCTCCTGGACCCGACCCACGCGCAGGTCGAGGGCGAAGAACCCCTCGGCGCCGATGTGAGGCTTGCGCGGCGATTTCTCCAGGGCGTAGGGCAGAGCGTCCGCGTCGATCTCGTGCTGGGTCATCCAGGGTCCTCCTGTTCGCTCCGGGGTTGGCCCAGGATGGCATGACGCTCGCAGCGGTCAGGGCAGCTCGGTGGGACGGACGGTGAGGGTGATTTCACGGCCGCCGCGCAGTACGCGCACCGCGATGGGACGATCAATGCGCTCGGCGGTCATCAGCCGCTGGACGTCCCCGACCCCGGAGACCGTCACTCCGTCGATATCGAGAATGACATCCTCAGGGCGAACCCCGCCACGGTCCGCAGAGCTGCCGCGCACCACCGAGACGACCTCCACGCCATGGTCACGGCCGGTGGCGCGGGCCGCACGAGGTGGCAGCGGACGTGGACCCCCGGCGAAGCCCAACTGAGCACGCCGGACCCGTCCGTCGCGGATCAGCGCCGCGATGATGTTCCTCGCGCTGGCGTTCATCGGCACCGCCAGGCCGAGCCCCTGCCCGATCCCGGGGCTGACGACCGCCGTGTTCACCCCGATCACGCGCCCCCGGCTGTCGGCCAGCGCCCCGCCCGAGTTGCCGGGGTGGAGCGCGGCATCGGTCTGGATCACGTTCTCCACCAACCGCATCGAGTTGCCGGCCTGGGTGGTCAGCGATCTGCCCAGCGCGCTGACGACCCCGGCGCTCACTGACCCGGCGTAGCCGAGCGGGCTGCCGATGGCCACCACCAACTGGCCCACCAGCAACGCATCGGCGTCACCGAGCTCCGCAGGCTCCAGGCTGCGCTCGCCGAGTCGCTGCACCCGGATGACCGCGAGATCGCTCAGCGTGTCAGCGCCGACCACCTCGAAGTCCAGTGAGCGGCCGTCACCGAAGGTG
>WHTC01000141.1 GCA_009379795.1 Nitriliruptorales bacterium | reverse complement strand
TACTCCAGTGGCTCGTCCGGGTTGGTCTCGTAGACGTAGAGGTCCTCCTGATCGATCGCGAAGATCGTCAAGCCGAACGCGATGTATCCGTTGTGGCCGATCGAGATGCCGGGAAGCGCCGGCTCTCCCGCGCCGATGACGTCGAGTCCCGGCGCCGACAGGTGCGCCAGGTAGCGCAACGAGGGGGCCGACAGCGCTCGGTGCGGGTCGTTGGCCAGCAGTGGACGGCCCGTTGTGGTTCGCGATGCGGCGAGCACCCAGTTGTTGCTGCCCTCCGGGACCACAGCGGCTGCGCCGCTCAGATCCGGGGGGTCGATCGCCAGTCGATAGACCCCCAGCACGTCGTCGGGAATCAGCGACAGGTCCAACCCCTCGGGAACGATGAGGTCGACCGGCGGCTCCCGCCGGCGGCGGAGGTCCTCGACCTGGGGACCGAAGTCGCGCAGCACCAGGGCGCGGGCGACCTCCTGATCCAGGTTGTAGTACAACCCGTTGCTGCGGATCCGTACGACATCCTCCGGCGACCACAAAGCGGGCTCGTAGCCGAGCGCATCGAACTCGAAAGGCAGCAACCGGCGATCGTCGAGGGCGAGACGGATGTAGGCATTCACGCCCTCCACGAACGCGGTGGCAACCCGCTTGGTGTCCGAACCGTACGCCAGCCAGTCGCTGTGCATGTCGCCGCGATACACGAACAACCGCGTCGCTCGATCACGATCGACCAGAGAGGGACCGAACGCCTCCGCGAGCAGCCCAAGGCCGCGGCGGCGCCAGAAGTCCAACTGCCAGAGCCGGTCACGGGCCGCATTGAACCCCTGCACGCGGAAGACGTCATACAGCGACGAGGCATACAGGTGCGGAACACCCCACCGGTCCACGAGGATCTCCGCGGGATCTTCCAGGCCCTCCAGCACGTAGTCGCGGTCCGCGGTCATGGCCGCCTCACCCGATTGTGCGGCGTGCGCGCTGCTCCTCCATCGCGGTAGGCGCGCTCAACCGGCTGCCCGGGTTCCGGGTGTGGCGTACGCGGGATGCTCGGCCTTCCAGCGGTCGAGCGGGTTGTCGGCGCGCCAACGGTCGACGTACGCGCCGATCGTCTCGAAGACCGTCCCATCATGGTCGCCGATATGATTGACCAGCCTTTCGAGCATGAGCATGCGATGCCCCCGGCCGATGACCTGCGGATGCATGGTCAAGGCATACACGGATCCGGGGCTGTGCTCGTAGGCATAGTCGAAGTCGCCGCGCCAGATCTCCTCGATGTCGGACGGGCTGGTGAGCCCCGGGTTCGTCCCCCACACGAACTCGAACGGCGGAAAATCATCCAACCCCCAGGTGACCGGCACCTCGACAAGATTGGTTGGCTCGCCAAAGACATACGGTTCTGTAGGAGAAACCTTGTCACCCTGGCGCAGGTAGTACGGGTAGACATCGCTGCCCATACAACTGGAGTCGTAATCAAAACCGAACTCCAGGAGCAGGTCGACGGTGTTCTCGCTGAAATCCCATGCGGGCGAGCGGTAGCCGCGCGGGCGCACCCCCACGACCTTGTCGAACGCCTCGAATCCCCGTTCCAGATTGCGACGTTCACCGTCCCGGTCGAACTTCTGGGGGTTCTCGTGGACCCATCCGTGGTGGCCGAGCTCGTGACCGGCGTCCCGGATCCGCCTGACAAGGTCCGGATAGGCGTACACGGTATGCCCGGGGATGCAGAACGTGGCGCGCGCGTCAGAGCGCTCCAGCAGACCGAGTATGCGGGGGATCGCGGCTGCCCCGAACTCGCCGCGGGAGATCATGCTGGGACTGTTCGAGCCCATTGACCCGATCCAGAGCGACTGGGCATCGAAATCGAATCCCAGGCAGGCTGACACTCGCGGCCCGTTTGTCACCGTTATCCCTTTCCTGTTGCCGTGGCCCGCGGACTCAAGCCGCTGAGGCTACAGGTGCTACCCGGCACCTCATGGGGCAAACGTCTGCGTGGCGCCGGTGCAGGGGTGGCGGGTGCGGGGCGGATCGGCTACACCGATCAGCCATGACCATGGCGGAGCCGCCGGACGGCGCTGAGCGGCCTGACCTGTTCGTCTTCGATCGCGTCCGGGTCGACCGCGACGGGACCAGGATTCTGCACGACGTCTGCGCGCAGGCGCCTAGCGCCGGCATCACCGTGGTGGCGGGCCCGTCGGGGGCGGGCAAGACCACGCTGCTGCGGTTGTGCAACCGCCTGGAGGTCCCCAGCGCCGGATCGGTGCGCTACCGAGGCCACGACATCGCCGCGGTGAACCCGCTGTGGCTGCGCCGGCGGGTGGGCATGGTCTTCCAGCAGCCCACCCTGTTCGGCGGCACCGTGCGCGACAACCTCGCGGTCGCGCGCCCCGACGGCGAGGACAGCCACTACCGCCGGGCACTGCGCCAGGCGGCTCTTGATCCTGGGATGCTGGCTCGCGCGGCGGCGAGCCTGTCCGGAGGCGAGGCTCAGCGGGCCTGCCTGGCGCGCACCCTGGTCACCGAGCCGCAGGTGCTGCTGCTCGATGAGCCCACCGCCGCGCTCGACGCCGCACCCAAACGGTCCTTCGAACGCCTCGCCAGACAGCTCGCTGCCGCCGGGATGCCGATGCTGTGGGTCACCCATGATCTGGGTCAGCTGCGACGTGTCGCTGACCACGTCATGGCCCTCGTCGCTGGAGCGATCGTCTACACCGGCAAGCCTGACGGGCTCGAGCGCGTCGCTGCGCTGGAGTCCTTCCTGTCCGAAGGAGACCGGTGATGCTCGAAGGTGATGTCACCCCCGTTGGTCTGGCGATCTCGCTGCTGCTGGTCGCGGTCGCCGTCGCGGTCTCACTGGCCCGGAAGCTGGGCCTGGAGCGACGCATCCTGTGGGCAGCAACCCGCGCCCTGGTCCAACTGCTGCGCGTCGGCGTCGCGCTCACGCTGGTCATCCGCCCTCATCAGCCACTGGTCTGGTCATGGCTGTGGGTGGCCGCGATGACCGTCTACGCCGGCGACGTCGTGCGCCGCCGAGCCCGCGAGATCCCCCGGCTGCTGCCGCTGGCGGCGGTCGCGTTCACCGCCGCGGCGCTGGTCACCCTCGGCACCCTGTTCGGCTTCGGCATCTTCCCTGTCCAGGGGCGGACCGTCGTGCCGCTCGCCGGGATGATGATCGGAAACGCCATGAACGCCACCGTGCTCACCGCCCGCCGCACCGTTGAGGAACTCCGCGACAACCGCCAGGAAGTCGAAGTCCGTCTGGCGCTCGGCCAGCCCTCCGCGACCGCCGCACGCCCCTACCTCGCCGCGGCGCTGCGCACCGCGCTCATCCCCCAGATCGAGACCACCAAAGCGGTCGGACTGGTCTTCCTCCCGGGCGCGATGACCGGGCTCATCCTGGCCGGCGTCGACCCCATCGACGCGGTCCTGGTCCAGGCCGTAGTGATGTTCCTGGTCCTCGGCGCCGTCGCCACCACCAGCACCGTTGTCGGCATCGGCCTCATCCGCCGGCTGTTCACCGCCGACCACCGCCTGCGCCCCCTCCCCCGACCCGCCGACACCTGAACCACCAGCACACCGAAACCGCCCGCGGGCATCCCCGCGGGCGGCGTAGTCGCGACCGCCGGCGTCGCTCAGTCGCGCTGCAGCAGCGAGAGCAGTCGCAGCATCTCGATGTACAGCCAGATCAACGTGGTGGTCAGCGCGAACGCCCCGTACCACTCCATGCGCTTTTCGGCCGTGCCTGTCATCTGCTCGATGAGGTCGAAGTCGAGCACCAGCATCAGCGAGGCCACGGCAATGAATGCGACGCTGAGCAGGATCGGCAGCATCCCACCACCCCAGATGAGCGTCATCGGCGATCCAACCCAGCTCATCACGATGTTGATCCCGTAGAACACCACGATGCCGATGGCGGCCGTGATGACCACCTTGCGCAGCCGCGGGGTCGCTCGGATCAGCCCGGTGCGGTAGGCGAAGAGCATCGAACCGCTCACGACGAGCGTGGCCAGCGCCGCCTGCGTCGGCAGCACCGTCAACCCGGCGCCGACCATCGTCTGCAGCGCCAGCGTGAGCACGCCGATGAACGCGCCGGCGATGACCGCGTAGATGGGGCCGGTGATCGGCGCGAGACGCGGCTTGAAGCCGGTCAGCACGCCCACGGCGAGCAGCGGGAAGAAGGCGAGACCGGCAACGGGCACGCCCACCGGCTCGCCGCCTGCCCAGATCCACACACCGAACGTGGTGGCGGCGGTGATCGCGAGCAGGGCCAACGTCTTGTAGACGGTGCCCTCGACCGTCATCCGGCCGCTGTCGAGATGGTGGGCCAGCGCGTTGAGCTCGGCGTCGACCCGATGCTGGTCCATGCTCGGCGGGGGTTGCCCGTCCGCACGTGTCGCCCAGCGCAACGTCGGGTTGCGGCTCTCCAGCATCCAGTACCTCCATGGACGTCCCACGCCGCACCTGCGATGCAGCGCTATCAGCGAATTCTCGCACCCGCCAGCTGCGGCGGATAGCCGAGATCGAGCACGGTCCGCGGATCGAGGTCCAACGCATCGAGCAGCGCCATACTCGGCGCCCGGAACACCGCTGCAAGCACCTTCAGGCCCCGCGAAGCCACGGCGGTGTCCCCGAAGGCCTACCCGCCGCCAGCAGTCACCTCGTTTCCCACGCGGGGACGATAGCCGGTGGCGCCAGGGTCTGGCCGCGGATGCCGCCGGCCAGACCAGTCATGGGCGTGATGTCCTCGACCTTCCAGCCCTGCTCGGGGCTGCCCGGGCGAGAGCGCCAGCTCCCGACTATGAGTCTACGGGGACTGACGCCGCAACAGCGCCGACCACTCAGGCATCTCGGCCGCAGGGGCGTCACGCGGCAGGTCGAGACCGGCGCCGCGCAACTCGCCCAGGACGTAGACCGCATGCTCGGTCGTGAAGTCAGGCGCCGGCGCCCGACCCAACCCGGAGTCGTCATCCAGGTCCCTGCACTCGTACAGCCCGAGCAGGACCCCCCAGCAAGTCTCACACGCCGTCTCGTCCATCCCCAAGGCCGCAGCCCGCCTCATGTCATCCAGGTACGGCTGGACCACGCCCTCCCCCGCCATGAACGCGGCCTCGTTCTCATGTACAAACCCAGGCTCTTGGTGGCCGCGCTCCCAGACCTCCTCGACCGTCAACGACTGCAAGGCCCACGCGACCTCCTCGGCCACGTCAGCGCGATCCACATGCTCAAGGCGAGCGGTGGCCAACCGCTCCGCGTCTTCGACCAGTTCGGGATGCGCGGTGAGCAGATCGGCGAGCACGCCCGCCTTCTCGGTTGGCGAGAGCGCTTCGAGCACCCTCTTCTTTGCCTTGCGAGTATTCACCGACAACCCTCGTTCCAGCACGGACCTCGCCGCGCGCACCGGCACGCAGGAGCGTACGGGAACCACGACCGTTCGCGTCGTACTCGATCCGCCTCAACTCGCCAGAGTGGCGTATACGCCACTTTGGCGATGTATACTCTCCTCCCATGAAGCGATTGCAGATCTACATCGAGTCGGAGATGGACGAGGCCATCGCCGTCGAGGCGGCGAGAGATGGCGTGTCCAAGGCAGCCATCATCCGCCGTCTCATCGCCGAGCACGCCGGCGAGAGCCGTGGCGCCGACCCCATTGACGAACTGGTCGGATGCTTCGAAGGCGAGCCAGGCGATGTCGACGACGTCGTCTACGGACGATGAGATTCGTCGACACCTCATTCTTGGTGGCGCTCTTCTTCGAAGGCGACTCGAATCATGTGCCGGCTAAGAAGCTGTGGCAAGGGCGGGCGGGCGCCCTGCTCTGCAGCAACCATGTCATCGGGGAGACGTGGACGTTCCTCCGGCGTCATCGGGGACATCGGCACGCCCTGCGTGTCATCGACGCCGTGACCACCAGTCCGTCGTTGACGGTCGTCCGCCTGGAGCAGGCGGCCGAGGACGAGGCGTGGGAGTGGCTGCGGCGACACGACGAGCGGGAATATTCGTTCGTGGACGCCACGAGTTTCGCGGTCATGCGACGACGGCGGCTCCGGGAGGCGCTCGCCTTCGACGGGGACTTCGCCGCTGCGGGCTTCGTCGAAGCCCGTCCCGACTGACGGCCGCCACCGAGGCGCGCGAGCTGGGCTTGCCGCGCCGTTGCCCCGGTCATCAGGCCGACCGCACCGTTGCGCGAGTTCCTGGGCGTCGACCGTTTCGACGAAGACCATCCCGCCCTCGGCTCAGCAGCCGACCGCCGCGTTCGGCGCATCACCGACCGCCGGCATCCGTGCGAGAGATCGACGCGATCGTCACGCGCTTCGGCACGGGAATCTCCGCCTCACGCGTGAGCACGAACACCGGCCGGCGCTTATCAGTTGCCGGAGGTCGCCCCACTCGTCAGCGTCGTAGCCGCCCTGCGCCATGCGCCGGTAGCCATCGACGAGACGGGCTCCCGCTACGACGACCAGAGCTGGAAGCGCGCACCCTGGTCGTCGGTGCATTCGGTGAGGCGCCCGTACGGCTTGGCCACCGGCTCCTCCGCCTGACCGCCGTGCTCGCGCACCCGGGCAGCGGCTGCGTGGATGTCAGCGACGCGATAGCACAGCTGGATTTCGGCCTGCCGGCCACCGGCCAGCCCGGCCATGGGCGTCGTGTTCTCGACCTGCCACCCCTGCTCGACGCTGCCGGGCGAAAAGCGCCAGCCAAGCACCGCGCCGTAGAAGTCCCTGGCGCGCCGTGCGTCGGGAACTCCCATCGTGACGTAGGCGATGTCACCATGGCGTGAGCGGCTCGCCGATGCCGGCGGGGTCACGACCATCCAGCGGTGCCCGAACGGGTCGTTGATGACCCCGGCCCGGCCGTAGGGCTCGTTGGCGACCGGTCGGGTCAGTGCCGCGCCGCGGTCAACCGCGCGTTCTATGGTCGTGTCGACGTCGGGCACCTGCGCGAAGATCGAGTGGCTGGCCCCGCGCTCGCCTTGTGGGCCGGTCACGCCCTCCTCAGGGAACTCGTCGGCGAGCATCAGCACGGCGTCGCCGATGCCGAGTTCCGCGTGCCCGATCCTGCCGTCGGGCATGACGTACGGTTCTCCGCGCCGCTCGGCGCCGAACACCTCGACGTACCAGTCGATTGCGCGGCGGGCGTCAGCGACGGCCAGGTAGGGCGTCAGCGCCGGCGGCCACGCCAGCTCAGCGGGAGCGGTGGCGGTCTGGTCGCTCATGATGGCTCCTCTCGGATCGAGCAGCGCGCGCTCAAGACGGGCGCGCAGGTCGGCGGCGAAGGCCGCGTCGGGCTCGACCGGCTCCACCGGCTGGCGGAGGGCGTCCAGCGGATCGGTCATCGATCGCCCTCCTTAGTGTCATAGGCGCGGCGGAACGCGCCGCGGGCGCGCACCAACAGGGCCTCGGTGGCGTGCACGGTGCGCCCCAGATGCTCCGCGACGTCGGGCACGGCGAGGTCATCGAGGTAGCGCAGGGTCAGCGCCGCCCGGTGGTGCGGTCCGAGCGTCGCGAGCACCTGTCGGGCGCGCAGCGCATCGAGCCGTTCCTGCCACGGGTCCTCATCGGGGACACGTTCGGCCTCCAGGAGGCGCAGCCCGCGGTCCTCGCGCTCCTGGCGACGCCAGTGGTCGACGAGCTTGTGCCGGGCAACCCCGACCAGCCAAGGCCGGCTCAGCCGCGGCGGCGTGTCACCGTGGCAGGCGGCCGCCGCGGCCAGGAACGTCTCCGCGGTGAGGTCCTCCGCCAGCGCTGGCGAGCCGCTGCGGGACAGCAGGTAGCCGTAGACCAGCGGCAGGGCCTCGTCGTACAGATCCAGCAGCGCATGCCCAACCTCAGACGGCACCGGCTGCTGCTCGCTCACACCATCATCATCGCTTGGCGAGCCGTTGCTCCGACGGGTGCCCATCAGATTTGTGAAATCGGCTGCGCACCACCGGCCAGAGGCGTGTCAGCGTCGGGCCGCAATGGTCACCGCCAGTGCAGGCCGAGGTATGGCTCCGGATTCGCCTTGACCCACGCATCGAGGAGGGCGGCCAGGTGGACGTGCATTCCCCCAGAAGGCAGTCGCGACTTGAGCACGCATACGAACGCGACACCGCGCTCACCAGCAAAGTCTTTGACGTTCTCGGTAACCAAGGCGTCCCTCCGCAACGGCGACCCTCGTCGTTGCGCGCGACCTGGGCATCGATCTCATCCCGGTGCACGGCCGCGAAATCGACTGCTGTTCGAATGTGGCGTGGATGGAGCCCGAACTGCTCGGCCAGGGCGGCCACCCGCTGTTCCTCGGTCCCCGCGGTGTACCGCAGCGCAGAGACGACCTCCCATACATACATCCGGTCCGACCGCCAGCGCCGCTCGCCGGCCGGTCGGCCCGTGACGGTAGACGGTGCCGGGATGGCGGAGAATGCTCAGTCCCTCCGAGATCAAGCGCTCCAGCAGCGCTCGCTCAGTCACCCGCTCTTCGGTTGCTTGCTCTTCGGGGCAGAAGGACGATCATGACCGAGAAGACCAGCCGCGCAGCGGAAGCGGCCGAGGACGGCAGCGGCGCGACCCTCGGCATCATCGCCGTGAGTTGCGGACTCGTGCTCG
>WHTC01000292.1 GCA_009379795.1 Nitriliruptorales bacterium | reverse complement strand
GGCGTCCCGGGGCGGGGGGTGCTGGTGGCCCGTTGGTGGCGCTGCGGGCTGCGGCACTGGTGATGAGATCGGTGGCCGCGCGTTCCTCGGCGCTCAGCACGTCACCGAGGCTCTTGACGAGTTCGTCGTGCTGGATCGCGGTCACCACGCGCTCGCCGATGCCGGCGCCCTGCACCGCCCATTCGCCTGACAGCGTCCTGGTGCTGTCGATGAGTTCCCAGTTGGTCCCGGCCAGGGCGGTCGCGACGAGGCCTGCCGAGTGCAGCGACCGGCCCAGCGCTTCGGCCGTGGTCGGCACCTCTGCTCGGACGAGCAGGCGGACCGCGTCGGCGGCGTCGGCGGCGCGAATCCCGTGCACAAGATCCCGCGCCGCGCGGGCAGTGCGGAGGCGGTCGGCCTGCGCATCGACGCCAATGCGTGTTGCGGCCGCATCAAGCGCGCCGACCAGGCGGCGGCAGTCCTCGGCGTGGGTCGCGGCGACCTCGTGCATCCCGGCAACCAGGTGCGCGACGTTCGCGGCGCTGCGCAGCGGACTGGCGGCCAGACCGAACACCGCCTGGGCGCGGTCCCTGGCGACCTCCCACTCCTGCTCGCTCGGCAATTTCTGGGTGACGACCTCCGTGGCGGGGTCGAGTCGCTCGACGTTCGGCTCGACCGGTTGGCCAGCGTGGATGAGCACCCGGTCGTCGGCGATCACGTAGGCGGCGATGACGAGGTTCGCGACCCGGTCGTCCAGGCCCATCGGCTGTGGCTCGTCGATCCAGCGCTTCAGACGCTCGACGGTGACGGGGACGCCGGGGTGCTCGGCCTGCTTGCGGTGGAAGTGGTCCCGCCAGTGCCGGTCGAGGACGATGTGCGCCTCACCGGTGGTGGCGATCTTGAGCGGCCCGAGCACCTTGCGGACGGGCTTGCGGTCAGGCTGCGGGATGTCCACCCGCCGGTCGCGCTGCCCGGCCGCCCGCTGGACGTGACGCAGGGCGGTGCGCAGGTCGCCCAGGCGGACCTCTTCCTCGAACTCGGGGTGGGCGGGATGCCGGTGGGCCATCACCTGGTCGAGCAACCGCTCGAACGCGTCCCGCAGCGTTGCGGCGGCGGGCGGGCGCACCGCGAGCGTGGGGTCGAGGGTCGGGAACTGGTCCCGGGGACGGATGTCGGTCCGCACCCAGCGCTGGTCGGGGATCTCCAACCCGTAGGCCTGGCGCAGCACGTCGAAGAGTTGGCCGCGCAGCGACTCGGCCTGGTTGCGGAGCAGGTGGCGGGCCTCGACGCGATCCTGCGGGGCCAGATGCGTGGTGAACCCCTCGAACCGATCGCCGGTGAGGATGTACTCGAGGACCACCAGGCGGCCGAGGCGGTCCAGCGACTGCTCGGTGAGGAACAGCGGCAGCCAGCACACCGTCGGGCTCGGCCCGTTGGCCTGGCGCAGGTTCTCGACCCGGACCAGGTCGTCGGCAGGGCCACGGCCGGGGTCGTCGAACGGGAAGTCGATGACCACCCGTGACCGGTCGACGGCGCGCAGTTCACTGTCGGGGATGTCGGTCTCGTCGCGGACGTTGGCGAACCGCACGTCGACAGTGCGGCGGCTTCCGCGCCACACCCGGGTGTGCGTCTCGGGCGTGAGCCCGCCGCCGAGTTCCAGGCCGAGCGCTTCGGCCAGCAGTTCACGGATCTTCGCCCGCCGGGCGCCCACGTTGTCGACGCCCGCGGCCTGGTCGATGATCCCCTCACGTCGATGCCGGACAGCCGCAGCGACACGGTCGGGTCCTGCTCGTCGCCCTCCAGGTGCAGTTCGGGCACGTCCGGCGCCCACTTGCGAAGCCGGCCGAGGACGGCGGCCTTCTCCGCCCCCGGCACCGGAGTGGTGATCGTGCCGTGATCGTGTCAGGTTCCTCTCGCGTCTACCCTGCTCGTCATGTTGATTCGCAGGGAGTCTGCAGGGGACGCCAGCGCCATCACCCGCGTCCACGCCAGCGCATTTGAGGTCGGCGAGGGGTCGGCGAAGCCTGTCGAGGTGACGCTCGTAGAAGAGCTTCGCCGATCGACCGCGTGGCTCCCGCAGCTTTCGCTCGTAGCCACCGTGGGCAGCGAGGTGGTGGGCCACGTGGTGTGCAGCCGGGCGCAGGTCGGCCCGAAGCACCATCCGGTCCTTGGTCTCGGGCCGCTTGGCGTGCGTCTAGACCATCAGAAGCAGGGCCTCGGGTCCGCGCTCATGCACGCCGTCCTCGGCGCCGCCGACGCCTGTGACGAACCGCTCGTGGGGTTGCTCGGCGAGCCCGGCTACTACGGCCGGTTCGGTTTCATGCCGGCCGCTGACCACGGCATCGAAGCGCTTGACGTTTCCTGGGGCGCCTACTTCCAGATCCGTCCCTTGTGGTCGTACACGCCAGACCTCCGCGGGCGCTTCACGTATGCGTCACCGTTCGAGGGATTGTGAACCGCCCGCACGTGGAGTTGGTCGGCGGGCGACGAACAGCTCGCGTGGGGTTCTGTTCTCGGTGGTCTCCTCAGTGACAGCGCTCGGGTCGAAGCCCGCGTCGGCGAGAACCCGGAGCCAGACTTCGCGACTGAACAGCCCCGTGCGATGCGTCTCATGCACGACCCGGACCGAACCATCGGCGTCACGGAGCAGGAAGGCGTACTCGGTGAGAGCCCAGGAGTCGTCTGGATCCGGATCCCATATCCACTCGAGATAGCGGACACCGCGGCCGCCGGCATCGTCGGTCCCGCCGTGATCACTCGCCGCTTCGAAGGTCTCCGTGGTGCGGTCGGGGACGAAGACGGCGATGCCGCCAGCACGGCAGTGCACGTAAGCCGTCTCGACGGCTTTCCGGAGATCGGCCTCGCTGGTCATGTAGTCCACGGCGTCGTGGACGAACACCGCGTCGAAGGTCCGGCCGAGCCGCAGCGAGCGCATGTCGCCCTGGCGGTGGCCACACTCCGGGTTGAGCCGCCGGGAGACGTCGAGCATCTCCTCTGAGAGGTCGATGAGCGTCATCGCGAAGGACGCCTTGAGGTGGACGGCGTTGTGACCGCCGCCGCTGCCTAGCTCCAGGACTTCGCGCACCGGAATCGATGCCGAGTTGAGCACCGTCGCCGCGTAGGCGGCCTCCTCCGCGTACTCCTCCGGTGGCGAGATCAGCGGCCACCACACGGCGAGTTCGCCATAGAAGCGGTGCTCAGCAG
>WHTC01000376.1 GCA_009379795.1 Nitriliruptorales bacterium | reverse complement strand
GTGGGACACGCCGAGCCGGACAGCTGGCAAGCGCACTACGCCGACACCGTCGGGAGCGGGCGAGGGCTCACCAACGAGCCGCTCGCTGCCCTGATGTGTCACGACGGCCCCGCCCGGATCCTCGAGAGCTGGGAGCGGGGGGTCAACTGGGCACGGGAGGGTGACAGGCTGTCGCAGGTCAAGGCGCCGGGGCATTCGCGGAAGCGGTGCTGCTATGTCGGCGCGCTCCAGACCGGTTCTGGCGTCGTCCGCGGGCTGAAGAAGGAGCTTCGCCGCCAGGAGGTCGAGTCCGTCGACACCGTCATGGTCACGGACCTGATTCGCGGCGGCGACGGCGCCGTCGTGGGGGCGGCGGCGATCGAGTTGAAGGAGGGGGAACCGCTCGCCCTCTGGGCATCAACGGTGATTCTCGCCTGTGGCGGCCTCACGGAGATGTACGCCCGCAACTCGGCCTCCGTGAACATGACGGGTGACGCGTACGCGCTCGCACTGCGGGCGGAGGCGGATCTTGTGGATATGGAGATGGTGCAGTTCTTCCCCATCGCCAACCTCTCGCCACGCACCATTGGTCTTGACCCGATCATGTGGGATCCGTTTCGCTACCGGCTCGGCGGGCGCCTGCTCAACGGCAAGCGGGAGGAGTTCGTCGAGCGCTACGCCGGCGTGGCGGACCAGGGGACCTACAGAGCGACCCGTGACGTCGTGACCTACGGCATCCTCAAGGAGGTCGAAGAAGGGCGCGGCAGCCCCCACGGCGGTGCCTGGCTCGATTTCACCGACCAGTCGTTGGAGACGATCCGGGCCGCGTTCCCGACAGCGGTCGACAGGTTGCTCGGCCAGGGCATCGACCTCAGCCGGCGGCCGGTCGAGGTGGCGCCGACGGCGCACTACACCATCGGCGGGGTGCGCGTCGACATCGACATGAGGACCACCGTCCCCGGCCTGTTCGCCGCCGGCGAGGCCGTCGGGGGCCAGCACGGGGCCAACCGCCTGTCCGGTAACGCCGTCACGGAGACCTTCGTCTTCGGAGCGCGCGCCGGCGAGGCTGCCGGGCAGGTCGCGTGCCGCGAGCGTTCGTCGGACGGACCTGGGCCGGGGGTGCCGGCCCAGGAAGCGATGGACGAGGCCCTCGCCCGCGTCATGGAGGTACGGGGCCGTAACCATGACAGCGACGTCTTCCTGCCCGCACTGCGGAGCCGGCTGAAGCGGATCATGTGGGAACACGTCGGTCCGTTCCGCGATGAGGCGGGTCTGAGGAAGGCCGGAGCTCTGCTCGCCGAGGTCCGCGAGGACTACCAGGCCCGTGCTCGCGTGGACCAGCGCCGTGCGCTCAACCTAGAGTGGCAGGAATGGTTCGAGCTCAGAGGCATGCTCGACGTCGCGGAGGCCGTCCGCACAGCGGCGCTCGCACGAAGCGAGAGCCGCGGCGCGCACCAGCGCGACGACCATCCCGGCGAGAACGACGATCAGATGCTCGCGAACACGATAGTCCGGCGACGCTCGGGGCGACCGGACATCGAGCTCACGTGGGCCGAGCTGATGAGGCTGCCCGATGGTCCGGCGACCTGGTCGCCCCCCGCCGTCGGGAGCGGCCACCTGGAGGGGACCGCACCGTGAAGCTCCGGATTCACCGCAGCGGCGACTGCGCCCGCAGCGAAGAGTACGAGGTGCCAGAATTCGATGGCATGACGGTTCTGGACGCGTTGATGTGGGTTCGAGAACACCGCGATCCGTCGTTGGCGTTCCGGTTCTCCTGCCGATGCGCGAATGCCTGCAAGGAATGTATCGCCGTCGTCGACGGGGACCGCCGGTACACCTGCACCGTGGCGGCGCTCGGCGAGGTTACCGTCGAACCGCTCCAGAACAAGCCGCTGCTGCATGACCTGGCCGTAGATCAGTGAGGCACTCGAGACCGCGAGTCGGAGGGGGACCACGCTGGCGCGCGTGTCGTTGACCTCGCCTGCGGACCGTATGCCCCGCATGTGCAGGCGCGGATCTGACGGGCGTCAAGCGTACGCCGGCCTGGCGGCCCGTGAGCAGGGCTTGCGCTGTCGCGCCACCCGGACCTAG
>WHTC01000169.1 GCA_009379795.1 Nitriliruptorales bacterium | reverse complement strand
GCGCACGGCATCGAGCTGCGTCCCTCGTTCCTGCCGTTCACCCCGTGGACCAGTCTCGATGACGTGGTCGACATCCTCGACTTCGTGATCGACCACGACCTCATCGGCAACGTCGACCCCGTGCAGTACTCGATCCGCCTGCTGCTGCCGGAGGGCTCACTGCTGCTCGACCGGCCGGAGCTTGCACCCTACCTGGGCCCTTACGACCGCGAGCGCCTGACCTACGCCTGGACGCCGGCGCACCCCGAGACCGACGCGCTGCAGGCGGACCTGGCGGCTCTGGCCGAGGCGGGCGCCGCGGTCGGCGCACCCGCCGGCGCGACGTTCCTCGAGGTCAACGCCGCGGTTCGCCAGGCCACGGGCCAGGTACGTCCGACCCAGATCCCGGTCGGCTCGACCGAGGGGAGGCCACGGCTCACCGAGCCGTGGTTCTGTTGAGCGGAGCCGACCGAGGGCCAGTTCGGTCCTCTCAACCCTCCTACAGGGTGATGACGTGGTCCGGCGGGTTGCCTGCCAGGGCGGCGTAGAGGTCGGGGAAGCAGCCGACCTGGACAGCGTCGACCACGTTGGTGACCCTGCAGTTGCCCACCTCGCCCTCGGCCAGGCCGCGCTGCAGCGCGCAGCGGTCACACATCATGAGCAGCATGCCGGCGGCGGCGGCGACCTTGGCGAGGCGCTCGCCGATCGGGTCGCCGGCGCGCAGCACGTAGTTGTTGTCATCGAAGAACATCATCCCCACGACCTCGACGCCGTGCCGTCCCGCCTCGAGCTGCGGGAGGATCATCTCGCCGAGCTTGTAGCTGGCGGTGTGCCCGGACGTGGAGAAGACGTAGGCGACCTTCACGAAGCGCTCCTTGGTTACGGCGTGCGGCACAGGAACCCTACGCGTCTCGTCGAGGAACCCGGCATCGTGGAACCGAAGTCCGTTGACCGGGGCCGGTGACAGCTGAGGGCCGGGGCTGGGAGGCGAAGGCATGCAGGACCAGGGTTGCGCGGAGCCGGTGCGAGTCGACGTCGACCGCGACGACGCGATCACGACCACCTGGGGTGACGGGCACACCACCCGCGTCGACCTGGCGCTGCTGCGAGAGCGGTGCCCGTGCGCCCAATGCCAGGCGCTGCGCGACGCCGGCGAGGCGGTGTGGTCAGGCGACGCCCAGTCTCTGCGGGTGACAGGCGCCGAGTTGGTGGGGGCCTGGGGCCTCGGCCTCGCGTGGAGCGATGGGCACGCCACGGGGGTGTACGAGTGGGGGCTGCTGCGCTCCTGGTGTGCTTGTCCCGACTGTTCGGCGCGGTAGGGGGACTTCGTCCTTGCCTTGGCGCGGTCACGTGACCTTGAGCAACGGCAGGCGGCGGCGCCGAGTCGGTGCCGTCAACAGACGGTCCGCGACGGCCTCGATCGCCCGGGCGGCCTCGCCGTCGGGATCGCTGAGCACGACCGGCCGCCCCACGTCGCTGCCCGCGCGCAGCGCCGGCACCAACGGGATCCGGCCGAGCAGGGGTACCCCGAGCTGCTGGGCCAGCAAGTCGCCGCCGCCGGCGCCGAACAGCTCGTAGCGGACGCCGTCGTTGCCCGTGAACCAGCTCATGTTCTCGACGACCCCGGAGACGGTCAGGTTGACTTTCCTGGCCATGTAGGCGGCACGCTGGGCAACCTTCTGCGCCGCGGGCTGCGGGGTGGTCACGACCACCACCTCCGACAGCGGCAGGATCTGCGCCATCGTCAGCGCCACGTCCCCGGTGCCGGGTGGCATGTCGATGATGACCTCGTCGGGGGAGTCCCAGTAGACGTCGGAGATGAACTGCTGCAGCGCCTTGTGCAGCATCGGGCCGCGCCAGATGATCGGCGTCTGCTCGTCGGAGGCGAACAGGGCCACGGAGATCACGGCGACGTCGTGGACCCGCGGCGGGATGACCATGTTGTCGATGATGACCGGTCGGCGGTCGATGCCGATCATGCGGGGGATGGAGAACCCGTAGACGTCGGCGTCGATGAGCGCGACACGCTTTCCACGGCGGGCGAGGGCGACCGCGAGGTTCGCCGACAACGAGGACTTGCCGACACCGCCCTTGCCGGACGACACCGCCACCACCCGGGATTCCGCGAACGGCTCGCCGCGTTCGTGCGCGGGACCCTGGAGGCTCATGCGCAGCGCGCCGCGATCCTCCTCGGACATGGCGGTGAAGTCGACATGCACCCGGCTGGGCCCCAGCCTGCGGATCGCGTCGGTGACCGCCGACGCGATCCGCTCCTTGAGGGGATGGTTCGGCACGGTCAGCGCGACGCCCACCTGCACCTGGCCCGGCGCCACCACGACGCCGCGCACCATCCCGAGTTCGGTGATCGGCCGGCGGATATCGGGCTCGTCGACAGTTCCAAGGACCGCCCGGACGGCGGCCTCGGTCACGTGCTCCGCCACGGCCGACCCCTCCGCTCGATGTTCGAGAAAGCTTACGAAGTCTATCGAGGGCATTGACGTTTGCGTCGGGCATTCCTACCATCATTGATGGACGGTCACGCTGAAGTCCGCAGGCGCTCGGGCACGGATCTGCGGAGGGTCGCGGCGCTATCACACAAGGAGTGCGTCCATGGAGTCGAGTCAGTCCATGGAGTTCAGCCGCCGCGACTTCCTCAAGCTGTCAGCCACCGCAGGAGCCGTCGCCGGCTGGGCGACATTCGGCTTCGACCTCGCGCCCGCCTACGCGCAGGCCCAGGGCTTGAAGATCGACCGCGCCACCGAGGTCCGCTCGGTGTGCCCGTACTGCGCGGTCGGCTGCTCGATGATCGCCTACGTCACGGGGCACGGGGAGACGACCTCGTTCAACACCCAGCCGACGCTGGTGCACATCGAGGGCGACCCGGACAGCCCAATCAACGGTGGCTCGCTGTGCCCCAAGGGCGCATCGACGATGCAGCTTGCCGTCAACCAGGACCGGGTGGCGGCTCCGAAGCACCGCGCGCCGGGGGCGACCGAGTGGCAGGACATCTCGTGGGAGGATGCCCTGGACCGCCTCGCGCGGCTGATGAAGGACGCCCGCGACGAGCGCTTCGTGGAGACGGAGGACGACGGCGACACCGTCAACCGCAACGAGGGCTTCGCGTGGGTGGGGGGCGCCACGATCTCCAACGAGGAGGGGTACCTCACCACCAAGCTGTTCCGCGCGCTCGGCTGTGTGGGGGTGGAGCAACAGGCCCGTGTTTGACACGGCCCCACGGTGGCCAGTTTGGCCGCCTCGTTCGGCCGGGGGGCGATGACCAACCACTGGGTGGACTGGAAGAACAGCGACGTCTTCCTGGTCATCGGCGCCAACCCCGCGGAGAACCACCCGTGCGGCTGGAAGTGGGCGCACGTCGCCCGCGACACCCGCGGAGCCAAGATCATCCACGTCGATCCCCGCTTCACCCGCACGTCGGCGGTCGCCGACCTGTGGGCGCCGATCCGCGCCGGCACCGATACGGCGTTCTTCGCCGGGTTGATCAACTACGTGCTCGAGAACGAGCTCTACCACGCCGACTACGTCAGGATCCACACCAACGCCTCGTTCATCCTCGCCGAGGATTTCGAGTTCGACGACGGCCTGTTCTCCGGCCTGGATGAGGAGGGGCGCCAGTACGACACGACGACCTGGGACTACGAGCGCGAGAGCGGGCAGCCCGACAGCGGCGGCTCCGGCGAGCAGGAGGACGCCGAGGCCACGCAACGCGAGTCGGGCCAGAGCCGGACCGGCGCGCCGCTGGGCCCCACCACCACCCCGGGATTCGCACGGCGGGACCCGTCGCTGCAGGACGAGCGGACAGTGTTCCAGTTCCTGCGGCGCCACTACGCCCGCTACACCCCCGAGAAGGTCTCCCAGGTCACCGGGATGCCGCAGGACAAGTTCCTGGAGATCGCCGAGCTGATGGGCTCGACCGGGACCGCCGAGCGTGTCGGCAACATCGTCTACGCGGTGGGGCTGACCCAGCACACGCAGGGCCTGCAGATGATCCGCGGCCTGGGTGTGCTCCAGCTGCTCCTGGGCAACGTCGGACGGCCCGGCGGGGGGGTCAACGCCGAGCGCGGCCACGCCAACATCCAGGGCAACACCGACAACGCCCAGTCGTGGGAGATCCTGCCGGGCTACCTGGGAGTCCCGCAGCCGGGGATGCAGACCATCGACGAGTACGTGGAGCGGTCGGCGCTCGCCCAGCTTGACCCGCATGCGGTGAACTTCTTCGGCGCCAACTACCGCGCGTTCCTGGTCAGCCTGCTCAAGACCTGGTTCGGCGAGGCCGCGACCGAGGACAACGACTACCAGTACGCCTGGCTGCCGAAGCCGGACAAGAACTGGTCGTGGATGACCATCCACGACGAGGCGCGTGCTGGACGGCTGCATGGCCTGTTCAACGGCGGCATGAGCAGCGTCAACATCGGTCCGGACTCCAACCGGATCATCGAGTCGCTGTCGAACCTGCGCTGGTTCGTGGTCATGGACCCGCTGCCCACCGCATCCTCAGAGTTCTGGCAGGCCCCCGGCGTCGACCCCGAGACCGTGCAGACCGAGGTGTTCTTCTTCCCCACGACCCATTGGATCGAGAAGGCCGGGGCGTTCGTCAACTCCGGGCGATGGGTCCAGTGGAAGCACGCCGCGTTGCCGCCGATCGGTGAGATCAAGCACGACAACTGGATCCTCGCCCAGCTGTTCCTGCGCCTGCGCGCGCTGTACGAGGAGGAGGGCGGGGCCATGCCCGACCCCATCCTCAACCTCACCTGGGACTACGCCGATCAGAACACCCCCGGTGCGGAGGAGCTCGCCAAGGAGATCAACGGCAGGGACCTGAGCACGGGCGAGCAACTGTCGTCGTTCGGCGATCTCAAGGACGACGGCACGACGACGTCGGGCAACTGGATCTACGTCGGCTGCTGGACCGAGGACGGCAACCAGATGGACCGCCGCGGCACAGACGACCCGACCGGGATGGGCTATTACCACAACTGGACCTGGTCGTGGCCGGCCAACCGCCGGGTCATGTACAACCGTGCCTCCGCCGACGCCGAGGGCAACGCCTGGGACCCGGAACGCCCCGGGATCGTCTGGAACGGCCGCGAGTGGGTCGGCGACGTGCCCGACTTCGCCCCCGACTCCGACCCTGCCGATGAGCAGGGCGCGTTCATCATGACCGGAGAGGGCTACGGGCGGCTGTTCGCGCCCGGGGCACTTACCAGGGACGGCCCGGTCCCCGAGCACTATGAGCCGTACGAGTCGCCCATCGAGAACCTGATGAGCAGCACCAGACGCGACCCGGTCGCCCAGCTGTACGAGGACGCGCCAGCCAGCTTCGCCGAGGACGACAGCGAATACCCCTACGTGGCCACCACCTACCGGGTGACCGAGCACGAGCACTACGTCACCCAGCACGTGCCCTACCTGGTCGAGGCCATGCCGGACCTGTTCATCGAGCTGCCGGTGGAGCTGGCCGAGGAGAAGGGCATTGCCAACACCGACATGGTGCGCGTGTCGTCCAAGCGCGGGGAGGTGGTCGGCATGGCCATGGTCAGCAAGCGCATGCGCCCGCTGAGGATCGGCCAGGGCAAGGTCGTCTACCAGGTCGGCATCCCCGTGCATTGGCACTATGCCGCCGGCACGGGCAAGGGCAAGGCCGCCCAGATGGCGAACCTGCTGTCGCCGTACGTCGGTGACGCCACGGTGAACACGCCGGAGTTCAAGGCCTTCCTCGTCAACGTCGAGAGGGCATAGGAGCGTCCGATGCCAAGCGAACTCGGTCTGGCGGTCAGGCGGCGGTCGGCGACGCCGACCTCGGGCACGAACATCCGCCGCGACGGCGTCGAGGTCTCCAAGATCGTCGACATCGACCTGTGCATCGGCTGCAAGGCCTGCGAGGTCGCCTGCAAGGAGTGGAACGACCTCGAGGTCGATCAGACCGCCAACTTCGGCAGCTACCAGAGCCACCCCGACCTCACGCCCAACACCTGGGACTTGATGCGCTTCAACGAGGTCGACCTCGACGACGGGGGCCTGGCCTGGCTGATCAAGAAGGACAGCTGCCTGCACTGCGAAGAACCCGGCTGCCTGGAGGCCTGCCCAGCACCGGGCGCGATCGTGCAGTACGAGAACGGCATCGTCGACTTCAACCAGGACAACTGCATCGGCTGCAAGTACTGCATCGCGGGCTGCCCGTTCGACATCCCCCGCTTCGACGAGCGGACGCACAAGGTCTACAAGTGCACGCTGTGCGTGGATCGCGTGTCCAACGGGCTGACGCCCGCCTGCGTCAAGGCCTGCCCAACCGGTTCCATCAAGTTCGGGACCAAGGATGAGATGGTCACCTACGGCGAGGAGAAGGTCGCCAAGCTGCAGGACCGCGGCTTCGACAACGCGATGCTGTACGACCCCGAGGGTGTTGGGGGCCTGCACATGATGTACGTCGTGCCACGCGGGGAGATGCTCGCCGAGTACGACCTGCCTGAGGACCCGCAGGTGCCCGGCACGTACTTCGGAGCGCTCAGCGGTCTTCGCAAGCTCGGGTCGGCGTCGATGTGGGCCGGGCTGCTCGGGACCGCGATCTTCTTCCTGCGAACCGGTCGCAAGCGGCCGCCGGTCGACGAGGACGTCATCGCCCAGGCTTATGCGCGCGAGGACGCTGACCGTGTCGATGCCGGCGCGGCCGACGCTGGCCCAGCCGAGGCCGGCGACGAGGAGGGGAGGGACCGGTCGTGAGCCAGACCGTCGAGCGCACGGAGCGCGGCGAGCATCGCGAAGCCGGCGAGATCGTGCGCTACTCGCTGTTCGACCGCATCCTGCACTGGTTCGTGGCCCTGACGTTCGTCTATCTGATGCTGTCGGGACTGGCGCTGGGCTATCCCCGCATGACGTGGCTGTACGACGTGCTGGGCGGCGGTCAGTCCGTGCGCTGGCTGCATCCGGTCGTGGGCGTCGCCTTCACCGTCGGGGTCGTCGTGATGCTGGTGGCATGGGTCAGGGATATGACGTTTGGGTCCGTGGACCGCCAGTGGGCCAAGCGTCTGCGCACCTACACCAGCCAGGGGCACACCGACCTGGACGTCGGACGCTACAACGCCGGCCAGAAGGGCTACTTCTGGTACGCCCTGGTCACCGGCATCCTGCTGCTGCTCACGGGCATCCCGCTGTGGTTCCCCGACAGCCTCGCGCTGGGG
>WHTC01000104.1 GCA_009379795.1 Nitriliruptorales bacterium | reverse complement strand
TCTCGGCGTCCCGGGTGGCCAGCAGGGCGTGCTGGATGTCGTCGCGGAGCGGCGGGTCGAGTTGCGCCAGCGCCTCGTCGGCGCAACGGGCCCGCACCATGGGCAGGGCGTCGCCGAGCAGCGCCTCGCCGCCCAGGCCCGCGTCCGGGAGGAGGGCGTTGTGCAGATGGTGCGCCAGGCCCACGAGGAACGCGTCGGCGGGGTCGGCGCGGAACGGCTCCGCGAACAGTGCCCCGCCGACCGCTACGGCCCACGAGTGCTCGGCGTGACTCACGGGGGCGCTCACGAACCGGCCCTGACCCCTCAGCTCGGGCATGGCTCGGGGCTGCACGCACAGCGCCCGCACGAACGGCGGCACCTCCCCGACTGCCGGCTGCTCGGCCACGAGCAGCCCGAGCCCGTCGTCCAGCCATTCGCGCTGCGTGCCGGTCAGTGGCTCCGCGACCTCGTCCACGGCCCGCCGCAGGATGGCGAGCGCCTCGGTGCTGCGCAGGCCAACCCGGTGCAGGGTTGCGACGTCCACGGCTGCCAGGCGCACCGCGGCGACCGCGGCGGCGGTCTTGCGGCGGGCGATCCGCTCGACGTCGATCCCGCTGCACAGCTGTGCCCACGCGGACCGGAAACCCTGCTCGGCGAAGCTGCCAGCCCTGCCCGCGGCATACACGCGTTTGCCGCCGCCGATCTGGTCGAGCAGACCGGCGAGCCCGACGAGTGGCGGCGCGGCGATCGCGTTCACCTCCCAAGGACCCCTTTGGCAGTCAGAGTTCCCCGGTTGCGGACGAGCTCAACACGACTCGGCGGGTTGGAGGACGGTGGATGGATGGCTAGACTCTGAGTCCGAGCGACGGCGCTCCGCTGGTGGCGGGCGCCGTTTTTTCTGCCGGTACCGCTCCGGGGAGAGGCGACAAGGACGGCGAATGACCCTTTACGACGCTCGATTCGAGCACGACGCATGCGGCATCGGCATGGTGGCGGACGTTTCTGGCGCGCCCTCCCGATGGATCGTCGACGCGATGCTCGAGGGACTGTGCGGGGTGAAGCACCGCGGCGCCGTGGCGGCCGACTCGCGGTCGGGCGACGGTGCCGGCGTGCTGCTGCCCCTGCCTACCGACCTGTTCGCCGCCGAGGCCGGTCAGTGGAACGGCCAGGCCGGCCCGCCCGCCCGGCTGGGCGTGGCGATGTGCTTTCTTGATGGCCGGGACGATGCCGCCGGCGAGCGCGCCCGCGAGGCCGCGCGCGCCGCCGTCGCCGACAGCCTCGCCGTCCAGGGCCTGCGCCTGCTCGGCTGGCGGCGGGTGCCGGTCGCCCCCGAGGTCCTGGGCGACACCGCCCGCGCGGTCCTGCCGAGCATCGAGCAGGCGCTGTTCGACTGCGGCCACGTCGACGACGACACCGCTGAGCGGCACTGCTACGTCGCCCGGAAGCGGGCGGAGGCGACCTGCCGCGAAGCGAACGTGCGCGCCTACTTCGCCTCGTGGAGTACCCGCACCATCACCTACAAGGCGATGAGCGCCGCGGACCAACTGGCCGACTTCTACCCCGACCTCACTGACCGGCGCCTGACCGCCTGGTTCGGCATCTTCCACCAGCGCTACTCGACCAACACCCTGCCGACCTGGGAGCGTGCCCAGCCGTTCCGGTTCCTCTGCCACAACGGCGAGATCAACACGATCGAGGGCAACGTCAACCTCATGAGGGCCCGGCACGGCCGTCTGGGGGCAGACTGGGCGGAGCTGCACACGGTCTCCAACGGGCAGGCTCCCGGCGGGGAGGGGCTGCTGGAGCCCATCATCGACACCTCCAACTCCGACTCGGCCCGCCTCGACAACGCGCTGGAACTGCTGATCCGCGGTGGCCGGGACGTCGACCACGCGCTGGCGATGCTCGTCCCGCAGGTGTGGGAGGGCCGCCGTGACCTGCGCCCCACCGTCCGTGACTTCCACCGCTACCACGCCGCGCTGTTGGAGCCCTGGGACGGCCCGGCCGGGCTGGTGTTCAGCGACGGCAAGCGCGTCGCCGCGGCGCTGGACCGCAACGGCCTGCGCCCGCTGCGCTACAGCGTCTGCGAGGACGGCTTCGTGACCTGCGCCTCTGAGGTGGGGGCGGTCAGCACGGCCGGGCACGGCAGCGTCCGGCGGTCCCGCCTGGGCCCGGGACAGATGCTGCTGGTCGACCCGGCCCTGGCCGCCGACGCCAGCACGAACGGGCGCCGGAGGCTTCCCGGACTGCTGGAGGACGACGGGATCAAGCGCCGCCTGGCCTCCCGGCAGCCCTACGGCGAGTGGGTCCGTGCCCACCAGCGCACGGTCACGCCGGGTCAGCCGGTCGGCACCGCGGATGAGGATCTGCTCCACCGCCAGATCGCCGCGGGCTACACCAAGGAGGAGGAGACCACCGTCCTGCGGCCGATGGCCAACGACGGCAAGGAGCCGATCTCCTCGATGGGCGACGACACGGCGATCGCCGTGCTCGCCGAGCGGCCACGCACGGTGTACCACTACCTGAAGCAGCGCTTCGCGCAGGTCACCAACCCGCCGATCGACCACCTGCGGGAGTGGGCGGTGATGAGCCTGCGCAGCCAACTCGGGCCCCGCCAGTCGCTGCTGACCGAGGTGCCCGAGGCCGCCCGCCTGCTTGAGCTCGACGGGTTCATCATGTACCCGCAGGGCCTGCAGGACCTCGTCCTGGCGCCGAAGATCCCCTTCGAGGTCGCCGGGCTCGATGCGACCTTCCCCGTCACCGACGGGCCGGAGGCGCTGGCCCACCGCCTGAGGGCGCTGGGCGAGGAGGCGGTCGCCGCGGTGCAGGGGGGCGCGGATCTGCTGATCGTCAGCGACCGAGCCGTGGACTCCGAGCGCGCGCCTGTGCCCTCGGTCCTGGCGGTCGGGGCGATTCACCATCGACTGGTCGCGGCAGGGGAGCGCACCCAGGCCTCGATCATCGCCGAGACCGACGACGCCCGCGAGACCCACACCTTCGCCTGCCTGCTCGGCTACGGCGCCGATGTCATCTGTCCCCGGCTGGCCTTCGAGTCGCTGGCCGAACTGGCCGACCGCGGCCGGCTCGGCAAGGGCGGTCCCTCAGCCGGTGAGGCGCAGGAGGACTTCCGCCACGCCGTGGAGGACGGCGTGCTGAAGATCATGTCGAAGATGGGCATCTCCACGCTGGACAGCTATCGCTCCGCGCAGATCTTCGAGGCGGTCGGGCTGGGGCGGGAGGTCATCGACACCGCCCTGGTCGGCACGCCGAGCAAGGTCGGCGGGATCGGCCTGGCCGAACTGGCCGCCGGCGTGCTCGCGCTGCACGCCGAGGCGTTCGCCGAGCAGGTGCGCCTGCCCAGCCCGGGCTTCTACAAGTACAAGAGGGGCGGCGACTATCACGCCACCAACCCCGACGTGGTGGGAGCCCTGCACCGCACCGTTGGCCTGGAGGGCGACCTCCCACCGCTGACCGACGAGCACAACGTGGCCGATCTGCGGGCCGCGCACCTGCTGCAGCGCGCGATGTCCGAGGGACGCTACGAACGGTACGCGGAGTTCAGCCGACTGGTGAACGAGCGCACGCCGACCGAGCCGCGCGACCTGCTGGAGCCGGTGCCCGCGCCAGAACCCGTCGACCTCGACGAGGTCGAGCCGGTCGGTTCGATCGTCCAGCGCTTCTACACCGGCGCGATGTCCCTGGGGGCGCTGTCGCCCGAGGCGCACGAGACGCTGGCCATGGCGATGAACATGCTCGGCGGGTCGTCCAACTGCGGCGAGGGAGGCGAGGACCCGGCGCGCTTCGCCACCCGCGGCAGCGCCCGGGACCGCAACTCCAAGGCCAAGCAGGTGGCCTCCGGCCGCTTCGGGGTCACCCCGCAGTACCTGGCCTACGCCGACGAGCTGCAGATCAAGATCGCCCAGGGCTCCAAGCCTGGCGAGGGTGGGCAACTGCCGGCGCACAAAGTGTCGGAGCTGATCGCCCGGCTGCGTCACACCCAGCCCGGCGTGGCCCTGATCAGCCCGCCGCCCCACCACGACATCTACTCGATCGAGGACCTCGCGCAGCTGATCTACGACCTCAAGCAGGTCAACCCGTTCGCCAGCGTCAGCGTGAAGCTGGTGTCCTGCGCCGGGGTCGGCACGGTCGCCGCCGGAGTGGTCAAGGGCCTGGCCGACGCGGTGCAGATCGCCGGTTGCGACGGCGGTACGGGTGCGTCACCGCTGTCCAGCATCAAGCACGCCGGGCTGCCGTGGGAGCTCGGCATCGCCGAGACCCAGCAGACCCTGGTGCGCAACGGCCTGCGCAGCCGGGTCCGGGTGCAGGTCGACGGGGGCTTCAAGAGCGGCCGGGATGTGCTGATCGCCGCGCTGCTGGGTGCGGACGAGTACGGCTTCGGGACTTCGGCGCTCGTGGCTGAGGGCTGCATCATGGTGCGTACCTGCCACCGGGACACCTGCCCGGTGGGGATCGCCAGTCAGCGCCGCGAGTTGCGCGACAAGTTCGAGGGCACGCCCGAGATGGTCGCGACCTACCTGCTGCTGGTGGCCGAGGAGGTCCGCCGCGGCCTGGCCGCGATGGGCCTGCGCAACCTCGACGAGGCCATTGGCCGGGTCGACCTGCTGCGTCCCCGCGACGTCAGCGACTACCCCCGGGCGCTCACGCTGGACGTGACCCCGTTGCTCGCCGACCCGTTCGCTCCCGACACCGCTGGCGAGGCCGGCGACGATATCCCGGTCGAGGGCGAGCGCGACGAGGCGCGGTGCTACCAGGGGTCTTTGCCGATCCAGGCGCCTCGCAGCGAGTTGGGCGACAGGGTGTTCGACGACGCCTTCGAGTCAATCTGGGACGGCACGGTGCTGACCCTCAAGTACGACGTCGGCAACGCTGACCGGACCGTCGGCGCTCGCCTTGGCGGCGCGATCGGCCTGGAGTTCGGCGACGCCGCGGGCAGTGCCGAGCTCGGCCGGGTGAGCGTGCGCTTCACGGGCGAGGCCGGCCAGAGCTTCGGGGCGTTTTTGTCCGACGGCGTTGAGTTCGTGCTGACCGGTGAGGCGAACGACTACGTCGGCAAGGGGATGGGTGGCGGTCGCATCGTGATCCGGCCGCCGGCCAACGACGCGCTGTTCGCCCAGGAACCGGACACGAGCCTCCCGGCCTGGGCCCAGCGGGACGCCTACCGCCCGGTGCTGCTCGGGAACACCGTGCTCTACGGCGCCACCGGCGGCGAGTTGTACGTCGCCGGCCGGGCGGGAGAGCGGTTCGCGGTGCGCAACTCCGGGGTCCTGGCCGTGGTCGAGGGTGTCGGCGAGCACTGCTGTGAGTACATGACCGGCGGCATCGTGGTCGTGCTCGGGGCGACCGGCGCGAACCTCGGCGCGGGCATGACCGGCGGCGAGTGCTACGTCCTCGACGCCGGGTCAGCGATCCTCGCACGCGTCAACAACCAACTCGTCGAGGCGCGCCGCCCCGACGGCGCGCAGATCAACCGGTTGCGCGAACTGGTCGAGCGCCACGTCGAGTTGACCGGCTCGGTCGTCGGCGGGGCGCTGCTGGACGACTGGGAGGCCGGCTCGGCCGCGTTCTGGCGGATCGCGCCGCACACCGAGATCGCTCGCGTCGAGGCCGTCCACGAAGGCTCGGTCGGCGCCCCGGCGTAGCCCGTGTGCCGTGATGCCCACCGGAGGTTGAGCGGGGTCGTGCTGGCCGGTGGGCAGAGCCGTCGTATGGGCAGCGACAAGGCCGTCCTGGTGCTGGACGGTCAGCGACTGGTGGACCGGGCGGTCCAGACGCTGCGGGAATGCTGCGACCAGGTGCTCGTAGCCTCCGGCGACGGCCGGCGGCTGACGAGCCTGGACGTCGAGCAGGTGGCCGACGCCGAGCCCGGTGCCGGGCCGCTCGGCGGCATCCTTGCCGGCCTGGAGCGCGCCGCGCACCCCCGAGTCGCGGTGGTGGCCGTCGACATGCCCGAGGCGGACCCCGGGGTATTGCGGCTGCTCGCGCACGCCTGGACCGGCGAAGCCGTCGTCCTGCCGCACGCCGATGGCCGCCTCCAGCCCTTGCACGCCGTGTGGTCACGCGCCTGCGCCTCCGACCTGCGTGACCTGCTGGCCCGCGGCGAGCGGTCCGTGACTACCGTCGCGCGGCAACTCGGCGCCCGTGTCGTAGAGCCGGGGGAGTGGGCGCCGGTCGCTGCCTCGCCCCGGTTCGCACGCAACCTCAACGTCCCCGGCGACCTGGGGCCGACCCCGACCTGATCAGGACCCCTGTGCCTGCGTTCGGCACGCAACTCGGCTAGCCTCGCGGTATGGCAGCCATGATGCTGGTGGTCCGTCGCCGTGGGCCGTTCACGGAGGACGGAGCGGGACGAGCGGCGGCGTGCGCTCGGCCAGAACTTCCTGCGCGACCGCGAGGTCATTGACGCCCTCACCCACGGGGTGCGGCCCGGTGAGGTCGTGGTCGACGTCGGCGCGGGTACTGGTGCCCTGACCTTGCCGCTTGCGCGCGCGGGCGCGCAGGTTCTCGCGATCGAGGCGGACCCGGTATGGGGCCGGAAGCTCAAGCAGCGGGTGCGCTCGGCCGGCCTCGGCGACCGTGTCGACGTCGTTGTCGGCGACCTCCGGCGGGTCCAGCTGCCCGGTCCGCCCTACCGGGTGGTTGCGTGCCCACCCTATGACCACACCACCGCGCTGCTGCGCCGGCTCCTCGACGACCCCGTCACCGGTCCGGAGCGGGCGGATCTGGTCCTGCAATGGGAGGTCGCCCGCAAGCGCGCGGCCCGGCCCCCCACGACCCTCCTGTCGACCGGGTGGGCGCCGTGGTGGGAGATCATGCTCGTGGGCCGGATCCCCGCCAGTGCCTTCCGACCACGCCCGACCGTGGACTCGGGGTGGCTCGCTGTTCGCAGACGGGAACCGGCGCTCCTTCCTGCCGAGGTTGCAGGGGCGTTCGCCGACTTCCTGCGCGCCAGGTGGGGCGGCTGGCAAGGGCGTGGGGATCGGTCCGGAGGGGAAGGATAAGCCCTTTCTCGCCGCCTGGAAGGGGGTGATCCCGGCGCCCCACCAGCGGTTCGCCGCCGCACTGAAGCGCTCGCACCGAGACAAGGAGCCGATCAGTGGCGGACAATCCTGGCGTCGTCTACGCAGGTCCCGGCAAGGTAGAAGTCCACGACCTTGGCTACCCGAAGCTGCGCCTCGAGGAGCAGAAGCGTGACACCCCTCATGGGGTGATCCTCAAGGTCGTGACCACCAACATCTGCGGCAGTGACCAGCACATGGTCCGTGGCCGCACCACCGCACCACAGGGGCAGTCCCTCGGGCACGAGATCACCGGCGAGGTGATCGAGATCGGAAGGGACGTGGAGTTCATCAAGGAGGGCGACCTGGCCTCGGTGCCCTTCAACATCGCCTGCGGCCGTTGCCGCATGTGTAAGGAAGGCAAGACCGGTGTCTGCCTCAACGTCAACCCGGCTCGCCCGGGCGCGGCGTACGGCTACGTCGACATGGGCGGCTGGATGGGTGGCCAGGCTGAGTACGTCATGGTCCCCTACGCCGACTGGAACCTGCTGAAGTTCCCCGACAAGGACCAGGCCATGGAGAAGATCATGGACCTGACGATGTTGTCGGACATCTTCCCCACCGGCTACCACGGCGTGCACAGCGCCGGGGTGACCACGGGTTCGAGCGTCTACATCGCCGGTGCCGGCCCCGTCGGGCTGGCGGCCGCGACCTCCGCCCACCTCCTGGGCGCTGCCGTGGTGATCGTCGGCGACATGATCCCCGAGCGCCTGGAGCAGGCCCGCAGCTTCGGGTGCGAGACGGTGGACCTGCGCCAGGTCACCGAACTGCCCGACGCGCTCGCCGAGATCGTCGGCGAGCCCGAAGTCGACGCGGCCGTTGACGCGGTCGGGTTCGAGGCCCGGGGGCACGGCGAAGGCGCCGGTGAGCAGCCCGCTACCGTCCTGAACGACATCATGACCGCCGCCCGCGTGGGCGCACGTCTGGGCATCCCGGGGTTGTACGTCACCGGGGACCCGGGCGGTGTGGACGAGAACGCCAAAGTCGGCCAGCTCGGGGTCCGCATCGGGCTCGGCTGGGCGAAGTCCCACTCCTTCACCACGGGTCAGTGCCCGGTGATGCGCTACAACCGCCAGCTGATGATGGCGATCCTGCACGACAAGACGAACATCGCCAAGAACGTCGGCGCCACCAGGATCTCGCTCCAGGAAGCCCCCCAGGGCTACCAGGAGTTCGATCGGGGGGCGGCCAAGAAGTTCGTGATCGACCCGCACAACATGGTCGCCGCCTGACGGCGCGCACAACGGGGCGGGGTCAGCGCGACCCCGCCCCTGATCACGTCAGAACACGGTCGGATCGTGTGTAGACGTTCATCGACGGGCCGCGCAGGAAGCCGACCATGGTCATGCCCGCGTCCTCGGCGAGCGACACGGCCAGGCTCGAGGGTGCCGACACCGCCGCGACCAGCGGGATCCGAGCGAACAGCGCCTTCTGGGCGATCTCGAAGGCGATGCGGCCCGACACCAGCAGCACCGTGCCGTCCAGCGGCAGCCGGTCCTGCATCGCCGCCCAGCCGATCACCTTGTCCACGGCGTTGTGCCGGCCGACATCCTCGCGCACGCACAGCAGGTCGCCCTCCCGGGAGAAGACCGCGGCGGCGTGCAGGCCGCCTGTGCGGCTGAACAGTCGCTGCCGGTCCCGCAGCCGGTCTGGCAGAGTCGCCAGTGTTCCGGCGGGGATCTGCAGGTCGTCGTCGTCCACCCCGGGCAGCCGCTTGCGGACGGCCTCGATGCTGGCGGTCCCGCACAGGCCGCAGGAGGATGCGGTGTAGACGTTGCGGCGCAGTTCGGGCGCGATGCGCTCCGCCGAGCGCAGCCCGACGTCGACCACGTTGTGCTCCCCGGCGTCGGTGCCCGGCCCCGCGCAGTAGCGCACGCCCTGCACGGCCTGCGCGTGGGGGATCAGACCCTCGGTCAGGCAGAACCCCAGCGCCAGCTCGAAGTCGTGGCCGGGCGTGCGCATGGTCACCGAGACCGCGTCGCCGTTGACCCGCAACTCCATCGGCTCCTCGGCGACGAGGGTGTCGAAGCGCCGCGCCGCGACCCCGTCGCGGACCCGCACGACAGATCGCTTGGCGATCAGCCGCTCACTCACGCGGCTGCTCACCCTCGAGATCGGCGGCGACCTTGGCCAGCGCCCGCACACGCGCGGCTCGATCCGCCCCATCCCCACCGCCGCCTGCGCCGATCGCAAGCCCGGCAAGGTAGGTGCTCAGGGGCGCGAAGCGGCGCTCGGACGTGTGGGCGACGACCCTGGCGAGGTCGAGCACGGCGCGGGCCTCCTCCTGGGTCAGCGGGGGCGTGCCGGCCTCGGCCGACAGCGCCGCGAAATACCGCTCCAACTTCTCGTCGTTCTCCATGCCACCTACTGTGCCCCATCGGCGGGTGCAGCATTGCCGCGGCGGGAAGGCTTCCTGGGTGCGACGGGTTGTATCCCTCGACGGTCAACGTTCGAGGGATGGGAGTTCCGGTGTCCGACGTCACCATCTACTGGCGTCCCATGTGCGGGTACTGCGAGACGCTGAAGGCCAGTCTGTCGCGGCGCGGTGTCACCTATCGGACGGTCGATATCTGGCGGGACCGCTCGAAGGCGGAGATCGTGCGCGCTGCGACCGGCGGGGACGAGATCGTCCCGACGGTGCAGGTTGGGGACCGCTTCTTCGTCAACCCCTCCGCCGACGAAGTCGTGGCGGCGCTCGGCGGCTGAGGGGTGACAGAGGACCCGCCGCTCAGCCGCGGCGGGCGAATCGGGTGGCGGACGCCTGGTCGCTGGGCAGCAGGACGACCTGGGCGACCTGGACGTGCGAAGGGCGATCGGCGACCCACACCACCGCTTCGGCGACGTCGTCCGGGGTGAGCGGATCCAGGTCCTGATAGACCTGTTCGGCCCGCTCGGCGTCACCGTGGAAGCGCACCACCGAGAACTCGGTCTCCACCATTCCCGGGTCCACCGTGGACACCCGCACTCCGGAGCCCAGAGTGTCCAGCCGCAGGCCTTGCGTGATGCGGTCGACCGCCGCCTTGCTGGCGCAGTAGACCGCGCCGTTGGGGTAGGTCTCGTGCCCCGCGATCGAGCCGATGTTGATCACGTGGCCCCGGCCGCGGGTGACCATCCCTGGCACCACCGCGCGGGTCACGTACAGCAACCCCTTGACGTTGGTGTCGATCATCCGGTCCCAGTCCTCGGGGTCGCCCTCGTGCAACGGCGCGAGCCCGGCTGCCAGCCCGGCGTTGCTGACCAGGACGTCGATGCCCGCCCAGTCCGGATCCAGTCCTTCGACCGCGGCGCTGACCGCGTCTCGGTCCTGCACGTCGAGCCCGAAAACGTGCACCTCGGTGTCGAGCGTGGCGGCCAGCTTCGCGAGCCGGTCGGCCCGGCGGCCGCACAGCAGCAGCCGCGCCCCTGCCCTGGCGAACGCCTCGGCGCAGGAGCGACCGATCCCGCTGGTGGCGCCGGTGATGAACACGGTGGTATCGACGAGCACTGGCAACCCCTTCGTCCGTGCGCCCGCACGGGACCCTCCCGAGCGGGCGGCATAGCATGCCCAGTTATGGAAGTGCAGCTCCTCGGGCTCGCCAAGTCCAGGACCACCCGCAAGGCCCAGCGCTACTTCAGCGAGCGGCGCGTCCCGGTGTCCTACCACGATCTGCGCAAGCGCAAGCCGGCGCCCGGTGAGCTGCGCAAGTGGGTGCAGCGCTTCGGGGTGGACGGGGTCCTCGACCGCGAGTCGAAGGGGTATCTGGACCAGGCCCTGTCCTACGTGTCGGCCTCGGATGAGGACTGGATCCAGCGGCTGAGCGCTGACCCCTCGCCGCTGCGCCTGCCGCTCGCCCGCTGCGGCAAGGACCTGGCCATCGGCGACGACGTCGAGGCATG
>WHTC01000414.1 GCA_009379795.1 Nitriliruptorales bacterium | reverse complement strand
CGTGGCTGTCGGGTGGGGGCGGTCACCTGCCGTCGGGCCTGGCGCGTCTTGGGCGGGATGGTGTAGCGCTCGGCGACGATCGCCCGGCCTTCCTGTTCGGTGATGAGCCGGCCGTCGGTATCACGTAGCTCGTAGCAGGTGCCGTTGCGCAGGCAGGCAGCGATGCGGGTCAGCAACACTCCGGCGAGTGTGCAGACCGCCGAGTTGTGGTGCTTGCCGCCCTCGACGATGAGCCGGTGGTAACGAGCGGCGATGGTCGGGTCGATCTTGCGGGCGTGGTCGGCGGCGATGAACAGCGCCTCGCGTAGGCAGGCGTCGCCGGCCTTGGTCGGCCCGCCCGCGCGGGCGGCCTGCCCCGAGGAGTCCTGGTGGGGGACCAGACCGGCGAAGGACCGGATGGCGGCGAGGTTGGCGAAGCGGGTGGCGTCGCCGAGCCGGCCAGCGATCTGTGGTGCGCCTACGCGACCGACGCCGGGAGCGGATCGCACGATCCCGGCCGGGTCGACCTGTTCGTAGAGCCCGGCGATGCGCCGGTCGAGCGCCTTGATCTCGTCGGAGACCGCCAGGGCGAGACGGGCTTCGACGGCGATGTCGTCCGCGAGCGCGTCGAAGTCCATCGCGTCGGGACCCCAAAGCCGCACCGTGGCCTCGACGGCGTCCATGACCGCGGCGGCACGCTCGTGGTGCCACGCGCCACGACTCGAACGGCGGAAGAACTCGGCCAGACGAGCCTTTCCGAGCTTCTTGACCTTGACGGGGTGGCCGTAGCGTTCGAGGAACCCAAGCGCCGTGAGCGACATGTCCGAACCGAGCGCGGCGACCCACGCCGGGCTCATGATCTCCAGCAGCGCATCGAGCCGGGCCATCGAGGTGGTACGACGGTGCACCAGCCCGGAGCGGATCTTGACCGCCCGCTTCAGCGCCTCGCCCGGTCCCAGTGCGTCCTCACGGTGCAGCCCCTCGGGGTGCAGCAGCGGCAGCCGTGCCAGGACCTTGGAGTCGAGCCGGTCGGTCTTGGCGTGCTTGTTGTAGTAGGCGCGCAGGTCCGCGGACTGCTCGGGCGGGACCATCACGACCGTGGCGCCGCGTCGGCGGAACCAGGCCGCCAGCGGCACCCACGCGTTGCGGGTGGGCTCCATGATCACCATGACCTCGGCGTCGGCGGGCAGCCTGGCCCACAACCCCTCGAGGTCGTCAGGGTCGGTACGGAACCGGTGCCCGATGAACAGCATCTCGCCGTGCTCGTCGGCGCACGACGCCTGATGCGGCGCCCGGCAGGCGATGTCGATGCCCAGTCGGATGTTCACGTGTCTCCTCATCGATGTCGTGCCGGCCAGGCTGACCGCACCCGCAAGAAGCGCAACGCACCAGACATTCGCTATCAGGGATCCAACGTGTGCGAGCAGCTGCTCGTGCTCGTCGGTCGCCGAGTTCTCAACAGGGCGCACGTCCTCGGTGCGGTACCCGGCCGCCACCACGCTCAACAGGCAAGAAGTCAGCACGTCGTCTGCTCCGATCGGACTACAGCGGCGGCGGCCGGGCGCCGGCACCACTCAGTATGAATATCCGACCACGCCACCAGGATCGGCGGGCCGTCGTCGTCGCGGTTCAGCGGCCGCCCGTCGGAGCCGAGCAGCTCGCCGGTGACCCCGTCGAGCAGGTGCTGGTCCTCCAGCGCGGCGTGGAACAGCACCTGCACCTGGGTGGAGGTCATCTCGCTGCACAGCAGGTAGCCGATCCAGTAGCG